>JBLXCH010000111.1:0-10751 GCA_048265065.1 Motiliproteus sp. | reverse complement strand
GGCTTGTTCCCGGCACGCCGCTTGCCCCGAAGCTGCCCCCACCAGTCGACTGGAAGCCGGTTCTCGATGACACGGATGTCCCCATGCAGCCCCGAAAAGGCTTCCGCCAGTGGCTGGGTGGAAACCACGAAACGATCGACATAGCCAAGCCCTCGCCGCAGGCTGCGGAGGATATCCTTGGGCATGTCCTGGCGGTGGATGCTCTTAAGGGGCACGTTCGGCAGATAATCGTCCAGCTCGAAGATCTTAAATGCATTCGAGAACGCCTTCATTCTGCGAAGCGAGTCCAACTGCTCATCTCCCACCAGCCGTTGCAACACAATGACATCAGGCGCATAGCGGGCCAGATCGGCGGGCGGCAATAGGCTCATGGAGAGATGCCCATCGATCAAGCCGGCATCACGCATGGCGTTGAAGGGCTGGATCATCCGGTAATGTCCACACCCATGCCGGTCCGCATAGTGGCCCAAGACGACTGGCAAAGGCCGCCAGGACTGCAGGGGCTGCCAGGACAGCTGCGGATCAGCCAGTTTGAACCCCTGCTCGGCCTGCAAACTGAAACCGGGGTTATAGGCAGGGTCACGGGCCAGGACAGGTAGCCAGCGCCCATACATCGCATCATCTTCCTCCACAGCCGACGCAGCTTCTGGAGGAGCGTCCATTAACAGTTGTACCCGTGGCGTCCAGACATTCAGATAACCTGCCTGTTGTAACCGCAGACAGAAGTCCACGTCCGACCAGCGCGCCAGCAGAGGCGCCTCATCGAAACCGCCGATCTGTAGGAAAAGCTCACGATGCACCATCAGGCACTCACCGCTGAGGGCCGAATAGTTCTGTTCGACCTGCAAACGCTGCATATAGCCAGCCGCGTCGAACGAGGCGCCCTCGAAGGCACGCCCGGCAGGCCCGCGAAGACCGAGCAATAACCCCGCGTGACGCACCTTGCCATCCGCCGATAGCAGCTTGCCGCCCACCGCACCGACTTCCGAGCGCTGGCCGTGATTGAGCAGTTGCTGCAACCAGCCCTTGCCCATGATGCCCGCACCATCGCCCAACCACAGGAGAAAGTCCCCCCGCGCCTGCTGAGCTGCCTGATTGCAAAGGGCCGGACGTGATAACGCAGCATCGAAGCGCAACACCCGCAATTGCTCAGCGCCCATGGCCTCCACGCCCGCCAGCCAGTCAAGCATCTGCGGATCCTGATTGCCTTGATCGAGCAACAGCACCTCGTAGTTCGTGTAATCGGTATGTTCCAGCAGGGTTTCCATGCAGCGCTGGATTTGCGGCAAACGATCCCTGACCACGATTAAGATGCTCACCGAGCCCAACTGCGCATGTCCGTAGTCCAGCTCGTAGCGCCCCGGCAGGTGGCTCCCTACCTTGGCCTGCCCGTAGCCCCGAGCTTGCAGGTGTCTCTCGATCACCGCTCGCTCTTGCGGGCTATCCCGCAGGGTGGAGGCATCGCTGGTCAGAAGCGGTTCGCTGATATGACCGATACAAGCCAGGCCATGGCGCTCGATCAGACGCAACTGGTATTCCAACTCGAACGCTTCGCCATACTCCGCAGCAAAACCGCCATGCTCCAACAGAACCTCACGGCGCAGCAGCCAGTGCCTGGAAAGCCCTGCAGGAAAGCTGAGCAACAAGTCCAAGTTCAGATCCGGGCGCAGAGCAACCCCATACCCACCATCCTCCAGGCGCATCAGTTCATCCGCATACACAGCCAGGCAGGTGTCGGGAGCACCTAGTAAATCCAGCGCCGCAATCAGCAGGCCGCTGATGGTAAATTCAACGCCCGCCTCCACCACCAGCAACCAATCGGCCTCGCAGGAGGCAGCCGCGGTATTGAGTGCAGCCACTTCCTGACCATCGGCAAGCGGTAAGACTTCAGCCCGTCCGCCGATGCTCGGCAAAGCCAATGGCGAGACCACGCGAATGTCCAGATTGCGATATCGATTCTTGCGTTCCAGGCTGAGCAGCGTCCGCTCGACCGCCTCCGCCTCGCCGTTGCCATCGAGCAGCATTATCGCAATGCGCGGTCCGCCAGCATTGGCTTGCAGACGTTGATCGATCAGCCCCTGCTGTACATCCCTGGGCCACCGCTCGCCCAGCCAGGCAGACAACGGCACACTGCCCAGGCCTCCAGCTCGCTGAATGGCTGCGAGCAAATTGACTGGCTTGAATACCCGCGCCTTGAGCTGGGTGATCGGCGCCACTCGCACAAAACGGTTGTCTTCGTTGGTGCGATACCAGCCCAGATCGCGAATAGCCTGGCGGAAATCGGCGTGGCTCTTCTCACCAACACCGGGCTGATCGCGGCCAAGTTGGCTGAACTGCTCCCGCGACACCCGGAAATCGGACAGGGGCCGCGACAACATCGCCAGACGGCCATTGCGCAGCAACTTCACATATATCGCCAGATCGCCTACCCAGTAAATCCGCTTGCCATTGAGCACCGTCAGGTTCTTGTCCATGGCGAGCACATCTGCGCGGCGGCACATGACGGTACTCGGCTCACCGATGAAATTGATCGTGTACTCCGCCAGGAAAGAAACCAGATCCTCCCCCTCGACAAGGACATCGCCCATGAACGGAAAGGCCGTGGCAAGAACATCAGGAAGCGGCTGACTCTGCTCATCAATCCGCCTGCGCCGCGAACTCGCCATGACAACGCCTGGATCGGCAAGCATGGCAGCCAACAACGATTCGATGCACTCAGGGTGCAGCACGTCGTCGTCATACAAGAACTTTACATACTCGCCCTGCCCAAGCCGGATACATCGTTTCAGGTTGAAGACTTCATTGAAGCGCTTTTCGTTATGCAAGTATCTAATCGGGAAGTCCGCCAAGGGCGTAAAGCGCTCGACAACCTGGCGCACCTCATCACCGCGACAGTCATCACAGATCACCAACTCCAGCGGCCTATATGTCTGTGCCAGCACACTTTCCAGAGCTTCTTCAAGATAGTCCGACTTGTAAACAGGCATTGCCACTGTCACCAGTGGCTTCATTGCATCAAGCATATATTTCACTCTCTTGAATTCTTCTAGAAATCAGGCACCTTAACCAACATGACACAGGCGCACTTGCTTCATATATTCCAGCACCGTCATCGTCAGCACCCTGGCCAACACCTCATCCACGTCTATACGTTTCGTTAGGACAAGACGCTGCATAAATAGAAAGTTGCTGACCGGGTCGTGCAGACTAAAGAAGGACAAAGCATTGCCTCCCTTCGTCCCCAAAGACAAATCGCGCATGTACTCCTTCCGATAAGCCATACCGGTATACATGTCAGATGAAAAAATCTTGACATACTCTGGCCTGAATCTAAGAAGATCCAGTAATGTACGTTGTACCGCATGCGGATACCCGATCATCATCGGATTTCCAAGGTATGACATGCAATGGAGACTTTCCCGCCTGCGGCAGGGAACAAGCTCAAGCCACTTGCAGTGACTCCATGAGTTTTTGCTGGTTATCGCATATTCTAGGTTCGCCATGCCATCCAACATCCCCCACGCGGGACTTTCAGTTTCAAGGATGGGCCTAACGTACCAAGAAAGATCCGTGCGTTTGCCAAACCTTCTAGGCTCATAACCGATACCATGACGATGATTAAAGCGTACGACAATATCAAAGCCATCAATTTCCGCACCACTATCCAGCCCTACGTCTACTGGACCGACAATAGCCACACGCTTACCGCTCACATAACGATGAAAATCCTCGTCAATCGCAGGAAAAGGTAAAGCATCGCTCTCTTGCGCATAGTAAAGAGCAGACAAGCGAAAGTAGTGGTCGATCTTTCTCCTGCCCAGGGATGTCCAGCCCATCTCTCCCTTTAATGCCCTCAGGCGAGTATAAGCCTGATAATCTCCACTCTCATTCGCCTGCGCAACCTGATAGACCAGCGGCAATATATTGTCCGCATGAGTCAAGCCTTCAATTTTCCGAACAAAAGCTTGGCGCAAGTAGAGATACAATTCGACATGGCCATAGCCAATAAATAGCCGGGCCAAAAACTCACAATGACCGGCAGGCAACTCTGCCAGATGTGTCATACGACCCTGGCAAAAATGAGCGAAGCTCGTGATTTCCTCCTCCAGTTCCCGATCCTCCCCAATATCACTCAGAGCAGTGTCATAACTGGAAATTGCAGTCACTAAAGGTTCGAGCCTCTCAGCAAATATCTTTCTATCAGCTTCGCGCCACGCCATGCACCCAATAGCCTCCAGAAGACCGACTATCCGATGGGGCATCAAGTGACCTTCTCGATACAGTGCAGAATCGGAGATCACCATGAGGCGTTCCAACCGATCGGATATCCCCACCAAACGCCGGGCCAGCAACACATGGCTATTCCAATAACTGAACGCACAAGACCAATCCGATACGACGGCTATCTGCCCAGCAGACTCCAGAAATGTCTCGGCCTTATCCAATTCTTTTTGCATTAGACAATCCAGTGCCTGGCCCAATAGTTCACGCCGCCGCAGTGCCGGATCATGCGGAAATAACTGTAACCCCTGATGTACGACGCTCCGATGCATGTCCCAATCAGCCAACCGCTCATGGACACGTGCACAAGCGTTGTAGTCATGTGCACTCAACGCTTGAGCGTGCCCCAGGCAAACCAGCCACAACTCTCTGGCTTCCTGCCAGCGACCTTTCCGCATCGCTTCAACTGCGGCCCCTGACTCCAAATCCATATCTATCTCATCAATCCAGTGGATAGGAAAAGCTGTAACCCAGCCTATCAGGGCCAACGATCAAGCCTAATGTGCTCTCAATCACAATTCACGACCACTTACTGCCCGGCTGCGCAGAATCAATCCTCTGTTAGCCCCCAATACCCTGTTCTCTCAACAAAACTGGCATCCGGCTTGTAAGCCGGCGGATGCCGGGATGGCCATAAACAAGACCTTTCCCATGCAATATCTCGGCGAACGACACGAGCGGGCGAACCTACTGCAACGCAGTTATTGGGAATGACATCGGTTACAACACTCCCCATCCCGATTACGCTACCATCGCCAATACGGCTACCCTTTAGAACACGAACACCGTCAGCAAGCCAGACATGACTACCAATAACTATGTCTTGGGATGGATTGGCACGCATCCCCGTCCTGACATCAAATATCGTATGACTATCATCGGCCCGAAGCTGGACTCCACTAGCCAGCATGCAATCATCGCCAATGGTTAAACACACACCTTCACTGACACCGATGAAGCATCGTGCAGTGGTACTGACATTACAACCAATCCTGACCTCGCAATCCTCCCCAATCCGGACAGTAGATGAGAATGCCTTCTGTTTTTCCTCTGCATAGGTAGGTCCGACAATAAAACGGGAATGGGAACCATGAAACTCCAGCCGTAAAGGGCCTATCCTGGCGTCGGGATGAATATCTACAAAATTGTCTTCGCCATGAAAAATAATGGACAAGTCAGAAAAGGCTGCTGGAAGCATCGTGCGATTACCACGAGAATCGGATTGGCCACGCATAAATACCCTCTACAAGGCTCAAAGCACTCTACATACCTGGCTGACGACGCTACATCCGCCCATACTTTCTTCAAGATCATATCCGTGCAAACGTAACACACGCTGGAGCTGCTGAAGGAAGCCTCGATTCCACTCACATTTGAAGCCTTGCAGATCCGGCCCACCTGCCGACCAATTTATGCGGCTGAAGCTCTCCGGATAATATACTTCCCATAGAGTTTCAAGAAAACTAAAGCGGGTGTCGCGATTTGAACGCACCATGATAGCCGGCACGTTAGAACCCCAACAGGGCGTTGCAACATGATGAAGTGGAGTGATGACCAACTCGGCTTGCTCCCTGTACAGCCGGAAGATGTCTTTTGCATAAGCCTCTGTTAAGACCATCTGCTCAATTCCAAGTGGGTACTCGTGCACAGGCTTTCTGTGTGACAAGAATCTGATTCGATCAAGGAACCGTTGAGGGACAAAAGGCATAACCTGCCCAGGAAAAACACCAGCGCCTTCACCATAAATCAAAAATATGGAGCCATCCCCCTCCTTGACAACAGCGTCACGGGGAGAAAACGTCAAGCTCACACAGCCACTGACAAATGCCTCAATACCATGCAGCCTCATCAACTCTACGGTATGTAAATCTCGACAGCCGATGGGTTCATAGCGCTTCAGATAATCAACATTCTTCGCAATCACACCTTCACGCGCCTGAAATCCATAAAAAACAGGGATAATATTTTCCGGAAAAGGAAAACAATGCTCATAAAAGCAGGCATTGACAGGTAAAACGACAGCCTCTCCTCGATATGCCTTTATCGTATCTCGATCCACAGATAAAACTGCATCAGCACCGATCCCCAGTTCTGCCCATTTTTCGCGCATCGCCAAGGTCTGCATGTAATCACCAATATTGACGGTGTAATATCCTTCTCGCTGAAGGGCACTCTCAAAATGCTTGAAGCCTGCATATGAGAAATTCAGTACTCCAAACTTCATCCCCCCCCCTTGAAATATCTGGTTATCAGGGAATCAATAAATCCAACGTATCCACGTCGAACACTGGCACACCCAGGCGGCGAGAAACCTCCAGGCGCTCAGGAAAGTGGTTATCAATGAAGATCGCTGGCAACGGAATATAAGCAGACTTCGGTTCCCCTTGACGCAAGTGAACGATACGCTCGAACAGCGTGGCCGAAATATGCGCGGCCTCCAACGCTGGCAAGGGATCATCGGGATGCCGGGTCAACAGCACCAGCCGTTTACCCAATTGCAGCAGGCGATAGGCCAGGCGCATGGCGCATGGGTTGGCCATACCATCGCACAACAGCGTGTCATCCAGATCGAAACAAGCAGTATCGAAGTCATAATCCAGCACTGCGCTAGTCGCCAACCGGCGCTCGACCCGTGAGACTCGAATATCCTCCAGCACGGTCAGGTCACGCCCCATATGATCCTGCACCGCCATCAGTGGCAGATTCACCCCACTCGCACGTTGCATAACCGAGCTGCTCGACAGACGGCTGCTCAACTCCAACAGTTTCCACTGACCTTGCCGATCACGTTTGAGCTGAAAGAACCACGGGCCGCGCAGACTCAGGCGCTGGCCGATGCTTTCGGCAACCTGCCTTAGCCGGGCATCGCTCGCAACCCGCCGTGAACACATAGCGATACCGCCCACGATACGCTCGCGGCTGCGTGGGCCAAGATACAAGAGGCGGCCATGACGATCGGTAAAACAATCCACGGTCAACTCTTCACCCGGCAAATACTCGCAGATCAGAGGCTGTTGCGTTGCAGCCAATGCTACGGCCAGCTCATCAGCCGTATGAGCCAGGCGAACCCCCTGTCCTCCCTGCCCCTGGTCGGGTTTGACCACCACTGGCCAACTGTCAATGCTGTCGATGCCCTCATATACATGCGGACACCAGGGCATATTGCCAAACAGCCCATAGGTAGCTGCTTTGCTGCGTGCAATCCGTGCCAACTCGGAATCACCATTGACCAGACAGCCCCCCCAGTCTGCAATCCGGGGCGCCAGATATGCCTGCCCGCTATCGTGGGTGGCGAAAACCAGGTCGATGCACCAATCGGACAACAAACGGGCAAAGCGAATATCAAAATCCGGGGAGGCGATATTGGGCACCTCGGCATACCTGGCAAACGCCAACGATCCATAGTCCTCACGACTGGAAGCACCGTATAGCTCCACATGCAGGGACTGTCCGAGTGCAGCCGCGATCTCAAGCCCGATTTCGCTACCGCAGGGAAAGACCAGAACCCTGACCTTACTCATTCAGAGGGTGCCAGATGATGGTCGGCGAAGTACTGCGAGATGCACTCGCCGATAAGCGGGTCACGGTAGAAGAACACGTAGCGCTTTCGCGGGCCGGCACTGGCGAATGCAATCGCCGGTACACGAAAGTCCACTGTCATACCGAAGCGCCGAGCCACAGCCTGCAGTGAGCGACCGGTATAGTAAGACGTGTGACCGGTGATGAAGGGGTAAACCAGCCGGTGCAGCGGCCAACCATCACAAATATTGGTGCCGGCAACCACCAGACCATCATCCTTCACCTTGGAAAGCAGATTAGTGAAATCTTTCTCCAAGTCAGTGAAATGCTCTATGACTTCCGAGGCGACAACAATGTCGAATTTCTGCCTGCTCTCATCCAGCGGCACGAAGTCCGAAGCGGCTTGAAAGTTATCCATATCCGTCACCGCTACCCTGGCGACAGGCAAGCGCGCCGCGATCAGCGCGTGGTCCCGAGACAGACCGGGACCAAAAACCAGCACTTTCGGCGAAAGCCCGGGAGAGCGCCGCGACAGAATATCGATTGCCATTTCCGCAATCCGGTATTCCCGGCGCGGCTGCACTCCATCGCCGGCTCGCGTCCCTATCTGAGGGATGCTGGTAGGGCCAAATCCAGACTCCAAATAGTTGTGCAAATTGTGCGGATTGCTGACAAAGCCGCAGCTATCGCAAATGACAAATTTACAGGTCTTGCCTTTAGTCGCCTGCACCTCGCAAGTGATAGTCTGGTTCGACAACGCCTCAGAACCGCAGGCTGCGCAGGTACCTGGCAAAGGCCAATCATTTATTGCAGACTCAACTGTCGTAGACGCCGTCGTCGCCGCTTGCCAATTACGGGCCGCAACGGATCGCAATTCATTTTCAAATGCCTTGCCAATCGTAGCCTGCGGACTAATGAAATATTCCCGTGCCAATTTTCTTGCCGGAGCTAGGTAGTCATCACCTCCGAGCACTTGCTTCAGCTTGTTAGCGAACTCCTCTGTGCTGCTGTAAACGTACGTATAATCGGCATAGCTCATTTTTCCGCTAGCGATGCGAATGGATCGATTCTTAGGTATATATACGAAGATCGGCTGATCAACTGCCAAACATTCAGAGACTGCTGCTGATATGTCGCAAACGTAGATCCCACCAGGGGCCAGAGCATCGGTCAGTTTGCTGTGACGATCGACGAAATGAACCCCTCCCTCTCCGAAAGCCAAGGTATCGCATAGCTGGCGATCAATATCGTGAAGTTGCGGTTGCATTGACCCAGTCATTGGATGAAGCTTGGCAATTATGGGTAATTTGCTAATTCGGTTCGCTTCCTCCAACACGCGCTGGGCGATAGGCAGAGATGAGTACTCTTGATCGACATGATAACCTTCCCAAGTTGGCAGGTACACGATACGATTTACCGCACGC
Source organism: Motiliproteus sp. (assembly GCA_048265065.1). GTDB lineage: Bacteria > Pseudomonadota > Gammaproteobacteria > Pseudomonadales > Balneatricaceae > Motiliproteus. The sequence goes on along the minus strand of JBLXCH010000111.1, from coordinate 1,527 downwards.
GGCTGTTCTTCCGCATATCTCAGCAAGTCAACGGCATCCGGACGGCCGATGATCTTGAACAAAATCCCGGATGTATCGAAGTCTGCACTGCTAAAGCGGTCGATGTGCGCCTGACCGGCAACATATATCTCGTCATAGACCTTGAAGAGACGGTTTACACTCGCGCTTTTGTCACTATCACCATGTCCAAGAAAAATATGTCGAAATTCAGGGTAACGCAGAAATTGATTATTATTAGCCGTATTGGAAACGTAGAAGAATGCCGCCAGCGAGGAAAAACGCTGTAACAGCGTGTCAGCATCGACTGAATTCGTCACCAATGATACTGGTACATGAGCATATTGGCAGCGCATCTTCTCATATACTTCCATCATCCGTGTTACCACAAGGTATTCGATACCGATCCGCTCGAACAACGGAAGCCAAGACTTGATCTGGTCAATACCGCCGCCATTAAGCGATGCGCCAGTATGCAACAGAAATATAGGAGCCACAGAAGATTCTGGAATGACCCGAGCTGAATGGGGATTATATTTCTTTAGATAGTCTAGACTCCTCGAGTACAGGTAACGAGCAACGGGAACCCCAAATTTCTTTTGCATCATGCGTATCCCCTACATTGAAGGCGCTTATGCCACCTTCCTACAAACCTATTAACCAATCATCACTTCGCTAATTCGATGTCCCGAATGCCGCTGATGCAAGGGTGGTAGGCAACGGAAATCCCCATACACTGTCTCCAAATACCTACTTGGACGTGCGGGCGCTTTGAAATGCATACCTTCAAACTCCACCCATACACCATTGGCGAATACTGACCTTTCGACCACTTCGCGGGCACCATAAAGCCCGTAGAGATTCCCAACCAAAGTGCTCTGATCCATGTCGCCGCGCGCCACGACTCTGTCGTAGGCCCAATAGATCAGACGCGCCGGCAAGAACTTGTTAATAGCCGAGAGCAATACGAATGAAACCCGCCCAATACGTGACACCGATCGTCGGTAATAACCGCGCTGCTTATTCATCGAGACCGAACGCATTATTCGCAGCAACCTAAATAGAATCCATCTTCGCCATGCGGCCTCCGGCACTGCATCCAGAGGAAACACATCCACCCCGATACCGCGATCGAAAGGTCGGGCATAGTCGATCACCAGTCGGGATCCGGCATGCCGAACCACCAGGAACGGATAGGGAGTGGCTGCATCGCACGAGGGGTGCACAGCCTGTAGCGGCGCCGGTAAGCGATCGATCATTGCCAGCAGCCGCTGGTAATCCGGACGAGGGATGGCGATGTCGATGTCGTCATCCCACGGAATGAAGCCGCCATGGCGCATCGCGCCGAGCAAGGTGCCGCCGACCAGGTAATAGCGGATGCGGTGCTGGTCGCAAAACTCGGCCAACGAGCACAATACCTCGAATGCACGCCGCTGAATGGCCGTGCGTGGCACTCCGGCCACCGCATCATCCAGCGTGGCGACGGACATCGAACACTACTCCGGTCAAGGATGAACACACGGCCTGCAG
>JBLXCH010000110.1:0-10969 GCA_048265065.1 Motiliproteus sp. | reverse complement strand
CAGTGAGGCGATGTCTTATGACGCCCATGGTGCACGCCGCGAGGCAACATGGGAAGCAGCCCTTCTGTCGATCCGTCCAGTCGACACACCACGTGGCTTTACCGGGCATGAGCAGCTTGACGCAGTTGGCATTATCCATATGAATGGCCGTATCTATGATCCGGAGCTGGGCCGTATGCTCAGCCCCGATCCGAACGTGCCGGATCCAAAAGTAAGCCAAAGCTTCAACCGATACGCCTATGTGCGAAATAATCCGCTTTCCTACACAGATCCAACAGGGTTCTGGGAAGATGGCGGTGATTATGGACCGGGGCGGGATATGAGTGGGGAAAGCTATCCCGATGGTAGTCCCGTCGGGGGCGGGAGTGATCATTCGCCCAGTCGAAGCGGAAAGAGCTCGCAAGAGCTCTCAAATCCTAGAGCGGTCGAGGGGGAACTATCATTCTGGGAGAAGGTCGATAACTTCCTGAGTGGTGGATATAATAACAAACGCGCAGCGTTCTTTGATGCGAATCCTGATAAATTTATTGGGGTGTCGAGGCGAGACTGGATGAGTTCCATGTTTTCGCCAGAGAGTTGGCAAGAACGCTATGAAGCTGTTAGTCAGTTTATAGGTTTAGTGCACGAACTGGGAACTCAAGTAACTTTGTCAGAGAAAGTGTTTCAGCAAAAATATGGGGCACTGCTTGCAGTTGGAGGCATCAATATATCCGCAAATATTGCGAAAGCACGCAACATGAGCTTATTAAGCTTCATTGACCATGTCAGTATGGGGGGGTTGTGGGATTACAAGACCAATGAAGACTTGCTTAAAGCTGAATTTTCAAGAGAACTGCGTGATGAGTTCGGCAATGTGCATTTTGGAATTGTGGCAAACGCATTTGGTTTTAATATGCAAACAACAATGACCGGTGCGGGTGCATATCAAGTATTCATGCAAGACGGGGGAAGTATTGGCGGACTTGCATTAGCAGCGAACCAGATGGCAGGCAATCTCGGCGGGATGTTAACGCCCAATAGCGTTACAAGGTTGCAAACAAGGGTGTTAAACCTTTCGTGGGGGGATAATCCAGGGGATGCAATGAATATTATGAATGGGTGGGATTATGCAAATAAATATTACCAGCCTTAGCAATAGACGGTTTATGTTTCTGTTTATGATTTTTGCCCTTCTAGGGTGTGATAAAGGATCTGATCTAACAAGGGATCAAGCTAGTACCTTGTTTAAAGAGAAGAGGGCCAATTTCGTTGATATTCTAGAAGTGTGCAAAAACGACAAACAGATTGAATTTGTCAGTTCCAGGGTAGACAGCGATGAAGAAGTATCTCGGAGCGATCTGCTGAACAGCGATATAAACCGTATTCGGAGAAATATGACAGAGATAGGTGCCGTATTTGTACGCTGTTCTCATAACCAACAGGGAACAGGGTTCAGTGCTGCTTCATTTACGCTATTCTCAAGCGGAATATCAGTGGCAGGGACATCTGTTACTCTTCTATATTATGAGCCCGGGTCAGATGCAGAAAATCAAACAACAAAAGAGAATTTGCTCAAGAACGGAGCTGAAGTAGTAGAATATCCAAGTTGGTATTATCTAAGAAATGAATCTTAGTTGTCTAAAGTTTTGCGAAAGAAAACGGGCGTAGATGTATTCACTGATGAAGCGGTCGGCACACCAGGTTAAGGACATCCTATTCACATCCTAATAATTCTAGCGGGTGCTTCCTTAGGACCCGTCAGGAAAAAGGGCACAGGAAAAAGGGGACAGATTTAATTGTTGATGGGAGAACAGTCCAAAACAAGTACGGGACCTGCTTTACATCCTAATAATCTGCACCGGTGCTTCCTTGGGGCCAGTCAGTATAATCCGAACAGTGACGTTCCGAATGATTTTCCCGGATCGCTGAAGTCGTATTTTCATCTTGATCGCCGAGAGCGGTGATTGTTGAGTTTTGTCGGCGTCAGTTAGTCTAGCAATTCCATTTTGGCTTTCAGAAGCGGTTGCAGAAACCTTGTCATCGAAGGAAGGTTCGATGGTTTTTTCGTCTTGAGGTGTCTGACTGACAGAACGCGATGAGGTGGATAGGCTTGGCATAAGATGGATGAGGCTGTTGACGAGGCCATCATCCATGCCGTCAATTGACAGAAGCTGTGCCCGCCTTGAATTGCTCGCATCGCTGTCGATCTTGGGTGGTGATGTAGAATTATCCTGTTGAAGGGGGCTGCTGGGGCTTTGCGAGATGGCGAGGATATCATTGGCGATGGCCTTGGCTTGGTCAGCAGAACGTCCATGAGCAATTATAAGTTCGGTCAAAAGCGGAGCTGAGAGGATTGAGTTGTTTGTCTGACCTGTTGCGCCGTTATCGGTTTCGATGGTCATTCGGATGTCAAATGCGTTTTCGTGCCAAGCATAAACAGCACCGCCGGCCTGCCAGAAACCCTGTCCCCTTTCGGTCAGAAAACCATGCGCGACGCGCAGAGCGGTAGCATCTATGGTTGCGTCAGCCTGGGCTGTAAGTTGCAGGTTCCTGCTGTGCGCGATATCTGTGCGTACGAGCATTCCGAAATGACCGGCGATCATGCCAATCAGAAGAAGGCCAAACATAACGGTCAGCAAGGCGTAACCCCGCGTCGAGCAACTGTTGCGCGCAGGGGGAGGAAAAGAATCCTCGACGGTTGTGTTGTTCGGCGGTATGTCGGATATGCTGACTTTCACGGGACCATGTTCGTTAAGGAAAACCGTTGCCGATGAGCCATATACTGGCCAGCTTTCTGATTGTTATAGGACCATTTGTCGGAAGTTTCATTGCTGTTTTAACAGTTCGCTGGCCGCGAGGGGAAGGGTTTGTTCTGGGGCGTTCGCATTGTGATGAATGTGGGCGTGCGCTTGATGCCTTGGATTTGATGCCAGTGCTGAGTGCCGTGGTTTTGAGATGGCGGTGTCGTCATTGTGGGGTACGTTTTTCCAAACGCGATACCTTTATTGAGCTTGGGGCCTTGGGTATTGTTATTTGGGCGTTTTATACTTTGCCGGGGGGCTTGTTGGTTGTCGGGGTGCTGCTTGGCTGGGGGCTCCTTGTGCTTGCAATCATTGATCTTGAGAATTTCATTCTGCCCGATATTGGGGTTCTGTTCCTTCTCGTTGGCGGAATTGCGGTGTCGTTTTTTTGGTACCCGGAACGCTTGAGTGATATCGGGATTGGTGCCTTCGTTGGAGCGGTAGGTATGTGGTTTGTCCGCTGGCTTTACAAAAAGTCGCGCGGTCAGGAAGGCATTGGGTTTGGTGATGTCAAGCTTATGGGGGCGATTGGTGCCTGGGTCGGTTGGCAGGGATTGGGAAGTGTTATTCTGGTTGCGGCAATCACGGGTCTGATTGTGCATGTGCTTGTGTTTGGTAAGGGGCGTAAGACCAGCCCGGATGATATGGTGCCGTTTGGGAGCTATTTGGCGTTGGCGTGCTGGATTATTTGGCTACATGGTCCGCTTGTGAGCGGATAAATAAGGGGATTGGGGGAAACAGGTGCCGCTTATTGCAGACTTGAAAGCGTTTGAAGAAGCGCTTGGTGAGAGGCTTGTTGAAACGGGGAAGCTTGACGCAGGTGCATTGCTGCGTGCGCGTTCTGTGCGGCAGGAAACAGACGAGCCATTGCATCGTCTGATGCCCAAGCTTGGTCTCGTTTCTGAGGGGGATCTGGCCCGCGCGATAGCCAACGTGCTTGGCCTTGATTTGATGTTGCAAGAAGATGTTCCCGATACGGTTATTCTTGGAGAACATTTTCGCCCGGAATTCTTGCGAAATGCAGGGGCGCTGATCCTTTTTGAGGATGATGATTGCGTTTTAGTCGCCCTGACGGATCCGTTGAACGAGTTTGTTCTGCAAGCTGTTCAAAACCTTGTGGGTAAGAAGGTTAAGGCCCGAATAGCCATCCCAGCGGAACTGGAACAAGCGATTTTGCGTGTTCATGGATCGTTTGAGGAAATATCTTCTGTCGCGGCGATGGGGGCGGATGATGGCATTGATCTTGCCGCGGATGTTGCGCGGCTACGCGATTTGGCCAGTGGGGCGCCGGTTATCCGTCTGGTGGGACAGATGATTGCCCGCGCTGTCGAGATGCGGGCATCAGACATCCATGTCGAACCGTTTGAAAATATGCTTAGGGTTCGGTTCCGTCTTGACGGTCGTCTGCGAGAGGTCATGAGCCCGCCATTGTCGATGCATGCAGCATTGGTTTCGCGCATCAAAATTATGGCCAATTTGGATATCGCAGAACGACGGTTGCCGCAGGATGGCAGGGTAAATACCAGTGTGCGGGGGGCACCTGTTGATTTACGTGTATCCATCATTCCGGGGTTTGGTGGCGAAACCGTTGTTTTAAGGGTGCTGGATCGCAATGCTGTAAGGTTGTCTTTTGATGCTCTTGGCATATCGGTGGATCATCAATTTCAACTTGACCGGTTGTTTGCCCGGCCACATGGCATTGTTTTGGTTACGGGGCCGACTGGCAGTGGGAAGACAACATCGCTTTACGCAGCACTTTCCAAACTTAATGCGCCTGATGTCAAGATTTTGACCGTTGAAGACCCGATTGAATATCAACTTTCGGGCATTAATCAGGTGCAGGTAAAGCCAAGTATCGGTCTTACATTCCCGCATGTTTTGCGTTCCTTCCTACGTCAGGACCCTGATATTTTAATGGTCGGTGAAATCCGTGATGCGGAGACCGCAGAAATTGCGGTTCAGGCCGCCTTGACTGGTCATTTGGTGTTTTCAACGCTTCATACGAATGATGCCGCCAGTTCGGTTTTGCGTCTGACGGATATGGGCATTGATAACTATCTGGTCAGTTCGACGCTGATTGGTGTTGTCGCGCAAAGGCTTGTGCGACGGCTTTGCGAAGAATGTAAAGAGCAGATCCCGCTTGTGCCAGAAATGGTAGAGCATTTTCAGCTTGCGAAACTGGACAGCAATCAAAAGCTTCCCAAACACATTTGCCGGGCGGCAGGATGCGAAAAATGTGGTCAAACAGGATATCGTGGCCGAACAGCTTTGTTGGAAATCCTTGAGATTAATGATGAAATTGGGCGACTTGTTATGCAGAATGTTGCGGTAACCGAACTTCGTGACGCGGCAATTGATGCGGGTATGGCAACGCTTTATTCGGACGGGATGCGACGTGTGTTGACTGGTGATACAACGATTGAAGAAGTCTTGCGTGTTGCGAAGCGCTAAGCGGAAAACGGATCATGCCACAATTCAAGTTTACGGCCATAGACGAGAATGGAAAGAGAAGTGAGGGGCGGCAAAGTGCAGAAAACAGAGAAGCTTTGACGCAGTTACTGCGCAAACGCAGCCTAATCCCGGTCAGTGTAGAACAAGATGATCGTGGTGGACTCTTCGGCGGTTTGGAATTGCATAGCACCAAGCGTTTGAAAGAGGCTGATCTCGTTTTGTTTATGAGAAACCTGTCGACCTATATTGATGCTGCATTGCCCGTGGACAAAGCGTTAGCAATGATTTCCGATATCAAGGGAAGCAGCGCTATCTCGGATTTGGCGAAGCGTATTCTTGCTCATGTGAATGATGGCGGTACTTTGTCAGGTGGCTTGGCAACGGAGGGAAACCTCTTTCAACCGCAATATGTCGCGTTAATTCAGGCAGGCGAAGCCGGCGGAAAGCTGAAGGCAGCTATGTCTGACGTTGCCGATCAGATGGAAGGTGCATTGGTTTTGCGTCAGAAACTTGCCAATGCGCTGCAATATCCTGTGCTTGTTCTGATCGTTGCAATGGCTACGATTGCGATTCTGATGTCTGTGGTTTTGCCGCAGTTTGAACCAATTTTTGCGCAAGCAAGGGATAGTCTTCCGCCACTGACATTGGCCATGTTATCGCTGTCCCAGTTCTTGCAGGGCTATGGATGGTTGCTGCTTATTGGGATGGTTTTAATTGTGATGATGTTTATGCGCGATATCCGATCGGATCGCGGGCGTCAGAGGTGGGACAGATGGTTGCTCGCGATACCCCTTCTGGGCGAGATGATTAGTAAGGCAGATGCGGTAAGGTTTTGCCGGACATTGGGTGTTCTTCTTACATCTGGAGTCTCCACGCTTCGCGCATATGATCTGTCTCTTGCTACAATATCTAATCGCCACTTATTCAAGAAGATGGGGCCGGTTCGAAGCAAGATTGAACGCGGCGAGGGTATTGCTGTGCCTGTGGCCGCAGCCGATGTCTTTCCAGCGATTGTCGGGCAGATGACACAGGCTGGCGAACAAAGTGGAAAAATACAATCAATGCTAGTAAAAGTGTCTGAGATTCAGGAAAACGAATTAAGCCGTCAGATCGATCAGTTCATGAAGATGCTTGTGCCAGCAATAACGATTGGACTTGGGGTTGTCGTTGCCCTGATTTGTGGTTCAATTCTTAGTGCTATTCTTAGTATCTATGACATTCCAATGTAATGAGTTTTTGGTTTATGTGTGCAGCTAGACAGAAAAATTACGCCAATCGGAAAGTTCGGCAGCAAGCAGGTTACACGCTGATCGAGTTGTTGGTTGTTCTTGTTATCCTCGGCGGGATCATTGCAATAGCAGCGCCACAAGTGTTCAAATATCTTGATAGCGCCAAGGCGGATACGGTGAAAATCCAGATTAGCCGTTTATCAGGTGTGCTTGACCTATATCGGCTTGATGTTGGCAGATATCCAAATGCTACAGAAGGGTTGGGAGCGCTGATTGAATCTCCTCAATCCTCAGATGGTTGGAATGGTCCTTACCTAAAGAAGGATGACGCCCTTATCGACCCTTGGGGAAACAAGTACGAATATCGCATTCCTGGAAGTCATGCTGAGTTCGATATTTATTCTCTTGGCGCAGATGGCAGAGAAGGCGGGGACGGCATAGACGCGGATTTGGGAAGCTGGTAGTGCAAAAGCGGATGGATGACGGCTTTACGCTTCTTGAGCTGATGGTCGTTTTTGCAATTGCTGGATTAATCCTGTCTTTCGCGCCAATCAACTGGGCGGGCATTATCGGCGGGCGCTCATTTGATCGCGATATAGAGAACGTTACCCGCATGCTTGAGGATACGAGAATGAGCGCCATCCTTGGCGGGGCGGAGAAGCGGGTTTTGTTTGATGCCGTCACAGGAAACTGCGGTGGTGACGCTGGCAGCGAAGACGGGGTAAAAAAAGACGCCTGTTTCGATAAGGAGACAGAGATTTCTTTTGTCTCAGCCAGACAGGAACAGATAGACGAGAATACATCTGCAATTCGTTTCTTTGCTGATGGGAGTTCAACGGGGGGGCGGATCGTTGCGCAAAGAAAAGGCAAGCAGGTTCAGATCATTGTTGATTGGCTTACGGGCGATGTAACCGTAAGCAAGCCGGACTGAGAGATTATGCGGTTGGTTGGTTGCAGGGCGTTTTTGGTTAAAGGTGCGCGTGGTTTTACGCTGCTGGAAAGCTTGATCGCGATCACCATTCTTGCCCTTATACTTGTTCCCATATACGGCAAATTCTCTGACGGTGTCGTGGCGATAAACCGAAGTGATGAAACTGCATATGGTGTGCTTTATGGTCAGTCCTACCTTGCTTCGGTCGGGAACCTCTACCATTTGGAAATCGGGCGCCACATTGTGAATGAGGACAACGGATATGAAGTCGAGATTGTAATCAGTGAAGGTACGATTTTAAGCAAAGCTAAAGATAACAGCAGATTTTCTTTGTTCGATGTTCATGTTGTTGTCAACCATGATGCCCGCAAGATTGCTGAACTCCGCAGTCTAAAAGCCAAGTTACTACCATGAGAGATTTAAATACAAATCAGCGGTCTGGATTTACTCTTGTAGAGTTATTGATTGTCTTGGTAATCGCGGGAACAATAGTTGCTTCTGTGTTTGGGGGGCTGAGTTTTGGATCACGGATATGGGATGCTAGCCACAAGAGCATTGAAGCGCGTTCCAAAGTTATAGTTGTGCAGCAGTTGGTGCGACGGCAATTAGCCGATATTGTTGTCTTGGCAGAAGTTTATCCAACAGAAAATGGGGAGGAGGAACGTTCATCAATCAATGGAAGCTCGACGCGCTTGCAGATATTTTCGGGTTATCCGAGAGAGCTTTCTGATGGATTGGTAAACGAATTCACCTTTTATCTTGAAGGAGCGCAGTTGGTGATGGAGTGGTGGGCACTTAACGCCTTAGGCCGACGACCAGAGTCCGAGCGGCTACATGAGAAAAGGGTTCTGCTTGATGGTGTTAGTTCTTTGAATTTTCGTTATCTCCCGCATGGTTCTCATGACCTCACGTGGTACTCGTCCTGGCAGCGGAACAGCGCAATTCCAGATTTATTGGAAATGAATATTGAATTTGCAGACTCCAAAATAGTATGGCCGAAATTTTTGGCTGAACCAAGGTGGCGCAATGAAACGCGGTTCTACTAGATTGGCCTGTTGGAGAGCAAAAGATGGCTGTTGACCGCAATCTAGATAGTATCTTACGAGGTTTGACTTGGTGGTGGGAAGGATTGCTCGGATGTATCCCCGAGCAAGTACTTCGGCGTTTCTCAAGAGAAAATGAAATTGTATTCCTTACGCTCTCTCACGATAAGCCAGACATAAGATATCGGTTTAGAGACATTGACGGCAGTGCTGCGGGCATACTCACTCTACAAGATGAACTTGCGTCTAAAGCAAGATGGGAAGACGGATACGTGTTATCTGTCGAGATCAACCCTGATGAGGTGTTCTGTCGCACAATAGAATTGCCTGCCACCGAGGTTGATCGTTTAGAGGCGTACGTCCAGCGTCATTTCGCTGAGATTTGTCCATACGATCCACGCTCGGTTATGTTCCAGTGCAATGTTCGCTCGGCCAATATCGATGCCGGTTCCGTATTGGTCGATGTCACATTTATATTCTTAGATCTTGTTGAACGTTGTAGGGAGTTACGCCTGGGAGGGAAGCTGCCCAGCAAGGTATCCATTTGCACAAGAATTGATAATGTAAATATAATGTTGCATCGATGGGACGAGCGGTCGAGAAAGCCTGCGTTTCAGAATGCTCTGACCGCTTTGGTGTTGTTAACAGCAATCATTCTGCCCTCAGCTACGCTTCATTACGCTGAGGTGCATATTAGCTCTCGATACGTTGACCTTCTGGACGAACTGCAAACCATAAAACGCGACGTCGATGAGTATATGGAGCTCGTAAAAAGTGCTGAGCAACTAAATAACGAAGAACTGGCGATCAATCAAGCACGGCACCGATTGACGACTGTGAATTCAGTACTTGATACGGTTGCTGGAGTGTTGCCTGCCACAAGTTGGATCCAAAAATTGGAATTGCACGGTGATGCGATTGAGCTCTCTGGGTATGGCGAGGAGGCAGCTAAATTACCACAAGTACTGGAGCAAGCAAGAATCTTTCATTCAGTTCAGTTGTCGGCGCCAATCGTACCGGACCCGATAACCGGAAAAGACAGGTTCTCTATTCAAATGAAAATTGACTTAGATACTGTTAGAGCGCGCTTGTTATTGGAGGAGCAGTTTTGAGTTCTAGTTCACCTAGTAGGCTGCCGTTTTCACAGCGTCTGATTTCGGTTTTCTTGACAACTGTATTGATGATTGGTGCAATCAATTTCCTTTATTGGAAACCTGCGTCACAAGTGGCCTTATCGCGTCAGCAGGTTTTCGATCTGGCAGAGAATCTTGAAAGCCTGAAAAGGAAGATTGGAGATAGGTCACGCATAGCCGAATATGTATCTTCTGCAACAGCTAGGCTTGAAGGAACTGAAGCTGTCCTTCACTCAGCAACATATTCTTTGGCGGGATCGTCTCTTCAGGTGCTTGTTTCCGGCCTCGCAAAGAAGCATGGTTTAGTGGTGCGACGAATGCAAAGCTTGCCGAGAACAGGGAGTGACGAAAAGCAAGTAGAGGTTCGGTTGCGGCTTCAAGCTAACGCAAAAAACATCGACCTTGCGAGTTTCGTAAATGAAATTAAATCCCAGCAGCTTTTGATAAATATTGATTTGGTCGATCTCGCTGTTCGACGGACGGCAAAACAAGACAGTGAGCGGTCTTATATTGAAGACATTGACATAGATGTGACAGCTGTACTCTCAGCATTGTGGAGAAGGGATTGATTTCTAACATTAAGCCCATGATAGGTTTGTCATTTTTAATCTTGTTGGTATCTTTTCTGATATCAACATTAGTCTTCATGTACCTGATTGATATTGATCCTCGAAAAGAAGCCGCCCATGAATTTGTACCAACTGCAAAGCAGTCTTTCGAAGTTGTTGAGGAACAGTTAGGAGGGGCGTTGTTGGAGTATGCGGGAGCCTTTTCTGCAAAGCCGCTGTTTTTGGAAGAACGAGATGCAACCCGTAAGCCTTCTAAAACAGTAGAGAGGCTTGAAAAAAAAGAACAACCTCAACCAGCCCCTCAAATATCATCGCTAGAGCCATTGGAGCTCAAAGTTTTGGGAATGATCAGTGATGACGGTAAATACACTGGTCTGTTCTTGCCGCCAACCGGTGGGGACATGATCCGTCTTGCCGTGGGTGATAGTTACAAAAAGTGGAGGTTGGTTAAGTTTGAAGCTGATAGTGTTTTGTTCGTGTCAGGTGAACGTTCAGAAACGTTACACATAACAGAATGAAGTGCTCTTTACGGGGCTACTAGAACCTGAAATACGGCCTGATTGAGAAATGTCACCTTTTCTGTCTATCTTGCAGTTTTTTGTCATGTTTTATGTCAATCCGTGCCAACTTTTCTGGCAATCGAAACTGCTAAGTTATTGATTTCAATTGAAGCCCAATGTCACCTTTTGTGGCATCTGACACTGGCTATTATCTGGGTTGAGTTCAGTGTGCGTATTGAGTCGCCCGCTAAGAAAGCATTTTTCCAAAAATATTATAATATGATGAAACCAAACGGCCTGCTTTACAGGTCGTTTTCGGTTGTGCGTGATTGT
>JBLXCH010000109.1:0-11077 GCA_048265065.1 Motiliproteus sp. | reverse complement strand
TGTTTTACCATGGTCAACGTGACCAATTGTGCCTACGTTGACATGCGGTTTTGTACGTTCAAATGTTCCTTTTGCCACGGCGATGAACCTCTTAAAATTGGCGTTTAAAATTAACCTTCAGCATTTGTAACTGCATCGGCGATATTTTGTGGAGCTTCGGCATACTTTTCAAACTCCATGGTGAATGTTGCACGCCCTTGGCTCGCTGAACGCAAGTCAGTGGCATAACCAAACATTTCACCCAACGGCACTTCAGCACGAATCACTTTACCCGAAGGCGTATCATCCATACCTTGTACCAGACCGCGGCGACGGTTTAAGTCACCCATAACATCACCCATATATTCTTCTGGAGTTACAACCTCGACTTTCATCACAGGCTCCAGAAGACAAGGGCTAGCTTCCTGCGCATAAACTTTTAATGCTTGAGAAGCAGCAATTTTAAAGGCCATTTCGTTCGAATCCACATCATGGAAAGAACCGTCATACAGACGTGCCTTCAAGCCGAGCAAAGGGTAACCGGCAATAACACCGTTCAACATCTGCTCTTCTATGCCTTTTTCAATAGCGGGGATGTATTCCTTTGGAATCACACCACCAACAATCTCATTCACAAATTCTAGACCATCGTCATCGGATGGTGAGAATTCAATGACTACGTGGCCATATTGCCCACGACCACCAGACTGACGTACAAATTTATGGTTTGCATCCACAGTCTTACGAATTTTTTCACGGTAAGAAACGCGTGGCTTACCAACGTTAGCCTCTACTTTAAACTCGCGCTTCATACGATCAACAAGGATATCAAGGTGTAATTCACCCATACCCGAAATAATGGTTTGTCCAGACTCTTCATCCGTTTCTACACGGAAGGACGGATCTTCTTGCGCTAACTTACCAAGCGCAATACCCATCTTTTCTTGATCTGCTTGTGAGCGAGGTTCAACAGCAACCGAAATAACCGGTTCCGGAAACTCCATTCGCTCAAGAACAATTTTGTTGTCAGGATCACAGAGCGTATCGCCGGTGGTCACATCTTTCATACCAATGGTAGCTGCGATGTCACCCGCCAATACTTCTTTAATTTCTTCACGGTTGTTGGCGTGCATTTGCACCATACGACCAACCCGTTCTTTTTTCTGCTTGACCGAGTTATAAACGCTATCACCCGATTTTAAGGTTCCGGAATAAACACGGATAAATGTCAGCGTGCCGACAAAGGGGTCGGTTGCAATTTTAAATGCCAATGCAGCAAAAGGCGCTTGATCATCAGCTTCTCGGCTTGCAACGGTTTCTGCGGCATCGTCTAAGGTACCTTCGATCGCTTTAACTTCGACCGGTGATGGCATGTACTCGATAACAGCGTCTAATACCGCTTGAACACCTTTATTTTTAAAGGCCGAACCGCACTGCATAAGTACGACTTCATTGGCTAACGTCCGTAAACGTAAACCTTGTTTAATCTCTTCTGTGGAAAGTTCACCTTCTTCAAGGTACTTATCCATGAGTTCTTCTGTTGCTTCTGCGGCAGCTTCAATCATCTGCTCACGAAGTGATTCCGCCATCTCAAGAAGATCAGCTGGAATTTCTTCTTCACTGTAAGTCATTCCTTGGTCGTCTTCGTTCCAAAGAATTGACTTCATTTTCACAAGGTCAACAACCCCTTTGAAATTTTCCTCAGCACCAATGGGGAAATTAATAGGCACAGCATTTGCGCCAAGACGATCCTTCAACTGGTCAACAACCATAAAGAAGTCCGCACCCGCACGGTCCATTTTGTTAACGAAAACCATACGAGGAACTTCATACTTATTGGCTTGACGCCAAACAGTTTCCGTCTGCGGCTGTACACCTGATGATGCACAGAGCACAACAATAGCACCATCCAATACACGCAAAGAACGTTCAACTTCAATAGTGAAGTCAACGTGCCCTGGTGTATCGATGATGTTAATGCGGTGCTGATCAAACTGTTGGCTCATACCGGCCCAGAAACACGTTGTCGCAGCAGAGGTAATGGTAATACCTCGCTCTTGTTCCTGCTCCATCCAGTCCATGGTGGCTGCACCATCATGAACCTCACCGATCTTATGAGAAAGACCGGTATAGAACAGTACACGCTCGGTAGTCGTTGTTTTACCAGCGTCAACGTGAGCACAGATACCAATATTGCGGTATCTGTTGATCGGAGTCTTACGAGCCACAGCCTAGTCCTTGCGTAGATTTAGAAGCGATAGTGAGAGAAAGCTTTGTTCGCTTCAGCCATACGGTGAACGTCTTCACGCTTCTTAACAGCAGCGCCACGACCTTCAGCTGCGTCTGCCATTTCACCAGCAAGACGTAAAGCCATTGATTTCTCACCACGCTTACGTGCCGCATCTACCAACCAGCGCATAGCTAGGGCGTTACGACGTGCAGGACGAACTTCTACAGGTACTTGATAGGTAGCACCACCAACACGACGAGCTTTAACCTCAACCATAGGCTGAACAGACTCTAACGCTTGGGTGAATACATCCAGAGGATCTTTGCCGGTACGCTCTTGGACTTTGTCCAAAGCGCCGTAAACAATGCTCTCGGCAACTGATTTTTTACCACTGATCATTACGTGGTTCATGAATTTTGCCAATACTTGATTCCCAAACTTAGGATCTGGCAAAACTTCGCGTTTGGCGACAACTCTTCTTCTAGGCATGATAAGCCCCTTTAATTAATAGGTCTTCAGGTTCGTTCAGGATAACTCTCGCAATACCGGCTGTATAAAACAGAACAATGCTCGCGGGCACCTGACCTTACTCTTATCGATGTAGCTTATTTACTTAGTAACTACTTCTAGTGACTACTTAAACAGTAACAGCAACAACAGTACGTTTAGCACTTACGTTAAGGGTTAACCCTTAGGACGCTTAGTACCGTACTTAGAACGACCTTGTTTACGATCATTAACACCAGAAGTATCCAATGCACCACGAACTGTGTGATAACGAACACCTGGTAAATCTTTTACTCGTCCGCCACGGATAAGCACAACACTGTGCTCTTGAAGGTTGTGACCTTCACCACCGATGTAAGACGTCACTTCGAAACCGTTAGTCAAACGTACACGACATACCTTACGAAGAGCCGAGTTAGGCTTCTTAGGGGTAGTTGTATAAACCCGAGTACAAACGCCACGACGCTGAGGGCAAGCTTCAAGAGCCCGCACATCGCTTTTTACGACCTGACGCTTACGCGGCTTACGAACCAATTGGTTAATAGTAGCCATTTAAGCTTTACTCCACGCTTTTTAAATAAAAAGCTCATAACACAAAAGCAGGATCCTCAAAAAGGGGACCCTGCCAACGAAGGGGCGAAATTTTAATCACCCCGCTTACTTTAGTCAACATATTGGTGGTTGATAATTTATCAGCCACCATATGCTGTCTTAACTCTCAGAGTTAAGCGCTGCTGTCAGAGCTTGTTGGATCTCTTCAGCACTTACAGTCAATTCACCGGCTTCGGCTTTGACTTCTTGACTCTTACGCTTACGCTCTGCGTGGTATGCCAAGCCGGTTCCTGCTGGAATCAAACGACCTACCACTACGTTTTCCTTCAGACCACGAAGGTAATCGCGTTTACCTGTCACTGCGCCTTCTGTAAGAACACGTGTTGTTTCTTGGAAAGATGCAGCTGAGATAAAGGATTCAGTTGCCAAAGAGGCTTTAGTAATACCTAAAAGCACACGATCAAACTGGGCAGTAATTTTATCTTCTGCCGCTGCTTTTTCGTTCTCTTCAAGCATATGAGTGAATTCAACTTGCTCACCCTTAATAAGCTGCGTGTCGCCACCAGAAGTGATGTCAACTTTACGCAACATTTGACGAACAATAACTTCAATGTGCTTATCGTTGATGATTACGCCCTGTAGACGGTAAACATCTTGGATTTCACTCGTAATATAGTTAGCCAGTGCTTCAACACCCAAAATGCGCAAGATATCATGCGGGTTAGATGGTCCATCAGAAACCACTTCACCTTTCTCAACCTGCTCACCTTCGAACACGTTCAACGTGCGCCATTTCGGAATAAGCACTTCGTAAACATCACCTTCTGAAGGCGTGATAACGAGACGGTGCTTTCCTTTAGTTTCTTTACCGAAGCTAACAGTACCTGTGATTTCCGCAAGAATTGCAGGCTCTTTTGGCTTACGTGCTTCAAAGAGGTCAGCAACACGTGGCAAACCACCAGTGATATCTTTGTTACCCGCACTTTCTTGCGGGATACGTGCGATAACGTCACCAATTTCTAGCTCACGACCCGGATCAAGGTTTAATAACGCGGATGCAGGGAGTAAATACTGTGCAGGGGCATCAGATCCTGGAAGACGGAGTTCCTCACCAGAAGCGTCAACTAGCGTCACCATTGGGCGAAGATCTTTACCGCTTGCAGGGCGATCTTTAGGGTCTAAGATCTCGATACTGCTTAAGCCCGTTAACTCATCAGTTTTACGTGTGATAGTAATGTTGTCTTCCATTCCGGAGAACACAACTTTACCACCAACTTCCGCGATAATTGGGTGAGTATGCGGATCCCAGTTAGCGACGATATCACCAGCATCAACTGCCTGACCGTCTTTAACTTTAATCACTGCACCATAAGGAAGCTTATAACGCTCACGCTCACGACCGTGCTCATCCGTCACACCAAGCTCACCAGAACGTGAAGTCGCAACCAACGCGCCATCTTTACGTTCTACAAACTTCAGGTTATGAAGACGAATATCACCACCATTCTTAACCTGGATGCTATCAACAGCAGCAGCTCGAGATGCTGCACCACCGATGTGGAACGTACGCATGGTCAACTGTGTACCTGGCTCACCGATAGATTGTGCAGCGATAACCCCTACTGCTTCACCTTGGTTAACCAAATGGCCACGACCTAGGTCACGACCATAACAAGCAGCACAAATACCGTGACGTGTATCACAAGTAATCGCAGAACGAACTTTAATTTCATCAACTGAAGAGAGAAGCTCGTCATTTTCAAGACGACCTACCCATGCTTCATCAATCAATGTACCTGCAGGAATCAACGTTTCCTGAGAGGTTGGATCAATAACATCGCTGGCGACAACACGACCTAGTACACGGTGGCCAAGAGGAACAACAACATCACCACCTTCGATTAATGGAGTGATCAAAATTCCGTTGTCAGTACCACAGTCATGATCAGTAACAACCATATCCTGAGCAACGTCTACAAGACGACGTGTTAGGTAACCGGAGTTAGCGGTTTTAAGTGCCGTATCAGCCAAACCTTTACGAGCACCGTGTGTAGAGATGAAGTACTGAAGTACGTTCAAACCTTCACGGAAGTTCGCGACGATCGGTGTTTCGATGATAGAGCCATCCGGCTTAGCCATCAGACCACGCATACCACCTAGCTGACGCATCTGAGCAACACTGCCTCGAGCACCAGAGTCGGCCATCATAAAGACAGAGTTGAAAGAATCCTGCTCAACTTGGTTACCTTCTTTATCGGTAACAACGTCAACCTTAAGATCGTTCATCATCGCTTCTGTCACACGCTCGTTTGCACGTGACCATAAGTCGATTACTTTGTTGTATTTCTCACCCTGCGTTACCAAACCTTCAGCATACTGGGTTTCGATTTCTTTAACTTCCGCATCGGCTTCCTCAATGATCGCTTTCTTCGCATCAGGAATAACGAAGTCGTTAACACCCACTGAAGAACCAGAACGCGTTGCATAAGCAAAGCCCATGTACATGATTTGGTCAGCAAAGATAACCGTATCTTTCAAACCACAGCGACGATATGCCTCGTTCAATACACGAGAGATCGACTTCTTCTTCATCACTTGGTTAACCAAGTCAAATGGCAGGCCGTCAGGCACGATTTCAAACAATAACGCGCGGCCCACAGTTGTATCTACAACGTGAGTTTTAGACGACATATTGCCTTCGATATCACGAACGTTCTCAGTGATACGAACTTTAACTTTCGCTTGCAAATCAACTTGCTTAGCACCGTATGCGCGATGAACTTCATCAGTATCAGCGAAGATCATGCCTTCACCTTGCGCACCGATTTTCTCACGGGTCATGAAGTACAAACCAAGAACAACGTCCTGAGAAGGTACGATAATTGGCTCACCGTTCGCAGGAGAAAGAATGTTGTTGGTAGACATCATCAAGGCACGTGCTTCTAGCTGTGCTTCGATTGTTAGCGGTACGTGTACCGCCATTTGGTCACCGTCAAAGTCAGCGTTGTATGCCGCACAAACCAATGGGTGAAGCTGAATCGCTTTACCTTCGATCAATACAGGCTCAAACGCTTGAATACCCAAACGGTGAAGTGTTGGTGCACGGTTAAGCATAACGGGGTGTTCACGGATAACTTCAGCGAGGATATCCCACACTTCTGAAGTTTCACGCTCAACCATTTTCTTAGCCGCTTTAATGGTTGTCGCAAGACCACGCATTTCCAGCTTAGAGAAA
Source organism: Motiliproteus sp. (assembly GCA_048265065.1). Lineage (GTDB taxonomy): Bacteria > Pseudomonadota > Gammaproteobacteria > Pseudomonadales > Balneatricaceae > Motiliproteus. Next base: position 4,574 of record JBLXCH010000109.1, on the reverse strand, counting down.
ATAAAAGGTTTAAATAGCTCAAGGGCCATTTTCTTCGGTAGACCACACTGATGTAGACGCAGGTATGGACCAACAACGATTACAGAACGGCCTGAGTAATCAACACGCTTACCAAGAAGGTTCTGACGGAAACGACCTTGCTTACCTTTGATCATGTCAGCCAAAGATTTCAAAGGACGCTTGTTAGAACCTGTAATCGCACGACCACGTCGACCGTTATCAAGTAGCGCATCAACCGCTTCTTGCAACATACGCTTTTCGTTACGGACGATGATGTCAGGAGCACTCAGCTCTAACAGACGCTTCAAACGGTTGTTACGGTTAATCACACGACGATATAAGTCGTTCAAGTCAGAAGTCGCAAAACGACCGCCATCTAGAGGAACCAAAGGACGCAGATCAGGTGGAAGAACCGGTAGTACTTCAAGGATCATCCATTCAGGCTTGTTGCCAGAGGCAACAAACGCTTCCATTAGTTTTAAGCGCTTAGAAATTTTCTTGATCTTGGTTTCAGAATTGGTGGTTGGGATTTCTTCACGCATGCGCGCGATCTCACCATCCATATCCAAACTCATCAACAAGCCTTGGACCGCTTCAGCACCCATTTTGGCGTCAAACTCATCGCCAAATTCTTCTAGTGCATCGAAGTACTCTTCGTCATTAAGTAGCTGACCTTTTTCTAAGGTCGTCATGCCTGGTTCAACAACAACGAAGGTTTCGAAATAAAGGACACGCTCAATGTCACGCAAGGTCATGTCAAGCAACAAACCAATACGAGACGGTAGTGATTTCAAGAACCAAATGTGTGCAACAGGGCTAGCCAGCTCAATGTGACCCATGCGCTCACGACGAACTTTAGCTAGTGCAACTTCAACACCACACTTCTCACAAATAACACCACGGTGTTTAAGACGCTTGTACTTTCCACAAAGACATTCGTAATCTTTAACTGGACCAAAGATCTTGGCACAGAATAGACCTTCACGCTCTGGCTTAAACGTACGATAGTTAATCGTTTCTGGCTTTTTAACTTCGCCAAACGACCAAGAACGGATCATTTCAGGTGAAGCAAGACCAATACGAATAGAATCAAATTCTTTCGCTTGTCCTTGGTTCTTTAATAAATTCAGTAAATCTTTCATCGGCTGCAGCTCCTTTCGGAGTTATCGGAATAAGAGGCTTTGACTACTGAGCAAAGCCTCTCTTTGGATAACTATGACGATTATTCGTTTTCCAGTTCAATATCGATACCGAGGGAACGGATCTCTTTGACCAATACATTGAAGGATTCTGGCATGCCAGGCTCCATACGATGATCACCATCGACAATGTTTTTATACATCTTGGTCCGTCCGTTCACGTCGTCCGACTTAACAGTCAACATTTCTTGCAGGGTGTATGCAGCACCGTAAGCTTCTAAAGCCCAGACCTCCATTTCCCCGAAGCGCTGACCACCGAACTGCGCCTTACCACCCAATGGCTGCTGAGTCACAAGACTGTAGGAGCCGGTAGAGCGGGCATGCATCTTATCATCAACCAAGTGGTTAAGTTTCAGCATGTACATGTAACCAACCGTAACTGGACGATCAAATTGATCACCGGTACGACCGTCAAACAGAGTAACCTGACCACTGTCGTTAATACCGGCAAGTGTCAATAGACTCTTAATTTCTTCTTCTTTAGCACCGTCAAAAGCACGAGTCGCCATTGGTACGCCATTACGTAGGTTGCCTGCAAGTTCAAGAATTTCTTGGTCGCTAAACGAATCCAAGTCTTCTTTCTTCGTGCCGCCAACTTCATTGTAGATTTTGTTCAATAGCTCTCTAACCTTTTGCACTTCAGCTTGTTCTTCAAGCATCTCATTAATGAGATCACCTAAACCTTTCGCTGCTGCACCAAAGTGTGTCTCTAGAACCTGACCGACGTTCATACGCGAAGGTACGCCAAGCGGGTTAAGCACGATATCAACCGGACGACCTTTTTCGTCATATGGCATATCTTCAACCGGCATGATTGCAGAGATAACACCCTTGTTACCGTGACGGCCGGCCATTTTATCACCAGGCTGAACACGGCGTTTAACGGCCACATAAACTTTAACGATCTTCAATACGCCAGGCGCTAGGTCATCACCTTGCTGTAGTTTACGTTTTTTGTCTTCAAACTTGTCATCAAGCTGCTTACGTCGCTCGATCAACTGCTGCTGTGCTAATTCAAGCATTTCTAGCAAGCTGTCATCAGCAACACGAATCTTGAACCACTCTGCACGCTCTAGGCCCTGCAAGTAGTCAGCAGTAATCTTGTCGCCCTTCTTGAGTTCAGGACCACCGTTAACAACGGCACCAACTAACGCATTCTGTAAGCGCTCAAACGTTGCGCCTTCAACAATGCGGAACTCATCATTCAAATCTTTACGTACCGAAGAAAGTTGTTCTTCTTCAATTTCGATAGCTCGAGCATCTTTTTCAACGCCGTCACGAGTAAAGACTTGCACGTCGATAACAGTACCTACAGTCCCTGTTTTAACGCGCAATGAAGTGTCTTTAACGTCAGACGCTTTTTCACCAAAGATTGCACGTAGTAGTTTTTCTTCTGGTGTCAGTTGCGTTTCACCCTTAGGCGTCACTTTACCAACCAAGATATCACCAGGACCTACTTCTGCACCGATGTATACGATACCGGACTCGTCTAACTTACCCAGTGCGCCTTCACCGACATTGGGAATATCTGAAGTAATTTCTTCAGGCCCTAACTTGGTGTCACGAGCAACACAGGTAAGCTCTTGAATATGAATCGTAGTAAAGCGATCTTCTTCAACAACACGCTCAGAAATAAGGATCGAATCCTCAAAGTTGTAACCATGCCAAGGCATGAAAGCGATACGCATGTTTTGACCAAGCGCTAGCTCACCCATATCAACAGACGGGCCATCAGCCATGATGTCATTACGCTCAACCGCATCCCCAACTTTCACAAGAGGACGTTGGTTAATACACGTATTCTGGTTAGAACGGACATACTTGGTCAGGTTGTAGATATCAACACCTGCCTCACCCGCTGTCAGCTCATCATCATTAACGCGAACTACGATTCGGCCTGCATCAACAGACTCAATCACACCGCCACGCTTAGCAACAACACAAACACCAGAGTCACGTGCAACGTTGCGTTCCATACCTGTACCAACTAAAGGCTTCTGAGCCTTAAGTGTTGGTACTGCTTGGCGTTGCATGTTTGAACCCATCAAGGCTCGGTTAGCATCATCGTGCTCAAGGAACGGAATCAATGACGCTGCCACAGAGACGACCTGACGTGGTGACACGTCCATATAGTCAACGCGCTCTGGAGGCATAACGGTAAATTCGTTCATGTGACGAACAGCAACCAAATCATCAGTTAGCTGATTGTTGTCATCCATGGTTGCGCTAGCCTGTGCGATAACGCATTCAGCTTCGTCAATCGCCGACAAGTATTCGATATCATCAGTAACGATACCGTCGTTCACTTTACGGTAAGGACTTTCTAGGAAACCATAGCTGTTGGTACGCGCATAAGTTGAAAGCGAGTTGATCAAACCAATGTTTGGACCTTCAGGCGTTTCGATAGGACATACACGACCGTAATGAGTTGGGTGTACGTCGCGGACTTCAAAGCCAGCACGCTCACGAGTCAAACCACCTGGGCCTAATGCAGAAACACGACGTTTGTGCGTCACTTCTGAAAGCGGATTGTTTTGGTCCATGAACTGAGACAGCTGACTAGAACCAAAGAACTCTTTAACAGCAGCAGCAACAGGCTTAGCATTAATCAAATCTTGTGGCATCAAACCGTCAGACTCTGCCATTGATAGACGTTCACGAACGGCACGCTCAACACGAACAAGACCAACGCGGAATTGGTTTTCTGCCATTTCGCCAACAGAACGGATACGACGGTTACCCAGGTGATCGATGTCATCCACCACGCCTTTACCGTTACGAATACCGATCAATGTCTGCATAACAGCAATGATGTCATCTGTATCTAAAACGCCAGCGCCAAGGATTTCTTCACGACCTAGGCGACGGTTGAACTTCATTCGACCCACTTCAGAAAGATCATAACGATCTAAAGAGAAGAATAAGTTCTGGAATAATGTTTCAGCAGATTCTTTAGTTGGTGGCTCGCCAGGACGCATCATCCGGTAAATTTCAACCAAGGCTTCTAACTGATTACTAGTCGGATCGATACGCAAGGTTTCAGACATGAACGGACCGCAGTCCAAGTCATTCACATATAGCGTTTTAAAGCTCTTGAAACCAGCATCCAACAATTGATCCAACAACTCTTCAGTAATTTCTGTGTTGGTATCAGCAATAACTTCACCTGTTGATGGGTGAACCATGTCTTCAGCCAGTGACTTACCGACCATGTATTGCTTTGGAACTTCAAGCTCAGTCAAATTGCTCTTTTCAAGCGTACGAATATGACGAGCAGTAATGCGACGACCTTCTTCAACAACAACGTTGCCTTCAGCATCTTTCAGTTCAAAGGTTGCTGTTTCACCACGTAAACGTGACGCAACTAACGCTAGG
>JBLXCH010000108.1:0-11256 GCA_048265065.1 Motiliproteus sp. | reverse complement strand
TGTCCCATGCTGTCATTGATCCGCTTAAAATCATCGAGATCAATAAGCATTAATACGACGGATTGGTCATGACGAATAGCATTGTTGATAGCTTGTCCCATACGGTCCATAGCCAGAAAACGGTTGGGTAATTCAGTCAAACTATCATAGTTGGCTTGGTGCTTGATTTGGTTTTCTTTATTCTTTTGCTCTGTGATGTCTTCTTGCAAGGCCAGGTAACGGGTAGTTTCACCATTGTCATTTAAGACCGGAGAGATGTGTGCTTTTACCCAATAACTACTGCCAGCTTTGTTGCGGCTGTTAAGCTCACCTACCCATTCTTCGCCATCGTTAAGATTATCCCATAGTGCTTTGGCTGTATTTGCGGGTAAACGAGCCGGATCCAGTAAGCGTGTTTGCTGACCAATGACCTCATCTGGGCTGTAGCCGGTGAGCGTTTCGAAAGCGGTATTGACGTATTCAATGCGGCCCTCGAGGTCAGTGATAAAGACGCTTACGGGGCTTTGCGTGACTGCCTGAGATAATTGCTTAATACTGTCTCGTTGCTCACAAAGAGTTTTTTCGTTGCGTTCGCGGCGTTCATGTTCTTGGCGTAAAAACAGCCATAACATGACTGCTGTAAAGAGGATAAAAAGTAGTTCGACATAGTGCTGAGCAGAAACCAGTTCTACACCACTGAAAAGAGCTGTCAGCGCACGATCAGATGTGCTGACCCAAGCTACTGAAACTAGCGCGTATATTAGGGCAACTTTTAAAGGAAATTTTACCATTTACGTTACGGCTCCTTTCTACTGGGTGTCTAAAAGTTACAGGTGTACGTTTCCCAGTTTCTTTCGAAATTGTAACGAATAGGTGCGCGTGAAAGCCTTGATGTGCGTCATTTAAACGCACATCAGGCGATAGGTGTGCTGAGTATTAGGTCACGCTTGTGAGTCGTCGAGGTCTGAAAGCCTTCTTTTTAAACGTGAGTTTTCTTGGCTGAGTTTTTGATTGACTAAGCGTTGGTCAAACAGTTTTTGACTTAGCGAGTCTAAAGAAAACTGCAGCTTTTCAAACTCTTGTTGTGCTTCGTTAATCTGAGCATCTTTTTCATCAATGGCGCTTTGTAAGTCATCAATAAAACTGTAACGGCCTGTTCCATCTGTGCCATCAAGAGGGTGCTCTTCGACTTCCTGTTTTTCGAGGTGTCCTTGGATTTCTGAACTGAGGTGGTTGAAAACCGTTTGAAGGTCTTCGCTTTCACGCTCGGTATAACGAATTTTGGCTTCGATTGTGGTGTGCGCACTAGCAGAACCAACAGCGCCCCCTAGAACGTTTTCAAGTAAACGGTGAAACTCAACAAGCTCGACAATATTGATGAATTCTTTTTGATGGACCATTAAGTCTTCGGTAATACCTATGACGGCTTGTTCGGCTTTATCCGCGGGTAAATAATCTGAAAGTAGCACTGCGGCTTCGCGCTTTTTATCATCTAATAGGATATAGGCTTCTAAGCCTGTTGGACGCGTGCGATGCGCTTTCAGGCCAGACTTCATTACTGTCATGAAATCTGTTGTCTGGGCGAGTTCTTGTTTACTTGGGTTATATAACCAAGAGAAAAATAGGTAATAGAATAGGTTGAAAAATAACGACCAGAAAACACCATTGGTCAGAGGGGATAATGCATTGATACCAAACAGGGCTTCTGGTCTTAGCCACTCTTGCTGCATGAGCCCATCAATTAAAATTTCGTAACTCATCCAACCTTGGCTGACTAGCACGGGAATAATGAGGGTATAAAACCACACACCAAAGCCGACGAGTAAGCCAATCATTGCGCCGGCTTTATTGCCTCTGTGCCAGAAAATACCGCCAATCATGGCAGGCGCAAACTGAAGCGCAGCGGCAAAAGCGATGGTGCCCATAGCGAGTAAGTCGTCATGATTTTCAAAGTTCCAAGCAAAGCCGAAACTGCAAAATAAGATTGCTAGAATCATTATCCAACGGCAGAGAAGTAGGTGTTGGCGGAGTCCAGAAAGGGCCTTTGTTTTGTCAATAAGCGTCATTAAAAGATGGTTTGTCACCATGGTGGATAGTGCCATGGTGCTGATGATTATCATGCCTACCGCAGCAGAAAAGCCACCAATGAAAACTAACAGTGTTAGTGTTTTTTGTTCCATCATTTGCGGGATCATCAGGATGAAATCGTGTGCATCACGAGGGAAAAATCCTTCTAATAAACCTGCTCCTGTAATTGGAATGACAAACAATGAAATAGTGATTAGATACACAGGGACTAACCACATTGCGGTATGGATATGTTCATCGCTGGAATTTTCAACCACGGCAACGTGGAACTGGCGGGGAAGAAACTGAATAGCTGCCGCACCAAGGATGATCAGCGTGATCCAATGCCCGAGTAGCGAGCCGTAGGCAGTGTCAGAGCTAATGAGATAATTTAACCCGGTATAGCTAAAGCGGCCGAGAATGTCGCCAAACCCATCATAAATGCTGAAGGTCACAAATACACCGACTGCTACAAAGGCGACTAATTTGATCACACACTGGACAGCCAACACATTCATCATACCGACATGACGTTCAGTTGGATCTAACCGACGGGCACCAAAAACGATGGTGAATACAGCCATCGCAAAAGTTATCATGAGACCTGAAGTGAAAGCGCTTTCAGTGCCTTCTAAGGGCTCGGCGGCGATGACATCGAAAGAGCGAATAACCGACTTAAGTTGCATTGCGATATAAGGAATTGTGCCGACTAGTGCGATGACGGTAACTAGGGCTGCAATGAGTTGAGATCGATTGTAACGGGTGGAGATAAAGTCGGCGATGCTGGTGGCGTGATAGGTTTCTTTTGCATGAATCATGCGCTTTAAGGTATGCGGCCACGTAAATATCGCGGCAATCGCACCAAGGTAAATACCTAGATAGAGCAAGCCTGACTCGGCAGCGAGTCCGATGCTTCCGTAGAACGTCCACGACGTGCAAAATACCGTAATGGCAAGCGCGTAAACCACTGGGTGAAGCGTCTTTTTACCGATACGATTGGCACGGTTTTCCAGCACCTGTGCAAGGCCAAACAGTAGGACCATATAAACACAGACGACTAGAACGATCGTGGTTGTTGAAAACATAACAGCTCCCTTGAATACTCTTTATAGTCAGAGGCTACTTTGGGGTCAAACAATAACGACACAAATCAATTAGATAAAGGATGAATGCGTAATTAGTGACGAGTATTTAAGGAAATGCGTGAAGTATCGTAGAAATCTAGAGTTTTAACACCTCTAAATAGTGATTCACTTTATCAGCGGTCACGCTGTCAGGGCTCAGTTTGGTGGCAATTGATAACGCGGTGTCTAAATCGTCAAGTGTGGTTTGTTGTGCTTGGCTAAAGCCTTGCTCGCTTGCTGCGGCTTGAATAACGTCTACTTCGTTAAGAAGGGTGTTCAACTCGGTCGTATTGCTGCTAAAGCTGTCGAAGTTTTCAATGACCGCTAACGCACTGTTCAACGTATCAATAGTTTCTTCTTCAGCTTGCTGTTCTTCCAAATAGCTGATCAGACTTTTTACTTCTGTTGCTAGCGTATCTAAAGGAATTGTCGATTCAGCATCAGTAGTAGACCCTAATGATGCGGTTAAGGTTTGGGCATCATCACTGCTTATTAGACCGTATTCTTTTAATCGTTCGATAAATGCATCAGTGATTACAATCGTATCAGGGCCGCCGGGGAAAAACTCTTCACTCAATGCTTGAATTTTTTGGGCTCGAGTTGATAGTTCAACATCTGATGTTGTGGCGACTTGAGAGTCTGAGGTTGCCGTAGTAGTACTGCTGTCGCTGGTTTTATCTGTTGTGGTATTGCTAACACTATTCTGTAGGGCTGATGAGACAGTAGACGTTATGGCTGAAGTGCTCATAGTATGTAACCTTTAAAGACTATCGCTAAATATGAGTGAGTCGGTATGTGCAACATGGATATTTATCCAATAACAAAATGGTTCAGGACAAATACTCATCAATAAAAGCGGTTAAACTCTGCCATTAAAGCGTCAGACACGGCACTGGATTGCCGAGTTTTGTAGGAAATCCCGCTATTTAATCATCTATAAAGGTCATAGCAAGCTAAGTGCCAAAACATTAACCTGAGTGTTAAATAGCAAGGAATGTATTGGAGTTACAAAGTGATTATTCAATGTTTGGCATCAAGTAGTGAGCCAGAGGTGTGTTTTAACTACTCCTCGTGAGCTTTGTTGTTAGGTGCAGGTGAAGACGAAGACGAAGGCGGAACAGGATCAACACCACCCTCACAAAAAGGATGACAACGAGAAACGCGTTTAATCCCAAGCCAGAGTCCTTTAAGTACTCCGTGTGTTTGCATAGCTTCTATACAATATTGCGAACAGGTAGGATAAAAACGACAGTTATTACCTAAAAAAGGGCTGATAATCAGTTGATAAACACGAACAAAACCGATCAAACCACGCTGTAACCCGTTTAGTTTAGGTAGACATGCCGTGGTCTCTCTAAGGTCTGTTTCATTCGTGCAGGTTTTATTATCTTTATTGGGCTTTTCAGACTCAGGCGTGTCCATAGCCACCTCCGCCGGGAGTTAGAATCAGAATGGCGTCTCCCTTGCTTAGTTCCTTTTCATCAGTGGCGGAAAGTGCTTCACGTTGCCCATCAGCCTTGAGTAGCCAGTTTTCACCTACCGCTCCATGATGTCCTTTTGCAGCGCCAAAAGGGGCGACTGTTCGGTGCGATGATAAAATAGCGGCAGTCATTGCTTCCCTGAAACGGACTTGTCGAACAACGCCATTACCCCCTTGCCATTGTCCGCTACCGCCAGAATCTTCGCGAATTGAGAATTTCTCCAGTAATACAGGAAAGCGCCATTCGAGGACTTCAGGGTCGGTTAGGCGGGAGTTGGTCATGTGCGTTTGTACGGCGCTAGTGCCGTGAAAACCTCGGCCTTTATTATCCACGCCAGCGCCAGAGCCGCCGCAAATCGTCTCGTAATATTGATGTTGTTGATTACCGAACGTGAAATTGTTCATGGTGCCCTGTGAGCCTGCCATCACACCCAACGCACCATAGAGTGCATCGGTAACCCATTGGGAGGTTTCTACATTACCGGCTACCACCGCTGCAGGATATTGCGGGTCAAGCATCGATCCTTGAGGGATGATGATATCGAGAGGCTTTAAGCAGCCTTGATTCATAGGGATCTGATCATCGACCAATGTGCGGAACACATAAAGTACGGCGGCGAAGCAAACTGCTTTCGGCGCGTTAAAATTAGTCGATTGCTGCGCAGAGCTTCCGCTAAAATCGATAACAGCGGAGCGTGTGGTTTTATCAATTTTAATCTGAACGTTAATTTCGCAACCCACATCGGTTGGGTAGCTAAAGCTGCCGTCTGAGAGTGTACTGAGTACTCGTCTTACTGACTCTTCCGCATTATCTTGTACATGCTGCATATAGGCTTGTACAACCGGTAATGAATAGTGGCTGACCATTTTTTGTAGCTCTTGCAGCCCTTTCTCATTTGCTGCAATTTGAGCACGTAAATCTGCAATATTTTGGTCAGGGTTTCGTGCCGGATAAGGCCCAGAAGAGAGCAGTAAACGTATTTCTTCCTCAAGGAAGCGGCCCTGATCCATGAGTTTGATGTTATCGAGGAGTATGCCTTCCTCGCTGACCGTTTTACTATTGGGAGGCATCGAGCCTGGGCTTATGCCGCCGATGTCAGCATGGTGCCCGCGAGAAGCGACATAAAATAAAACGGTTTCGTTATTTGCAGCAAATACCGGTGTTATCACTGTTACGTCAGGTAGGTGAGTGCCTCCGTTATAAGGTGCATTTAGCACATACACATCACCACGTTTTAGCGTTTTACCGTGCTTCTCAATCACGCATTGAATGCTTTGCCACATCGAGCCTAAGTGCACGGGCATATGAGGAGCATTAGCCACTAAATGACCTTGTTGATCGAATAATGCACAAGAAAAATCCAAACGCTCTTTGACGTTGACCGAGTAGCTGGTGTTTTCCAGCGTCGACCCCATTTGTTCGGCAATCGACATAAATAGGTTATTGAAGACTTCCAGCATAACGGGGTCAACGTCCGTACCGATTGCTTGTTCTCTTGCTAGCGGAAGAACCCGCGTCAGGATGAGGTTACCATCTGCGTGAACACACGCCTGCCACCCAGGCTCGACGACGTTTGTGCCAGTAGCTTCAATAATAGTGGCGGGGCCGTTAATGGTGTCGCCTGCCGATAATTTTTCGCGTTCATATACAGGGCACTCATGCCGTTGTCCTTGGCTGTATAGTTTGACGTGCGTTATAGCGGCAAGAGTTTTCTCTTTCTTCGATGCTGCTGACGGTGTTGATATAGATATCGATTGAGGCGTCGATGTCGTCAGATTCTTTGAGCGGTGTTTTGGATCATCGGCTCCAATAAGCTCAACGACGATAGCATCTACAATTAGCGGTTTGTTATCGACAGTGAAGCCGTAGCGTTGTTGGTGAGCTTGTTCGAAAGCACTGATGCTGCCTTGTAGTCCTTGGTAGTCAACTTCAAGCGGTGTGTCAGTGCCTTGGTATTTTAGACGTATGCGGCAATGGTGAGAGAGGCTGGCTGGCACAACCTGTTGTTGATTCATCTCTTGGGTTGCGCGTGCTAATAAATCATCAAACCGCTCCTCCAATTGAGGTAGCAAAGCTTTATCAAGGTTAGCTTCAACCGTGGTTTGTTGCAGCACGCGTTGCTTCGCTAAGCCCATTCCATAAGCGGAAAGTACGCCGGACAACGGGTGAAGAATGACTTCTTTCATCCCCAATACATCGGCGACCAGGCAAGCATGTTGGCCGCCAGCACCGCCGAAGCTACACAGTGCGTAATGAGTGATATCGTAGCCGCGTTGGGTGGAAATTTCTTTAATGGCGTTAGCCATATTTTCAACGGCGATGCGTAAAAAACCTTCGGCAATATCTTCAGGGTTTTGCGATTGTTGTGTAGCCTTTTCGACTTCTTTGGCGAGAGTGCTAAAAGCCTGTTTAACCGCTGTTGTATCCAGCGGCAGATTGCCATCGGGGCCAAAAACAGGGGGGAAGAACTCAGCTTGGAGCTTGCCGAGTAATATGTTGCAGTCGGTTACCGTGAGTGGCCCACCGCGGCGATACCCGCAAGGGCCAGGGTTGGCGCCAGCCGATTCTGGCCCTACTCGGAATCGACTGCCATCAAAGTAAACAATGGAGCCGCCGCCGGCAGCAACCGTATGAATTTGCATCATCGGTGCGCGCATTCGAACACCCGCAATCTGTGTCTCAAAGGCGCGCTCGTACTTGCTATTATAATGGGTGACATCAGTAGACGTGCCTCCCATGTCAAACCCTATAATCTGTCGAAATCCGGCGGCTTTTGCAATTTCAGCAGCGCCAACAATGCCACCTGCAGGGCCTGATAGAATGGAATCTTTGCCTTGGAATTGATGAGCATCCACCAAGCCGCCATTGGATTGCATAAAAAGTAATGGCGTGTCACCCAATTGTGAGGTGACCTGATTCACATAGCGGCGCAAAATCGGTGATAAGTAAGCGTCAACAACAGTCGTGTCGCCTCGGCTGATTAGCTTCATTAATGGGCTAGTTTCGTGACTGGTTGAAACTTGAGTGAAGCCGATTTCACGGGCCAGTGTCGCCAGTTTTTGCTCTGCATCGTGATAGCGGTATGCATGCATCAAGACGATGGCAATAGCGCGTAAACCCTCATCAAAAGCCTGTTGAAGGTCTTTTCTAGCCTTAACTAGGTTGAGAGGTGTTAATTCATTTCCTTCTGCACTGGTGCGTTGTTCGACTTCAATGACCTGCTGGTACAGTAATTCCGGTAGTTGAATATTGCGGTCGAATAACAGTGGTCGGTTTTGATAACCAATGCGCAAAGCGTCTTTAAAACCATGGTTAACAACCAGCAGAGTAGGCTCACCTTTACGTTCTAATAACGCATTGGTTGCCACAGTAGTTCCCATCTTTACGGCGGCAATTTTATCTGCGGGTATGGCCTCGTTGGCGCTAAGACCAAGTAAAGTGCGTATTCCCTGAATTGCGGCGTCTGGATATTGTTCAGGATTTTCTGAGAGTAGTTTATGAGTAATCAGTGAACCATCAGGTTTTTGTGCCACAAGGTCGGTAAACGTGCCGCCACGATCAATCCAGAACTGCCATCGTGCAGCAGGGTGTTGCTCAAGCTGCTTTGTGGTTTGTGAGTTTTGCTGTTCAGTAGATGATGAAGGCTTGCTCATAAGGGCATTGCTGCTCGTTTGTCGATAGACGTGTTGAGCATTATAACGGGAGCGGAGCAAAGCTGAAAAAGAAAAGAGATGCCGAAACATCTCTTTATGGGTTTTCCCGATGGCACGAAGACTTTAAGTGTTCGGCTTCGGCTTCGGCTTCGGCTTCGGTTTTCTATTTTTTGTAGTTGGATGCTTCAGCAGAACCACCAGTAGCGTTACCTTTACTGTACGAGTGAGCGCCAACACCCGCTAATGCGCCGTCTTGAACGATCAAGTACTCATCGCGGATAGGACGGTTCTCAAAGTAACACTCTAAGATTTCACGAGTACCGGCGGCATAACGGGTTTGTGCCGATAAGCTTGTACCCGAAATATGTGGCGTCATGCCGTGGTTTGGCATGGTGCGCCATGGGTGGTCGTTTGGTGCGGGTTGAGGGAACCAGACGTCACCGGCATAACCTGCTAGCTGACCGCTCTCAAGTGCATTAGCAATGGCATCACGGTCGCACAGTTTGCCGCGAGCGGTATTAATAAGATATGCCCCACGTTTGAAGTATTTAAGCGTTTCTTCATTAACCATGTTCTCCGTTTCGGGATGAAGCGGGCAGTTCAATGTGACCACATCGCAGACTTCAGCTAATGATTTCAGGTTGCTGTGATAAGTCAAATTAAGCTCTTTTTCAACGCTTTCAGGCAGGCGGTGACGATCCATATAGTGCAGTTTAGTGCCAAAAGGGTGGCATAAACGTAGGACCCGAAGGCCAATACGACCGGCCGCAACAGTACCGACTGACATGGCCTCAAAATCATAAGAACGTGCTACACAATCAGCAATATTCCAGCCGCCAGGCTTACGTGCCCATTCGTTGGATGGCAGGTAGTTACGTACCATGGCCAGCATCGACATTAAGACGTGTTCGGCGACTGCGTTTGAGTTGCAATAAGTGACTTCAGAAACAGTAATGTTGTTATCCATTGCCGCTTGTAAATCGGTGTGATCTGAACCGATACCTGCGGTAACAATCATTTTTAGCTTAGGGGCTTTAGCGATACGCTCAGCGGTCATGTAAGCAGGCCAGAATGGCTGAGAGATAACGATTTCAGCGTCATGCAGTTCTTGATCGAGAACGCTATCATCACCATCCTTACTTGATGTGACGATCAGCTCATGGCCGTTGTCTTCGAGATATTTACGCAGGCCAAGCTCACCAGAGACACAGCCTAAGAGTTCGCCAGGTTTAAAGTCGATAGCTTTTGGCGTAGGTAGTGTTTGACCGTCGGGGTAAACCTCTGGTTGGGGACAATCATCACGCGCGTACTTGGGTGGGAAACCATCAATAGGATCATCGTAAAGAACACAGACTACTTTTGCCATGATATTCACCTCTATAAAGCTTTAGTTAGCGCCGATGTGGTTGGGGGAAACGTTGTATTCGGCGTATCAGAAAACCTGATGAGAGTTATTATCAAATAAGAATGATAATTATTATAATCGAATTTTCTGATCTTTTAATAAGTTTTACTTATCAAGGCATCGAGTTGCTGTTGCAAATCCAGCTTCTGCAGGAGATTCCAAACGGCTTGTATCATCGGGGCGATGGGTTCTCTATCGGGTGTTATTAGGCCAATGTCTCGAGAGAGGTACGGCGTTAGGGGGATAGCCGTGAGCTGATCTTGCATGGCGGTAAATGTCAGCAAACTATGAGGCACAACGCTATAAAGGTCAGCATGACATAGGTGGGTATAGAGGGACAAAATTGAATCGGTTTCAACGCGTAAATTGGGGGTGACACCGGCTCGCCGAAAAGCACCATCGATGATTCGTCGGTTCTGCATATGGGAAGACAACAAACAAAGTGGTAAGGAATCGATTTCTTCCCAACTGACAGTTTCTTGCTGTGCGAGAGGCTGATCTTTGTTGGTTAGGAGAACATAGCGCTCTTGGTAAATAGGTAGCAGTTGGAAACCATCGAGATGATGTGCTTGTTTGGAACCGGACATATACGTCAAACCAAGGTCGAGTTCGAAGTGGTCGAGACGACGAATAATTTGCTCTGTACTCAATGACTGCACTTGATAGGTTAATGACGGGAATTGCTTCATGCACTCTGCGGTAAATAAAGCTACGATGGGTAGTGTGGTGGGTATTGCTCCAATCCGTAACGTGCCGCTGAGAGCGTCTTTTGATAGTGACGCGTCTTGTTTCATTGCATCCCAATTAGCCAGAATTTGTTCTGCCCATTTGAGAACATGCAGGCCTTCTTCGGTAAAGCCTACAAAGTTTCGGTCTCGACGGACAATGGGTACGCCTAGTTCTTCCTCTAGGTTTTTGATAGCGCCAGATAATGCTGGCTGCGATACGTTGCAGCGCTCGGCCGCACGGGTGAAGTGCTGCTCTTTAGCAAGTGTAGTTAAGTACGTTAACTGGCGGATAAACATCAACTATCCTTTTATCATCAGTGAGTAGTCTAGGGGCAGCTAGTTGGATTGACCATCGACAAATTCATAGTCTTTTTCAACCTTGGCAATCCGAACTCGGTAGCTTTGATACCAACGCTCGCGTCCAAAACGTTGTGCTTGCTGATGGTCTAGTTGCTGCTTCCACTGCTGGATTGCTTCAAGGCTTTGCCAATAAGATACAGTAATACCAATCACTTCCCGCGCACTTTCAACCCCTAAAAAGCCTGCCTGCTGTTGAGCTAAATTTTCCATACTGGCGGCCATTTGATGATAACCCTCGACGTCCTCTGTCAACGTGGAGGTAAATATCACCGCGTAGTAGCCGCAGGAATGATTGTAAGATTTATTGGTCATGATTAGTTGGTAAGTTGTCAGGCGGTGCATTACTGTCGCATTTTTTACAATCTAATGTATTACCTAGTGCGTTACGTCTGCTTTCTGGTGTTTCGACCCAAGGACGGTTTTGCCACGGTGGATCGTGGCGTACATGTTGAAAATGTC
>JBLXCH010000107.1:0-11653 GCA_048265065.1 Motiliproteus sp. | reverse complement strand
GGATCTGAACGATCTGTGACTCGGTGAAGCGCGACTTCCGCATCGTGTGTTCTCCATCAGCATCGTTGAAGTATGCCGGAGAACCCTAGTTTTGGCTGGTCCGATTTTAAGGGAGGGTTACACAGAGATTACGATAACCTCGCTGTTGAAATCCTGAATGAAGCCTCGTATGAAGCATTAAATCGATCATCTCTTAAATCAGATTTTTATCAAGAACTATCATTCGACTCTGCAGTAGAGCATTTAAAAAATGAAATGATAAAACATGAAAACTGCGATAACCCTGCCCTTTCCTATACATTTTGGAATCGCACCAGAAGGGCTATCGCCAGCATTCCCCATTCAATATTATCGCCGGTACAAAAGGTGCATTGCCCTTTCCTCGACCACGATTTTTTCGATTTTTGTACCGGTATACCCGCTCATATAACAATTGGAAAAGACTTTCATGACGACATTATCAGAAAATCCTATCCTAGCCAGGCGGATATCCCCTACGAGAATAAATCGAAAAAAGCCATATACGACAGAGATGCTCGCAGGTACTACCGAAAATCCGTTATAGATTTTACAAATTATATTTTTCGGCGAGGCTTTGGAAAATCGAACTTGCTAAAGGAAACATACCTCGCACGTCAGATTATCAAGGACCTTCTTACGAACAGCCGTGAACAACCCTGGTACCTTCGGCGGGCAATATACTTATACGAACTGGAGAATCAACTCAAAAAATAGTTAAGAATTACACGGAGATTTTTCGTCAGACAACCCCCCACCGCTCGGCGTCTGGTAGCGTACCAAGCGACGGCCGGCGGCGTGACGGGGCAACCGAAGTCGGCAACATCGCAACGATTCGGCGCCCGTGCGCCACAACCTGTTCGGTCAGCCCCGGAGGCAGGAAGTCGCGTACACAGGTGAAACCATTATTACCCCGCTTCTCGACGCGCATACAGAAGTGGATGCCACGTTGATTCAGCAACGCCACCCGCCAACGAGCGGGATAACCACGATCGAGCACAACATGTTGTCCTCTTGAAGGCGGTCGAGCTGCTCGAAGCAGCATCTGCCGCCTCCACACGTGGACACCGTGTAAGAATGCGGCCAGCATCATCTCGGCACCGGACAGGTAGAGGCCGAAGACAATCTGATCGCGGTCGGCGACCGTGACACGTGGCTGGATCGCAGGCCGAAACGAACGGCCGAGCCATACCCAGCCACCAGGAGCAGCCCCGCCAGCATGGCACCCAACCAGCCTTCTCGGCCCGATCGCCACTTCAACTTTTCAGCGCTGCTCGACAGGCCTGCAACTCAGGGGGCTCACCTCAACCTCTCTACGCTCTAGCTGTTCGACGCAGCATTGCGACTGAACCTGTGGCCACCTTCAATATGACCGAATTCGTGGAGATGCCGTTTAAGCCGCTGACGCTATCGGGAGAACTCATGACGATGATCCTCGTAATGAGAAGTTGAGGAATTAATATTTCTACTGCTTCCAAGAGACCGGCTTGCGAGACGAGGGAAACCATTTAGAAGTCGCCAAGCCCGCCTTGTTTTGCAGCGATTTGACATCTATCCTCAAATACGGCAAGCAACGGCCTAACAGGTAGCTTCGGTGTAGCGCTACGAAGGGTTACAGTCTCATATGTGGATCATTCAAAAAGCCAACGCGCAGGGAGGTATCGTGATAGAACCGAATCGATTAGAACACTTCTTGAGCCGAGGGAAAGCCAAGCATCCGCAAAAAACTGCGGTCATAGACCCTAAAACGGGCTCAGTGAGCTACACGGACTTATCAGATATCGCCTCACGTATTAGCGGGCTACTCCTCGAAGCTAAGGTATTACCTAACGACCGTATTGGGCTCTGCATTCCAAAATCCATTTCATCAGTCGCGTCCATATTTGCAACTCTTATGAGCAAGGCCTGCTATGTGCCAGTTGATTCAGGAGCACCTATGCAGCGTAGCGCCTTTATATTCGCTGACTGCAACGTTCGAGCCATTTTGGTCCACAAACCGCTACTCGAAGGCTTGAGGAAAGCTCTCGCCGAGCAAGACGTTAACATAATTTCCAGCCTGGATATTGAGTTACCCAATGTCGTAGGCGCAGAACTGACACTGCTGATAACCGATAGTCTCCGAAAGGACACATCAGAATTTAGTGAGAGCCTCGCTTATATACTTTATACTTCTGGCTCTACCGGCAAGCCTAAGGGTGTTATTCACAGCCACTCCACCGCTCTCAGCTTTATCGATTGGTGCTCAGAAGAATTTGAACCTAGTTCAAGTGACATATTTTCCTCTCACGCACCCTTCCACTTCGATTTATCGATACTGGATCTATATGTATCTCTGAAGCACGGTGCTACCCTAGTGTTAATTGGTGAGTCAGACGGAAAACAGCCACTGATGCTGTCCTCTCTTATCGCTGACTATAAGATATCAATCTGGTATTCAACCCCGTCCATACTCAGACTTTTAGTGGACTATGGCGATATCGGAGGAAAAAACTATTCTAACTTACGTCTGGTTCTATACGCTGGAGAAGTATTTCCGCTTAAACATATAAAGGCGCTTACTGAAGCCTTGCCAAGCAAAGTCTACTACAATCTCTACGGCCCAACAGAAACAAATGTCTGCACATTTCGTCGCATTCCCTCACCCTTGCCCAACGATGACAGTCTTCCCCAGAAAATAGGAAAGGTCTGCTCCGGTGATTTGGCCCGCGTCGTGAACGAATCAGGAACAGACGTCGTTCGAGGAGAAGAGGGGGAATTATGGATATGCGGAGGCTCTGTCCACCTCGGTTACTGGAATTTGCCACAGCGTAACTCCGAAGTTTTTTCCACGGACGCCAAAGGTGGCCGCTGGTACAAGACCGGCGATCTGGTTATCGAGCGGGACGGTGGTGACTTTCTTTACATTGGTCGCCGTGATCGCATGGTTAAACGCAGGGGCTTTCGCGTTGAGCTGGGCGAGATCGAAAATATTTTGTACAGCCATACAAAGATCATCGAGGCGGCAGTTATTGCCAAACCCGATGCCGAAAGTGGCCTTCAACTTTTAGCGTTTATTCAGTGGAGCGGCGAAAGCAAGCCATCTATCCTCGAATTAAAGCGTTTTTCCTCGCAGAACCTGGTTAGCTACATGGTGCCTGATCGCTTTATCATCCTCGAAACGCTGCCAAAAACATCAACTGACAAAATTGACTACCAAATACTCAAGGGGATGGGCTGATGGATTTCTCACTTTCGGAAGAGCAGCGCATACTTCAGGACAGTATCGTTCGTTTTTCCGAGGCGGAATTGAACCACGACATTCAACTGCGCGACCAGAACCATCTTTTTGACCGTCAGCTATGGCAAAAATGTGCATCTATGGGGCTTCAGGGTTTGCCGGTAGACACCGAATATGGCGGCAGTGCTGTCGATCCGATAACCGCAGCCATCGCGCTGGAAGCCCTTGGTTATGGATGCCACGACGGCGGCCTAAATTTTTCGATCTGCGCCCACCTGCTCGCATGTGTTATTCCAATCTGGAAACACGGTACCGAGCAGCAAAAAAAAGAGTTTCTACCCAAACTATGCGACGGCACCTGGATCGCCGTTAACGCCATGACCGAAACAGAAACCGGTTCCGATTCATTCTCGATGAAAAGCCGTGCCAGAAAATGCGATGGGGGCTTTATCCTTAACGGGACCAAGACGTTCTGTTCTAACGGCCCTATTTCAGATGTCGCTCTAGTGTATGCAATGACCGATGCCGACAAAGGCTACCACGGCGGCGTTAGCGCATTTCTGGTACCCCGTGACAGTCCGGGATTTGAGTCAGGACAGCGCTTCGACAAAATGGGCTTGCGTACATCACCTATCGGAGAACTGGTATTCAGCGATGTTTTCGTGCCCGAGCAGCATCTTCTCGGCGGGGTCGGCGGCGCTTCAACAATGTTTACTCAATCCATGGATTGGGAGAGAGCATTACTGGCCGCCTGCCACATCGGCACCATGCAACGATTGATGGAAACGGCTATCGAGCATGCGCGAACTCGAAAACAATACGGCCAGATAATTGGCAAGTTTCAGGCTATTTCGCATCGTATAGCCGACATCAAAGTCAGGATCGAAGCTGCGAGACTGCTGACATACCATGCTGCATCTCAACTTGACAATACCTGGTCTGCCGGAAGGGATGCGGCAGTAGCCAAACTATTTACCAGTGAAGCTTTGGTCCAAACCGCCCAAGATGTGGTACAGATACTGGGAGGTTACGGATTCATGACCGAATACAATGTCGAACGCGCGCTGCGTGACGCCACCGCCAGCACTATTTATTCAGGTACATCCGAGGTACAGAGAAATATTATTGCCCGCTGGCTGGGATTGTAACGCACTAGATATTCGGTTTCGATGATTCAATCCAATATTGAATGATAAGCGTGACACGTTGTGGAGTAGCCAGCATATGAAACTAGGCGAAGCACTGAAACATGGATCAGAGACTACGGATCCCGGAGGTACTCCCCGACCACCCACAAGCATGGAGCAAAAAATAGAAGCCAGAGAAAACATCAATTTGGGTAAATTTATACTAATTATAGGTCAGTTGTTACTGCTGGCTCTAATCATCAGGCAGTTCCAGATTCAGAGCAGCGCATTTCTTCGCGTTGCATTGCTCGCATTTGCGGGATTTTCCGTTCATTACTTCTTGCCACTGCGCCATCGACTGACGTTATTTTCACTGCTATCTGTTCTCTCGATTTTCATCGTATTTGGTATCAAAGACGGCTGCTGGTTGATTGGCCTTGGCGTACTACTTATAGGCATCTGCCACCTCCCTGTCGCCTTCTGGCAACGCATCACCATACTGTCTTCTGTATGTGCGCTGTTCATGTTATTTCGAATCGGAATACTCGAAGGCCCTTGGTCCAGTGCAATCTGGCCCATTCTAGGCTCTATGTTCATTTTCAGGATAGTGGTTTACCTATACGATATTCGCCATGAAAAGACTCCTGCAACCATTTCACAGCGGCTGGGCTACTTTTTTATGGCGCCCAATGTCTGCTTTCCGATGTTTCCGGTAGTAGATTACACTGAGTTTCGTCGTACTTATTACAATGACGAGCGGCATCGGATATATCAGGTAGGCGTCGACTGGATGATCCGTGGCATCATTCACCTGATTCTCTATCGGCTCATTTACCAGTATCTGACAATCACTCCAACTGAAGTAACAAATCCGGATACTCTGGTACAATTTTTGATCACAAATTTTCTGCTGTATTTGAGAATTTCCGGTTACTTTCACCTAATTACCGGTATGTTGCACCTGTTTGGTTTCAATATTCTAGCGACTCATCATCGCTATTGCCTAGCATCAAGCTTTACGGATTTTTGGCGGCGAATTAATATCTACTGGAAAGATTTCATGATGAAGCTCATCTACTATCCCATCATGTTTAAGCTACGGGGCCTCGGACAGGCCAAAGCACTTGTTATTGCGACGCTAGTCGTTTTTTTAACTACTTGGTTGCTACATTCATGGCTATGGTTTTGGTTGAGGGGCAGTTTTCCCATTATCTGGCAGGACGCTTTTTTTTGGGGAGTTCTTGCACTCGTAGTTATTATAAATTCACTTATGGAAATAAAAAAGGGACGTAACAGAAGTATAAAAAACAAAGATATTAGCATTCGAAATTCATTAATAATCGGCCTAAAAACGATTGGTATATTCTTTTTTATTTGTACGTTATGGTCGATATGGACAACAGAATCCTTCAGCGCCTGGATTTCCATGTGGGCCTTCCTTTGGAACGACTCCCTGAGCCTGCAACAAGCGTTACCGAGGTATTTACTCGCAGTCTCAGCCGTAATATTCATTTCTGCTATTTATTTCGGCCGGGCTTCACGCGGGCAAGAAAGCGACGCAGAACGCAGCTTATTACAGAAGTCCCCATTTAAATTATCAACTCTCAGTATGCTTGTTCTTGTGACAATGGCGGGGATGCCCCAAGTTTATACGCAACTGGACTCAGACACTGCCAGTCTGATTTTTTCTTTGAAATCCAACCGTTTAAGCAAAGCGGACGAAAGTAATCTGGAGCGCGGCTACTATGAGCAATTAACCCGCGTGGACAAGTTCAATTCCCAGTTATGGGAGCTTTACATGAACAAACCAACCCTGCACTGGCTGGATATTAAGGGCGAAGGGCTGGGACGGTTTACTGGTGATTTTCTGCAGGAAGAACTGACTCCAAACAGTGTATCAGTTAGCAGCTACGGCGAAATACGTACAAACAGCTGGGGTATGCGTGACCAGGAATACAAGCTACAGCCGCCCCCCGGGGCTTACCGCGTTGCGGTACTCGGAGCATCTTCAGTTATGGGCTGGGGCGTCAATCAGGACGAAACATTTGAAGCTATCACGGAAGAACGTCTGAACCAACAGGGCGGAGTCGGGGAATTTTCCTCAGTCGAATTTCTGAATTTTGCGGTGCCTGGCTACTACCCGCTGCAACAATACCCAGTATTGGAAAAAGCAAAACAATTTCAGCCCTCCGCAATATTCTATATCGCAACCGGTCGAGAGCAAGAGCGCTCTTTGAGTTACCTGACCAGCATTGTCAAGAAAGGGATCAAGATCCCCTACCCTAAACTGCGAGATATTGTTTCCAAGGCGAAGGTCGATTCCAGCATGGATGAATCCACCATTAAACGGCAATTGATACCCTATCAGGTAGAAGTACTGAACTGGCTATATAGCGAACTGGTGGTCGCCAGTAACTCGATGGGTGCAACACCGGTATGGGTGTTTTTGCCCGCTATAGAAAAAGGCTCCTGGCTGGAAACTCTACAGACAACAGAGCATATGGCCCGAAAATCAGGATTTATGATCATCAATTTAAATGGCGTCTTTGATAAACACAAGGTTGAGGACCTCCAGCTGGAAAAATGGGATAAGCATCCCAATAAACTTGGGCATCAACTGGTGGCTGAAGCCATTTATGATGCTGTCAATAATCGCTGGACAGAGCTACGAGTAAAATAGGTATTCACCAGTCATTAAAAATAAAATTTCGTCTACCAGTGGAGAGGCAAAATGAGCAATAAACCCGAAGAAATAAATTCAAAAATAAAAGCATTTATTCTCAAAGAATTTTTACCAGGGGAAAGCGAAGAAGCTCTGACCGACAGCACTGAATTAGTTACACATGGAGTTCTTGATTCTCTTTCAACCTTGCAACTGGCTACATATATTGAGCAAGAATACTCAATAAAACTACAAGCTCATGAGATCAATATCGATCATTTAAACACCCTAGCCAGTATTACAAACCTAATTATGTCAAAAATAGAAGTATAGCATCAAGGTATGCACATTAACCTGGCTAAAAATTCATTTCTGGCCAGGTTGATGCGAGAAAGTACAATAAAATCATCGCAAAATAAGACACTATCAGCTCTGATAAATTAAGGGTAACCTCGACAAACCCGTGAGAGCAACAGTACCTTTGAATAAAATCCACAGTGCCTAATGATCAGCATCGGGAGATTATAGACCGTCCAGGTGATCAGCTGGCTGAGATCAATCTGCACATCGGGATTAGGCGCCCAGACAGAATAGCATGCCGCTCACCCTTGGCAGGGTAGAGGGTAGCTACGTTTCAACAGGCAAGTTAAAACGATTCGTTGTCTGCTCAAATATTTCCGGATCGGGGCTACGCAATTTGAGTTCGTCACGGGTTCTGGCCACAGGAGATTATCGATCATCCATTTAGTTGATTGCAACTCTGGATGCTCTTTACGCTTGATCTTGAAGAAGAAGTCAACTGTACTACCTTGAGTCGAGACTGATGGTCCCTGACGAGCAGCTCGAATCCTTATATGTGATTCAGGAAGGGATAACAGATGCAGAACGACCTCCCCTTGGTTTCGATCATCATTCCCGTGTACAACGGTGAGAAGTACATTGGCGAGTGCATCCAGAGCGTCGTTGACCAAAGCTACCCGAACAAGGAAATTATTGTTGTCGATGATGGCAGCAGCGACCATTCCCGGCAGGTAGTGGAAAGCTTCGGTGATCAGGTCTGTTATCACTACCAACGGAATGCGGGTTCGGCAGTGGCTCGCAACAGCGGCATTGAACGCGCCAGAGGCCGTTACATAGCTTTCAATGACGGCGATGATCTGTGGTCTCCTAACCGGCTGCACCAGCAGGTCCGTTTTCTGGAGGAGCATCCTGAGTACGGGGTTGCGACGGGCCGCTTCCAACACGTGGACCAGCACTTCAAACTGAAATCGGCCATTTCTGTGGACAGTACTTCTGAGCCGGTGATCGACGAGGCGATGTCCGGGTGGGTTTACCATACCCTGTTCGAGTGCTCCTGGTACCACATCATTGCCGCCCTCGTTCGCGTTGAGGTACTCGAAAAGGTCCGTTTCAATCCCGACTTCAGGCGCGGGCAGGATTACGACTTCTGGCTGCAACTGGCGCACCACACCCGCATCGCCCAGCTGGAGAGCAACTACGCCTATTACCGCAAGAACGAGGAAAGCATCTCTCACAAGCCACACCTGCGTAATTACCGGGCCGAAATTATGGAGCACAACCTGTGCACCCATGGGGCAAGCAGCCGTGATGGCCGCTCCATCAGTCAGGACAAGCTCAACCGGCTGTTTTACAATGTCTGGTTCGAATACGGCTATGAACTTTTCCTGGCCGGGTGGTATCGCAGGGCGCTGAAAGCCTTCAATATCGCCCGACGAAAGGCCCCTCTAAGCTTCAGCAGCTACAAGTTCATCATCCGCTGCCTGGTGAAACTTCACCAGGATCGCTCTCCCGCATGATCCGCAGGCGCGACCTGGCGAAGATCGCCCACATGCACAAGCAGCTCTGGCATCGAAAGCTGTTCGGCAAATCCCCCTATCCTGGTCAGGATGATCTGCTGAAAACCTGCTTCGCCAGCCCGGCCGGCCACCCCTGTCAACGCTTCGAAACCCTGATTCACTACTTCTGGGACGCCCACCAGCATTATCTACACAATACCAGCACCCTGGCGTACTACCCCGGTGCCGGCAGCATCTACGGGGCCCGCAACGACGGTATCGAGGGAGTGTCCCGTCTGCTGCCGCTCTGGGCCGCCTACCGCAACTCCCCCCTTGCCAATCCGAACCTTCGTGAGGCAATGGACGCGCAGATTCTTCGGGCGCTGGTCAACGGCACCGATCCGGATCACTCCGGCTATTGGGGGGATATAGGCCACCGCTCCACACTGATCTGCGAGGCAGGGGATATCGCTCTGGCCGTCTGGCTGATACGGGACAGCCTGTGGCAGCAACTTGCCGATACGCAACGACAACGGGTTCTGGCCTGGCTGAAACAGGTCATCGGCAAACAGACCACCGACAACAATTGGCACCTGTTCGTAATCCTGGTGGACAAGATCGTCGCAGCACTCGACGTCAGCCACCATTTTACCAGTGCCAGTCGCTACCGGAGGATCAAAACGTTCTACCGGGGTAACGGCTGCTTTGTTGATGGCGAGGGCGGTATGGTCGACCTGTACAATGCCTGGGCTTTCCATTACAGCCTCTATTGGCTGGACATGATCGACCCCCGGTTTGATCCGCACTTCATACACGACTCAGTCCGGCAATTTGGGGCCTGGTACCAATACCTCTTTACCGATCGCGGGGTCGTCCTTTTCGGCCGCAGCCTCTGTTACCGCATGGCCACTCCAGCTCCACTGTTGATGGCTGCTGAGCTCAACCCCCTTGAGTTCCCCTCCGGCATGGCGCTAACCGCTCTGGACAGTTGCTGGCGTTACTTCATCCTGCAGGGAGGGGTACGCCTGGGGCGACCGGCCCAGGGGGTTTTTGACGATGACCTGAGATGGCTCGACCCCTACAGCGGCCCGGCCAGTTCGTTCTGGTCCACCCGCTCCCTGGTGGTCTTCTATCACCAGTCACTGTCGCTCGATTGGCCCCTGGTCCAGCCAGCCCCATTACCCGCCCAGGAACGCCAGGTGGAGATGCAGATCAGTGAAGCCGGACTGCGGCTGGCCACCGATCCCGACAAGGGACTCAGTCAGGTCATATTCTATGATCACTGCTACACCGGCAACGAAATAGCCCCCAGGCAGCAGTCCCTGCGGGAAATGCTCAGGCAGTGGGTCTACGGGGTCGCCTGCCGCCCATCCAATAACCTGCTCCGACTGGGATTACGAGAATTCGACTCCCGGCTGGATGCTTACCGCCGGTAAGCGATCGTATGAGATGTCCCGGCGCAGCGCGGGCTTGTCGGACAGCCTCGTAGCAGCCTGTCGGACTTGACCGGTCATAGCGAGGAAATGGCCGTTTTGAGTCGGCTTTTGGGCTCTTTTAAGGCGAATAGTGGTTCCATTTAACACTTGGAACGAAGTGGAAAGAACCGCTTTAGCGGGGCCGCAGGCTGAGGAGCCTGCGACGAGTAAAAAGGAGTACGAAAAATGGCCCCTCTTTACCCGAGAGAGGCGGCGTTTCCGCACGACTGCATGGATGCAGGAGGTAGGGCGAAGCAGGATGCCCGAGCCGAGTAGATCAGTGTCAAGTCCGACAGGCTGCTAGCCAAACGCCAGCCACAGGGCGACACCCACCATGAGCGCGCCAGCCACCCGGTTCATCAAACGAATGTATGAGCTGCGCTGCAAAGATCGGCTGAGCGCATTCCCTCCAGAGGCATACATCAGCAGACTGGAGAACTCGATCAGCAGAATGATGGACAGCAGCCCCCCCCAGCTGCGGCATCATCCGGTAAGCCGGATCCATAAAGGGCGGCGGCAGCGCAACTAAGAACGCCCAGGAAATAACCGTAACAAATCCCTGCAACGCCAAATGATAGGCCGCCAAATCATGGCCCACCCCCGACGTCGACAATGCCATCCGCCCTTTTGCTCACCACAACTGCACACCGACATAGGCCAGATAAGCGCCTCCACCATAACGCAAGACCTCAAACAACGCCGGATATTGCAACAGCACTGCCGCCACACCTAGCCCCGATGCACCCGCCACCAATCCGACACCGATCAGCTCACCCAACATCAACCAGAGGGTACGACGCAAGCCAATGCTCATCCCCATGGTCAGCGCCAGTGTCATGCACATGCCGGGCGGAATTGATACAAAGAAGAACGTGGGAATGAAAATACCGAGTACGGCCAGATTTAATATCCATTACATGAAATACCCTCAGCACAATATTCAATCAATCCAGTACGTGGAAACCACCAACGCAGCCTCAAGAAGCATGTTTTATCAAGATGAGTAATATCCATTGAATAGAAATTCTCACCTATGTACTGAAAAAGCATCGTTTGCGGCTGCAACCGACTGTGGATAATCTGCACGCATAAATCAATGCGTGCCACAACAGTGCGCAGAATCGAATTCAGCACCGTTAGCGTGCATATTTTAGATGGGAAAACATCATGCAATCTGATCTGTACTTCGCGCCTTTCACTTCTGCAAATCAGAACAAGAACCGTCGCGAAACCGAGCAGGAATACTTCATGCGTCTGGCGCGCGAATTTGAAGCGACACGTGCCAATCAGAGACGCGAAGAAATCAAACAGAAGATCAAGGGTGTTTTTGTTGCTTTCTTTAACCTGTTCAAGTTCAA
>JBLXCH010000106.1:0-11690 GCA_048265065.1 Motiliproteus sp. | reverse complement strand
TAAGCGGCCCCACACGACTGTTCGACGCAGAGCATTCAATTGATCGAACATTGCTAGCAGAGGCGTGTTTTGGCAGGCTTCAGCAATTAATCGGTGGAATTGGTTGTCGAGAGTTTCGTACTCGCGCCAGGTCTTTGCTTTGTGTGCCTTTTTGGAGACCTGGGCTAAGGCTTCAATTTGTTGTGCGGTCGCATGAAACGCCGCTTCACGTGCCAACAAAGGTTCCAATAATAGCCGCGAATGCATGACTTCTTTTGGCGTGGTCTTGTTGGCAATGGCAGTAATTGAAATCGACGTTTCTTCAGAAGCGCCGTTACCAATAAATGTTCCTTTACCAACTTGGCGCCAAATACTCCCCTCAGATTCAAGGACCGAGAAGGCTTTACGCAACTCTGAGCGAGAGACGCCTAAAATGTCACAGAGTTTACGTTCAGGAGGTAAACGATCATTGATCTTGAATTCACTTTGCGTAATGTAAGCACGTAGCTGCACCAGCGCACCTTCCGCGGTATCCATTATGTACGTCCCCTCATTCTCAGTAACCTTCTTGTAACTTTCTGCATTCGTCGCGGTTATAGCTGATCGCGGTTCTAAATACAATGTGGTAGCTCCTCTTCTATCGCTCTAATGAGCCGCAGCGCCTTGCTTTTAGGGGTGTTGGTCGTCATTTTTATGCACTAATTGATATGCTATCAGATCTAACCAATTTAGCAATTGGTTAGATCATTTGTTGTATTGGTTTTGTATTGGTTTTTGTTTGGTGGTATGTGATGTTGGGCTTTTTTATTGGGATTATCTTATGTATATGTAGGCGTTAAGTATTTTTAATATAACAAAAACAATAAGTTGTAGTTATTTTTGGTTTTTGTGCTTAGTTGGGTTTTGGGTGTTTATAAAGATTTAGGATAAATTACAGCTTGTTAATGGTACGGCGTTGACGTATAAAAGGTCTGGTAAATTTGTAGAATATGATGAGTTAATAAAAATTGGTTTAAATTGGTTTAGTAGAATAAAAAAAAGAAGGAGTATCAAATGCGAAATACCTTTAAACAGCTTGCTGGTGTGGCTGCGGTTACCTTGTCAGCTATTGCCGTAGCTGTACCTGCTTCGGCAGGCACAGTGCGTGTGGCACTTGGTGATGTAGCTTCGGTAGAAACATTGAACGTTCTTGTCGCGTTGGAGCGCGCAAAAGAGAGAGGTCTTGATTATGAGCTTACCTCGTTTGGTAAAGAGGGATTAGCGATTCAAGCAATGGTTAGTGGCCAAATGGATGTGGCAATTGGTTCACCCTACGCAGTGGTACAGAAGTCGAAAGCACCTTTGCGTAACATCTTCCAAATTTCAAAATTAGCGTTTTTCCCCGTTGTATCGAAAGAATATAAAACTTGGCAGGATTTAGATGGCGAGCCGTTTGCGTTTCATGCGCGCGGTACTGGAACCGAAGCTATCGGTGACATTATTGTTAAGCGTGAAGGCATCGAGCTGGGTAAGCGTTCTTATATCCCAGGTTCTGAGAACCGTATTGTCGCGATGATGAGAGGTCAGGTGAAGGCCAGTATCGTTGATTTGTCGAACAAGAACATCCTGATGGAAAAAGCGGGCGATCGTTTCCATGTTTTGCCAGGTGTTAGTGCGGATGCGAGTGATGAGATCCTCTTTTCTAACACTAAATGGATGTCTGAAAACAAAGAAGATCTAGCAATCTTAATAGAGTCTTTCTTAAAGACATGGCGCGATATGAGCGAAGACCCTTCAGTGATCGAAAGAGAGCGGAAGCGTTTTGGTTTGTTGTCTGATCTTCCGAAAGAGCTGCTTGCAGAAGTAGACGCTTTTTATGAAGAAGCAGTCGAAGGTGGACTTTATGATGCAAATGGTGGTGGCGAGAAAGCGGCACTGGCTGATTTTGGCTTCTTTGTCGATGCAGGGCAATTAAAAGGGCCTGCTAGTGCTTTGAAAGTTAATGATTTCTGGGATCTTGGACCGTTAGAAGACGCGAAGAAGAAACTGGATCAATAACTTTGTTGGGAGCAATGGGTCCTCGCTCATTGTCTCCCTGTTTTTGTCACTTAAATGAGAGCGCTGATTATGGGTGAATTTTTATCCCATCCTCGTACTTTAAAGATACTGTCGTTTGTCATTGTCTTTAGTGCATGGGAGTTTGCTGGTCGTATACCAGTTAGTCCGGCCTTCCCTACATTTTTAGAAACCATGGCGGCATTTTGGAGCATGATTGTTGATGGCTCCATGTTGCAGGCTTACCCCGAAACGTTGAAGCCGCTTGTCTTAGGCATCGCGATATCCTGTGTTCTTGGCATAGGTAGTGGTGTTTGGATGGGATTAAACAAAACGGCGGAGTGGTTTATTTCTCCAATATTTATCGTTATGCAATCTGCGCCGCTGGCTGCGCTAATTCCTTTGCTCGTAATGGCTTACGGTATTGGTTTGACGGCTAAGGTGCTTGTGGTCTGTATTATGGCGATGCCGGTCATCGTGTTGAACGCTTACGGTGCTGTTCGTCATACCCCGCATTCTTTGAAAGAAATGGGGCGGGCTTTCCAAGGTTCAAATTCTGACATCATTTTTAAAATTATCTTGCCTTCTGCAAGCCCCGTTATCTTTGCTGGTCTGCGCCTTGGCGTATCTGCTGGCTTTATTGGGGCGATATTGGCGGAGTTGTTGATCACTCCAACGGGTATTGGCGATCTGATTTCTTACAATCAGTCGATTGCAGAGTACGCGAAAATGTATGCGGCAATATTTTCAATTATTGCACTTGCGGTGGTGTTTCTAGAGCTATTAGAGCGTATCGAACACACGTTGTTTAGACCTGATAAGAGAATAAAAAAATGAAGACAGCTGAAAATATTTCGCCATTGGCAGCCGCCTCCAGTACTGAAATCGCGGTTTCTGTTCAAGGGGTTTCCAAAACCTATCAAGGTGGTGTTCAGGCCCTGAATAATATGACGTTGGATTTTCCTAAGGGTGAGTTGATTTCACTGCTAGGTCCGTCCGGCTGCGGGAAGACGACCTTATTAAAAATCATTGCAGGTTTGATTCCTGCAGATGCTGGGCAAGTACTTGTTAACGGTAAAGCCGTTGAAAAACCTGGTGATGACCGTGCGTTCGTTTTTCAAGACTTTGCTTTGTTGCCATGGGCCACTGTGTTGCGAAATGTAGCCTTTGGTCTGGAATTGCGAGGGGTTGATAAGTCGGAGCGTGAGGCTATCGCAGAAAAGTATATCGCCAAAGTTGGTCTGGCTGGTTTTGAGAGTAGTTACCCGCACGAGCTTTCTGGTGGTATGCGTCAGCGCGTTGGTTTAGCCAGAGCGTTATCGATGGATGCTGATGTGTTGCTAATGGATGAGCCGTTTTCGGCAGTTGATGAGCAAACACGACGGAAATTCCAAGAAGACTTGATCCACCTAGTTGAGGTTGAAAAGAAGACCTTTATTTTCGTGACCCACTCGATTGAAGAAGCTGTGTACGTTTCTGACAAAATTGCGCTCTTGTTGCCTAGGCCAAGTCGCGTGTCAGAAATCATTACGCCGAACATTAATCGCGAATTGGGGCCTGATGCGATGAGACGGGATCCTGCCTATCTGGATACGGTTGAAGGTATCTGGGGTTCTTTGCGCTCATACGTTGAATAAGCGAGGTTACTATGAAAATTTGTGGTTATCGTTTGCCGATGATGACATCGCTAATTATTTGGGCGGTGTTATGGGAAATAGTCGGACAATTGAATTTAACGATTCTATTGCCACCGTTGTCTTCCATCATCGAGAAGATGATAGAAATTGTGCCGACGGGTTCTTTTCTTCTCGCGTTAGGTGAAACAGGACGTGCTTTTTTTATTGGAACTACTAGTGCGATCTTAATTGGCGTGCCCGTTGGTATTCTGATGGGGCAGTCAGTGTTGCTCGACCGCCTATTGCTACCGTGGGTGAATATTTTTCTCAGTGCACCATTAACGGCCTTGGTTCCTGTGTTGATGATCTTGTTCGGGATTGGCGAACAAACGGTGATTATCACCACAGTACTCTTTGCCGTTTGGATTATCGTGCTGGATTCGCGTGCGGGGGTGAAGCAGATTTCTCCATCGCTAGTGGAAATGGCTAATTCCTTTGGTGCTACACGATGGCAGGCGTTTTCAAAAATCTATGTGTTCGCTGCATTGCCTGAAATTTTAGCCGGTGTTCGGATTGGTTTTATTCGCGCGATTAAGGGCGTGATTATCGGTCAGTTGTTGGTGTCGATTGTCGGCTTTGGTCGGCTGTTTGAGCTGTATTCTGCGAACTTTCTTATGGAGCATTTTTGGGCGCTGTTACTTGTGCTGTTCTTCTTCGCGTTCTTGATGGCGGAAATTCTCGCTGCACTAGAGCGTCGAGTTGCTTACTACGCATCGAGTCGTTAATCGTAATTTGGTGATTTTAAATAGCACTGTTAGCAGTGTTCGGTTTCTGAGATTTGTAAATTTAAGGAATTATCATGAGTGAATTTGTCATCACACCGCCAAAGCAGGCTGCTATCCCCGTTAAAGGTAGCGATGCCTTATTTCCCGTTCGTCGTATCTACTGTATCGGACGCAATTACGCAGCACACGCCATTGAAATGGGGCATGACCCAGACCGTGAACCACCGTTTTTCTTCCAAAAGAATCCGGACAATGTGATTTCGACCGGGACATTTGCTTATCCGCCTAAAACGTCTGAAGTTCATTATGAAATGGAAATGGTTGTCGTCTTGAAGAGCGGTGGTGTGAATATCGCTATTGAAGATGCGCTTGATCATGTTT
Organism: Motiliproteus sp.; assembly: GCA_048265065.1. Taxonomy (GTDB): domain Bacteria; phylum Pseudomonadota; class Gammaproteobacteria; order Pseudomonadales; family Balneatricaceae; genus Motiliproteus. The sequence goes on along the minus strand of JBLXCH010000106.1, from coordinate 6,895 downwards.
ATGGCTATGGCCTAGGGCTCGATATGACTCGCCGTGATCTGCAGGGTGAGATGAAAAAAATGGGGCGACCTTGGGAAATAGGCAAAGCGTTTGAAGAGTCTGCGCCTGTTGGACCTATTGTTCCAGCGGCTGAGATTGGTCATCCGGATTCGGGTGCTATTGAGCTCAAAGTGAATGGTGAGGTTCGTCAAAAAGGTGATCTTAACCAGATGATTTGGAAAGTTGCAGAGCAAATTTCTTACTTGTCAGACTACTATGAGTTGGCTGCTGGAGATTTGATCATGTCTGGCACCCCAGCGGGTGTAGGTCCAATCAATAAAGGCGATGTTATGGAATGCTATGTTGAGGGCGTTGGTGAAATGGTTGTGACTGTTGTTTAACCGACAGTCACAGTTTAGCTAATGGCCGCCGTTTAACCGATGGCCGCTGTAATAGTGGCTGTTGGCCTAAGCGGTCAAGCAACCTACAGCTGCGGAGGTCATCTCCGCAGCCTTTTATGATGGCTTTCGTTAGTTGTTGCAGTCTTCGAGGTGATTACGACACCTGTTGAGTAAGAGTGTATTAGCGTTAGCCGTCACCATTGTGTGTTTTGCTCGACTGCGTTGTTTCGTTTATACCGTTTCGTTAAGACAGTTTCGTTAATAAAGCTTTGTCATACAACAAGCTCACTAAGGGCTAAGAGTCTATTTTATTTCGCTGTTAAGTGTTTGGTCGATATAATGATCATATATTGGATGAGTGAGAGCTTCTTTCACCTGTCTGACAGCATAATGATATACGCTTTTAAATTTCTGCAATAAAGGAAAGATCATGCCTGCTACAAAACAGACTATCTATTACACGCTTACCGATGAGTCGCCTGCGTTGGCGACTTATTCGTTGTTGCCCATTGTTCGGGCCTTTACGGCGAAAGCTGGCCTTGACGTCAAGATGTCTGATTTATCATTAGCGGGCCGAATTTTGGCAGCGTTTGCTGATAGATTGAATGAAGGCCAAAAAGTAGCAGATGACTTGGCGGTGTTAGGTGAGCTAACAAAAGACCCTGACGTCAAGCTGATTAAATTGCCGAATATCAGCGCTTCCATTTCGCAACTAACGACGTGTATCGCTGAGTTGCAGTCACAGGGCTACGACATCCCTGACTTTGTTGATGATCCTCAAAATGACGAGGAAGCCGAGGCTAAGGTTCGGTACTCCAAAGTGTTAGGCAGTGCTGTAAACCCTGTCTTGCGTGAAGGTAATTCTGATCGACGTGCACCTCCGGCAGTGAAACAGTATGTCCGCCAGTTCCCTCATGCAATGGGTGAATGGAGTCAGGCTTCAAAAACCCATGTTGATTACATGCGCGACGGCGATTTTTTCTCGCGGGAACAATCCGTTTGTTTAGAAAAAGGCACGGCTGTTCGTATTGAATTTGTTAATGCAGCCGGTGAAGTAACCGTAAAAAATCAGCTGCAATTACAGCCGGGTGAAATTCTCGATAGCATGACCATGAGCGTTAAAGCGTTGCGTCAATTTTTCGAGGATTCAATGAATGACGCAAAAGCAACCGGTGTGGTTTGGTCGCTGCATGTAAAAGCTACCATGATGAAAATATCCCACTCAATCGTGTTTGGTCATGCGGTAACTGTATTTTTTGACGATTTGTTTGCCAAACATGCAGCTTTGTTTAAAGCGTTAGGTGTTAATCCTAATAATGGGCTAAGTAGCGTTTATGACAAGATTGAAACGTTACCTGACGCTCAGCGTGAAGAGATTTTGCAAGATATTGGTGCTTGCTATAAGAAACGTCCAGAGTTAGCGATGGTTGATTCAGCCAAGGGAATCACTCATCTACACGTGTCTAGCAACATTATTGTCGATGCGTCTGTCCCAGCGATGATACGAAACTCTGGCAAATTATGGGGTGCTGACGGTCAGGCTAAAGATGCGAAGGCGGTTTCTCCTGAGCGTACTTACACGCGTATTTTCCAAGAAGCGATTAACTTTTGTAAAACCCATGGTGCTTTCGATCCAGCGACCATGGGGAGTGTCTCAAATATTGGCTTGATGGCAAAAAAAGCAGAAGAGTACGGGTCGCACGATAAAACCTATGAAATGATTGCTGATGGCATCATGCGTGTTGTGGACGCTGAAGGCACTGTCTTGATGCAGCATCAAGTGGAAAAAGGTGATATTTGGCGAGCCTGTCAAACCCAGGATGTCGCTGTTCGTGATTGGGTCGGTCTGGGTGTTTCGCGTGCTCGTCAAGCGGGTGTTCCTGCGGTTTTTTGGTTGGATGATGAGCGGGCTCATGATGCTGAACTGATCAAAAAAGTTCACCATTACCTAAAGGAGCATGATACGGACGGACTTGATCTGCGAATTATGCGCTACACCGATGCCATTCGTTTCTCTATGGAGCGCTCGCGTCGCGGGCAGGACACTATTTCGATTACCGGCAACGTGTTACGCGATTACCTTACTGATCTCTTTCCTATTTTGGAGCTAGGGACGTCTGCCAAAATGCTGTCTATTGTGCCGATGCTTAATGGCGGTCGCATGTACGAGACAGGTGCGGCAGGCACCGCACCGGTGTTGGTTCAGCAGTTGTTAGCGGAAAATCATCTGCAGTGGGACTCGTTGGGAGAAATGATGGCGCTAGCCGCGTTGTTAGATGACGCGGGTATCAAAAACGATGACCGCTCCGTCAGCGTGCTGGGAACAACACTGAGCGATGCCATAGAGACATTGTTAAAGAATAATAAGTCGCCTTCAGCTAAGACCGGTGAATTAGACAGCCGTGGTAGTCATTTTTATCTGAGTTTGTACTGGGCACAAGCATTGGCTGCGCAAACTGAGGATGTGGCGCTGGCAGGGTATTTTTCGCCGATTGCTCAGAAACTGGCTGAGAAGGAAAGTGACATCGTGAGTGAAATGGCAGCGGTGCAAGGCAGCTCTGTTGCTTTAGATGGTTATTACCACGCCAGCCAAGAGAGTGTGCAGAAGGTGATGCGCCCAAGTACTACATTTAATGCGATTCTTGCTTCTGTGAACGGCTAGCATTTAGCTAATTCGGCTCTAACCAACCGCTGGATTCCTCGGTTAGAGCCTGCTGTATCCTCGTTTCTTTGTGTCATTGTCGTGGTTTGTCTCTAAGTTCTATTGCGTTTTTTGGATGTAGCTAAAACTTCATCTATCTTATCGATTGCTTCATACTCCGAGGTTTCATTAAGCGAACAATTCGGTAAACACATGAAACTTTCTCTCATCGTTGCAGCAGCAGAAAACGGCACCATCGGTAAAGACAACAAAATGCCATGGCATCTGCCTGAAGACCTCAAATACTTTAAGCGTGTCACGATGGGCAAACCTGTAGTCATGGGGCGCAAGACGTTCGAGTCTATCGGTAAGCCGTTACCGGGCCGTTCGAATATTGTGGTCACGCGTAATCCTGCGTACCAGGCTGCGGGTGTTGATGTGTTACATGATATGAATTCAGTTGAAGCCCATTGTGAAGATCTGGCTGTTTTTGAAGACTTTAGTGAGGTCATGATCATAGGCGGGGCTGAGTTGTATCGGCAAGTGCTGCCTGAGGCAGATCGGATCTATCTGACTCGTATACATGCTGAGATTGAGGGTGATGCGGCTTTTCCTGAGCTTGATTCAAAAAATTGGAAGCTGATCTCCGAAGAGCATCATCAGGCTGATGGCGATAACCCTTATGACTATAGTTTTTGTGTGTTGGAACGGTCGCGTAGGTAGTTATGCTATTGGTTTCGGCGAATGATCTAGTCGGCTTGTTAGCTGATGGTGAATACCACTCAGGTACTTCCTTGGGTAAGTCGTTGGGTATGAGTCGTGCGGCAGTCTGGAAGCAGCTGAGGAAACTCGAAGAGGAAGGTCTCCCTTTAGAAAGCGTAAAAGGGAAGGGGTATCGTATCGTTAGTGGTGCCTCGTTGATTCGGCCAGCAGTAGTGTTGACGTCGCTGTCTGATGAGGTGCGCCAGCATATTAGTGAAATTCAACACTCTTTAGTTACTGAGTCCACCAATACGGATGCCTTTCAAGCTGTGCAACGGGGTAATCAGCACGGATTAGTGGTGACTGCTGAGTCGCAAACGGCTGGTCGAGGGCGCAGAGGGCGCTCATGGGTTAGCCCTTTTGCGAGTAATCTATACTTTTCCTGTGTATGGGGCTTTGAAGGCGGTGCTGCGGCGCTAGAGGGGTTGAGTTTAGTTGTGGGAGTGTCGATTGCTAAGGCGCTGGAGCAACAGGGTGTCACGGATGTACAGCTTAAGTGGCCAAATGATGTGTGGGTTGGTGGTGAAAAAATCGCCGGTATTTTGCTGGAAATGAGTGGTGATGCCTCTGGTTTTTGCCAAGTAGTCATTGGTGTGGGTTTGAATGTCTCGATGTCTAGTGATAAGGCTGAAGGTATTGAGCAGGCTTGGACGTCTTTAGCTCAGCATATCGGCATTGTGGACCGTAGTCGGTTATTCGCTGTGTTGTTAGATCAATTAGTGAAAGACTTGTTGTTGTTCTCTGTTGCAGGCTTTTCCGCTGATTTTAGAGCGCAATGGGCGAAGTATGATGTCTGTGCTGACAAAGAGGTTGAGCTAACTACTCTCAAAGCTTCTCAGCATGGGGTGGCTAAAGGGGTGGATGAATCAGGGGCTTTGCTTCTGTTGGTTGATGATGAACTGATCGCAGTACATGCCGGAGAAATAAGCTTGCGTATTAAGGAGGTGTGATGAGTACTCAGTGCATTTTAGACCTTGATATCGGTAATACTTTTGTTAAATGGCGATTTGATGGTGCGTTGGGTCGTTTGCCGACGAACCGCTTCACTACTACTGACTTGCTGTCTGCCTGCGGTACGAATCCTCGACGTATTCGATTGAGCTCGGTTGCTAATCATAACCAGGTGGCTCGGTTTGTTGAAGATATTCGCTTGCACTGCGGTGTTGTTGTTGAGGTGGCGCGCACAAGTGCATACGCGGCCGGTGTCACTAATAGCTACGAGAACCCTGAGCAGATGGGTGTGGATCGTTGGTTAGGTATGGTGGCGGCATACAATGAGTTTGCTCGAGCGTGCTGTGTTGTTAGTTGTGGTACAGCGATCACTATTGATTATGTGGACCAGCAAGGTGTGCATCTTGGTGGTTATATTTTGCCTGGTGCAAAGTTGCTGCGAAATGGACTATTGAAAAATACGGAAAGAATTGGCGCTAGTGAATTTTCCAGTGAACAGGGTTGGCATCATTTGGGCCCTGGTGACAATACAGAAAGTGCAGTGACGCAAGGGATGAATTTAATATTGCATTCAGTAGCTAACGAAGTGCACAGTGGGTTGACGGATAAGTTGGGTCAGCAAGCGGTGCTGGTGATTTGTGGCGGTGACGCGGAGCATTTTCATCAGTTGGTTGGCCAAGGTCAGGTTCGATCGACTCTGGTGCTCGATGGCTTGAATTATTTGTTGCCATAATCACCGTGATCATGTGAGCGCTTTAAGTCGTGGCTTTAGGGATAATTATGCTTCGTTGGTTGTTTTTGATAGTAGTTGTGCTGAACGTTGCTGCTTTTGCTTGGTTTGAGCGCGAGCAGCAAACACGTAGCCAATTGATGGATCGGCCGCAGGGCTTTGGTCAGCATGTCAGCTCATTGACGTTGACTTCGGAGGTTGAACGGCCGCTCAGGCCTCGCGCTGTTGGTCCGTCGCCTTTAAGTGAAGCTTCACCGGCTAGCTCTATTGGTGAACAAACATGTATAAGGATCACTAATTTCCCCTCCCAAGAAGCAATGTTGGCTTGGCAGGCAACCTTGCCTGCTGAAGTAGCGGTTATGACTAGCGACGAAATTTCAGGGGATGAGTACTTGGTTTACATCGAGCCGACAGGAGGAGGGTTGCAGGAGCGTGAGCGACTGTTGCAGGCGTTGCGCTCATTGGGTCTTGAGGTTTCCTTAATTCAGCGCGGTGACTTGAAAGGTAGTATTTCGTTAGGGCGATACTCAGATCGTGAATTAGCCGTTTCACTTTATGAGGGAGTGTTGTCGCAGGGGTATGCAGGTCGGCTGCTGCCTGTTGGTACAAATGTAGCGGAATTAGGCCTTTGGATTTCGCTAACAGAGGCTTTATCCGACGACTTAACGTGGCTCGATAATTTGTTGTTAGGTACCTCTTATCTGAAAAGTGAAAAAAAAGTGTGTTAAGGGGTTGCATCCGGTCAGGGGCATGAGTAATATTCCCGCCTCCTGACGTGAGGTGAGCCGGTATAGCTCAGTTGGTAGAGCAACTGACTTGTAATCAGTAGGTCCCGAGTTCGACTCTTGGTGCCGGCACCAACACACTTCCGCAGGGCATACCTGGTCAACTGATTGATCAGCGTGTGGTGAGGTTCCCGAGTGGCCAAAGGGATCAGACTGTAAATCTGACGCGCAAGCTTCGGTGGTTCGAATCCACCTCTCACCACCATTTTGATCAGGTGATTGATTGAGACGCGGGTATGGTATAATGGCTATTACCTCAGCCTTCCAAGCTGATGATGTGGGTTCGATTCCCACTACCCGCTCCAATGATGTTGTCTCTGGAATTGGGCTCCAGTAGCTCAGGGGTAGAGCACACCCTTGGTAAGGGTGAGGTCGGCGGTTCAATTCCGCCCTGGAGCTCCATTCCAAAGATTATTTCTATAAGGGCAGATGTAGTGATATATCTGCCCTTTGTTGTATCTGTCTGATTTATTATTTTTTTGAGTCGTAGTCCTATACTCCGGAGAGGCGAAATGGCAAAAGGAACATTTGAACGTACAAAACCGCATGTCAACGTAGGCACAATTGGTCACGTTGACCATGGTAAAACAACCCTAACAGCAGCTCTGACGCGCGTATGTGCGGAAGTATGGGGCGGCGCAGCGGT
>JBLXCH010000105.1:0-11736 GCA_048265065.1 Motiliproteus sp. | reverse complement strand
TAATGGGTGGCGGACCGCACGGGGGTAGCAAACCGGAAACCAAGGGAACCGGCCAGGCCGAAGCCTGCCCCGCACGGCCCGCCATAGCGTCGCCACAGCGCAGTGCAAAACACTGACTGTGCGCTACGGCGCAACCGCGCCCTGGTTTCTCGGGTTGCTACACCCGGCCGTGGGATTTACCACGACCCGGACAGTCTAGCGCGGGCAATTGGGGGAGGGCAAACAGGCTGGGGCGTAGTGAGGAGATGATGGCGGCGCGCTTCTGAGATGGACCTGCCGGCGTAGGCTTCGGCGACCATGAACCGCACCGCGCTCCACGATACGGGAATGGTTCTTCAAGGCTTTCAGTTCACCTGAAAAGTTGGCAGGCCGACCGCTGAAGCGCCCGCGGCAGAGGAGATCGATAGCGAAGCGGTCAGTCGCAGATGGTGCTTCATTAGCGTTTGGACGCGGGCAAGGATTCGGCAAGCTTTCCGAAATTCGCGCGCGTTATCACAGCGAAATGTGGAAAAACGCTACCATAGAAGTGGTTCTAAAGGGCGCTGATTCCTGGGCGCGCGACGGCAACTGTTGCTTGAGCACGGACGTACGCTGTGCAGCCCTAAGCTCCGGCTCTCCGCGCTCTGTGTTGCGGGAAGGTGTACAGCTAACGGTTTCGATAAGGCATGACGGAAAGGCAGTGCGTGCGATGAGCAGCTCGGCTGATTGGAGAATGCTTGGCCGAACCCGAACATAAATCTGTCCCATTCAACGCGTTCCCCGGAGCACATCGAAGCTGATCGTTGAGGCGTCCTTGCGAATCGTCGAAAGAATCTGCAGACTGGCGAGTATTCAATTAGACACCCATACGATGAACGGTGAAACTTCCTTAGCAGCTTACGCGAACTCACTCCTTGAAAAAGGAGTTGAAGTTGAGCTCACATCAATTAGCGAGGACAACAACAAGCAAGTCATCCAAAACTGTGTCACTAGCACTGTGTATGACCTGTTGACCCTCTCAGATAGGCGAAAGCATGGGATTTTCTTCTCTGGGCAAGCTTGGGCCGAGACGCTAATCGCTCAGCTAGAGGTAAACCACTGGAAGAGATTTCTCGATCCAAGCGTTGGCAGTGGCGACCTGCTCGTAGAAATCTGCAAAAAACTACCTCTTGCTGCATCGCCCAGTGCAACGCTCGCAAATTGGTCATCTCGATTGGCAGCTATCGATCTCCGCGAGTCGTTCTTGCAGATAGCATGGGCGCGTATCCAAGCCGTGGCCATATCGAGGCACAGAAAAATGGGCTGGAATGAGGGAATAGCTCCGTCGCTACCTATGCCAAATAGCTTCCGGACGGGTGATGCGCTAAGTCTTTCACTTGGCTTGAAGGCGGGCGATTGTGTGATTATGAACCCTCCCTATCAGCTGTCAGATGCGCCTGCTATGAGCTTCGTAGGACGAGGTAAAAGATCGGCAGCAGCACTGCACCTAGAGCATGTAATTAACGGGGCCGACAATGGTGTTGGAATTGTCGCTCTTGTGCCTGAAGTACTCAGAAGCGGTACCTCGTATAAACGCTTTAGAAACGAAGTATCGGCTCGTGTACGCGTTTCCGGATTTAATTCCCTTGGAAGCTTCGGTCGCTCTGCCGATGTGGATGTTGCTATATTCTTTGGGGTTACCCAAAAGCAACCCCCTTCAGCGGAAGTTTCAAGTGAATGCACTATCCCTAGGCCAACCGTAGGTGACAAATATTCAATCAGGGTTGGGCCGGTTGTACCACATAGGACACCCATTAAGAATTTAGAATATGGCTATCTTACTGCTAAAAATTCCCCCGTCTGGGCGGAAATTATACAGCCGCCTGAGACAGCAAAATATTCTGCTCGGTTGGAGCAAGGTCCTTTTGTAGTTGTAAGGCGCACATCTAGTCCATCTGACAGAAAAAGAGCAAGGGCTAGTCTAATATTATCTTCAGAGCGTTATTTGGTGGAGAATCATCTGATCATTATGAGGCCATTAAGCGGAGAAATCGATGACTGCCGCGCTCTGATAGCTGTACTTCAAGATGCTAGGACAGATGAGTGGCTTAATAAAAATCTAAGATGCCGGCATTTAACGGTGAGCGCCTTAACTAGCATCCCCTGGTGGGATTAGCCATCTTTTAAGAGTACGCATCCATGGACTCGTCACCGACAGGATTTCGTTTTGCGCCTTCGATCCTAACTCGCTTGGGGGAAGAGCTGGTACCCAACTTAGATCAAGCCATTATCGAGCTCATCAGAAATTCTTATGATGCGGATGCTAAGAACTGCAATATTGAAATAAAAAATGACATCCTCAATGGTGGCAAAATAATAATATCTGATGACGGCAATGGCATGACGTATGAGCAGGTTTTAAATAACTGGCTTGTATTAGGCGGGTCAGCGAAAACAAGCGCAAAACTTTCGCCCAAAGGGCGAAGGACTGTAGGCGATAAAGGGTTAGGGCGTTTAGCTGCTTTAAGAGCGGGAAGTAAAGCGACCATGCTTACTCGGCATGAGAGCCTTACAGAGAATGATGCAATTTCAATCTCAATTGATTGGTCCGAGTATGAGAATGCACGAGTCGTGGAAGAGGTAAATCTTCCCACGTCACAGGCATGCCGTCCAACGCCTGGAACAACCATTACGCTAACTGGCATTAGCCGAACTTTGGGTCGATCTGAAATCGATCGGCTAGGAAGAAGCATCGTGCTGTTGACCAGCCCGTTTGAAGGCAATGCCGATTTTAAAGTGCATCTCGATGCTCCCGACTACCCAGACTTGGAAAAGCGGGTGCGTTCTGGCTATCTTGAGGATGCTGAATACTTTTTGCGTGCTCATATTAGGGAAGACGGGACAGCTTTTGCCGAGGTCACTGACTTCAAAGGAACTACTCTTTACTCCGCGGAGTCCGACGACTGGCTCAATCGGAAAGGTGAAGATAGCGGAATTTATAATGCGCCACCTGCAATATTTGAACTATACAGCTACGTCTTCAATAAAAACTCATTTGCAGGGCGCGGATCGACAATTGGTGAAGTCAAACATTGGCTGAAGATTGTCGGAGGCGTTCATTTCTATCACCGTAGATTTCGCGTCCCTCCTTACGGTGATCCTGGCCACGACTGGCTTGACATGAATCTATCTCGAGCTCAAAGCCCTGAAGAAAGGCCGTCTACGAATAATAGTGTCGGACGTGTCATTGTTGAAGATCCTGAAGGGATCCTTAGACAAAAGACTGACCGCGTTGGCTTTATTGAAAGCGACGAATTTATAGAGATACGTAGATTTGCAAAAAATGCTCTGACATGGTTTGCAAGAAGGCGTCTGAAAGACGCTGAAGCTCGACGAGACAATCAAAGAGAAGAATCACGTCGACTTCCTGCGGAAGCTCGTGCTGATTTCATCAAAACCATATCGAACTCGATGTCGCTCCAGGCTCAGGAGCAGGTTCTTAAGGCTTGGGAGCGGGCAGAACAGAACTACGAGAAGGTTATCCGCGCGACAAAAGAAGATTTAATCCTTTATCGCTCATTAGCGACTGCTGGAACCACCGCAGCGGTCTTCGCGCATGAGATTGGAAAGCCTATCCAAATTATTACTAGCAGCCGCAAGAGCATAGCTCATCGGGCAAAAAACCTAACACCGAAAGAAGAAGCCGAGAAGTTAAGCTCACCACTCGGTTTGATAGAAAAAGCATCTACTAGGCTTTCAAGATTCGCTGGTATGCAAATTGATTTTCTCAAACGCGAAAAGCGGCGCCATGGAGCGGTGGATGTGAATTCCGTAATGCAAGGAATACATAACCTTTGGGAGCCCGTATTGCTCGATTCAAAGATTGCACTCTACTTGGAGCCTCATAATGTTACCGGAGCGGTCATATTTGGTGCGGAAGCTTTGGTAGAAACAATTATTACTAATTGCCTCACCAATGCCGCCAGTGCTTTTGAGCGAGAAGGTGCGCGCACATTAGACCGGCGAATATATCTCCGAACTATAGTCGAGGGAAACACCATTGCATTAGAAATTGAAGACAATGGTCCTGGAATAACGATGAGTTTTGATGAGATTTGGCTGCCAGGTCGCACCACCAGACAAGAAGGCACTGGTTTCGGTTTGACCATTGTGAAAGATTCTACGCTGGATTTGGGAGGTACTTACGGAGCCTCACAATCACAGTGTGGGGGGGCTAAATTCCGCTTTGTATTCCCCCTGGTTGACACTCATAGTCAAAAGAAACAGGATTAGTATGCGGCCTATAAATTTGGTAGCAGTGATCGATGATGATGACGAAGCGGCTCTAACAATAATTCATACTCTCGAGGATGCTGGATTTAAAGCATTTAGGCAACCTGCCTTCGATACAATAGAGCAGATGACCGAATCGATTATTAAAAACTCTGACGCAGCCGTGTGCGACCACCGCCTTAGAAATCGTGCATATGCTGATATGGAAGGCGCCGAACTAGGATCAGAATTAACAAAGCTCAACCACCCTACGATTTTAGTAACACAGTATTTAGATCAGTATGCCGACATCGCGATACGCTCATTTCGAAGCAACCTGCCAGTAGTTTTACGTCGAGAGGACGCAGATGAACCAGCAGCATTGCGTGCAGCCTTCGCTCGATGCTTGCTTGAGTTGCGCAGTGGAAAAGTTGAAAGCAGAAAGCTACACCAAACGGTACTTCAAGTAAAAGAGGTTCAAGATATTGGTGGGATACAGGTAATAGATGCCATTGTGCACGGATGGAACTCCAAGGATGCGGTAAGATTCCCTATGAGCCTCGTTCGAGAGCAAGATAGGGAATTTATAACTGAAGGCAGTTCGCTTACGGCCTCAACCAATATAGGAACCGATGCAAAGGTTGACCTATATTTTGAGAATGTTTGTTTGGCTCAGGAACCGGATGCAGACGATGGCCTTCAGTGAGCTGATTATCTTGGATGTTGGCCATGGTAACTGCGCAATTATAAAACATGGTACTGAAGCGATCATTGTCGACGCGCCTGCAAAGCCAATTGTGTCACGCGCTCTGGACGAACTTGGCATTAAGACAATTTATGCACTTCTAATATCTCACGCGGACAGTGATCATCTCTCTGGGGCCATTCCTCTTCTTCTCAGCCCGAACCGCCCGGTTAAGCACGTATATATCAACCCTGACAACCGACAGACAAAGGTTTGGCGCGATTTTCGAATTGCAGTGAGAGAAGCTCGAACCAGATCAGATGACAAAAAAACCGCCATACACACATCGCTCAATCTGGAAGATCCGCAGAAGATAATACTTCAAGATACCACTTTGCATGTCTTGCACCCTACCCCTGAGATGTGTCTGGCGACCACAGGAGGCACTGATATTCAGGGGCAGGCTGTAAATGCTAACAATATGTCAGCGGCAGTAAAAATCGAGCACAACGGTAAAGGGATCTGTCTACTAGCGGCGGATACTGACAAGTATAGCTTGGAAGTCATGGCCGAGGGTGATCATGACTTGAGCGCTGGTATTCTAGTCTTCCCTCATCACGGAGGTCATTCTGGAATAAATACAGACAATCGTGAGTTTGCCAGAGAGCTAGTTTCAAAAGTTAAACCATCCTTAGTTGTGTTCTCAATGGGGCGTGGCTCGCACGGCACACCCCGTCCTGAAATAATAAGCGGTGTGCGTGAAGGTTTTGGTGATACTCAACCCTATATCGCATGTACTCAGCTCTCTAAAAATTGCCATACCGGTATTTCTAAAGGCAGCGAAAGCAGAGCTCTAAACAAGAACTCCGATGGATACAATAAGGATAGTTGTTGTGCCGGAACGCTTGTGCTACCACTCGAAGAGGACGGGCTAGTAACACTTTTAGCGTCCTTATCAAAGAACCACGCCCCTTTCATTGTGAATGATGTACCAAGTGCTCTCTGCCGAAAGCATATGAAAGAGATTACCCAGGCCGATGTAATTGCAAAGGCGCACTGATGCCCACGGTCGGGAATTCATCAGGCGCGGCCTGCATGGACGGGCCACCCTTGGCCGGTTTAGCCATCGCCATACCCCCGCGTCAGCGATGAGCGCCCCGTAGGGTCGAGACGGCTCCGGCCGTCTCGATGCGAAGCACGCCAGCGCGACCCGGCCCAGCCGGTTGACGCCCAATCCTTTGCTCTTTTGCTCCTGCCGTTGCCCATCCATCACTCCCGTCGGAAACCCCCGCAACTACATCCCACCGCGACCTCACGCACCTACCTACACCGGGCATTTGCCGCTACAGTGCCGATAGCCCCGTAGTCTGTTGCAAGGATCGCCGTCCGGATGGCTTCACCGTCTCAGGCTAAAAGCCTGATCTTCGATCTGGAAGTCGCCCCCGGCAAAGCCGACCAACCCGACCGCATCTTTATGGTCGGTGGGTCTGCTTTGTGGGGGCGCGTTTCATGGTTATGTTGAGCGGGCGAGGGCAGGGCAGTCACTAGTTGGTTGATCTGCCACTCTTAACTCACCACTTCCTCTTCCTCCATCATATCCAGCGCTGCCTCCACCGCTATCTGGTGACGCGTCCATTCCGCCGCGATTGCCGGGTTGTCGCGGATTTGCTGCTCGATACGTAGCGTTTCGCGGAACTCGTGGGCGAGGGCGCTCATGGTCCAGTGGGTCTCGACGCCGAGCGTTTCGAGTTCCTGGCGTATCTCTGCCAGCTCAAGGCGGAAGCACTCCTTGCGCGGGTTGACCTTGTTGATCTGCTGACGCAGGAAGTGGCGGTGCAGCTGCTTCTCCAGTCCGGGTGCGTCGTCGCTGAAGATCATCGCGTGTACGTCGAACTCGAAGGGCACGCTCGCATCGCCCAGCTCGCGGATACGATCGAGCGGCTCCAATCGACGCGTCATACCGATCTTGAAGACCTCTTCACCGAAGGAGCCGATGTAGGAAATGACGTAGACGTGGCCGGCCCGGGTCTGCTGCGCCATGGAGAGGGCGCGCTGGTTGTTTTCCTCGGCCGCCTTGAGCTGCTCCTGCAGCGCCACCAGGCGCGCCTCGAACTCCGCCCGCTGCGCTTCATTGGCCGGGGCGACCTGCTGCTGCGCCTTCTCCAAAGCCTTGCGCAAGGTGCTCTCTTCCTTGGCCGCTTCCTTGATGGCGCGCTCGTACTCGCGGCGTGCCTTCTCTTCCTCGCGCATCTGCTCGCGCAGCTGACGCTGCTCCTCGCGCTCGCGTTCCTTCAAGGCGCGCGCAGTCACCGCCCACTTTAATTCTTCCAGGCGGGCCTTGAGGTATTCCTCGGTGATACGGGCATTACGGAACGGGGAACCGTTGAGATTCACCAGGGCAAAGGCATCACGGACCTCCTGCTCCAACTTGCCGTGGTTGTCCGTCTTAGTACGAGAGAGGATCGAATCGACCTTGCCGTTGAAGGCATCGGTGACGAAGCGAATGGCGATCTCGCGTCGGTTGGCCTCGACGTAGTCGCAAGTCGCCGAACGGCCGAGCTTAACCATCAGACGGGAGGATTCCCTCGCCTGCTTCAGCTCCTTCCCGGCCTCGGTGAAACCGAATTCCTCTGCCAGGTCATCGAGCAGGTTGTAGGTCGGCACGATATAGCTGTCGCCGTACCCCTCGATGATGTTCTTCATCGCCTGAGCGGCTTCGGTCAGCTCCTTGGCCTTGCCCATCGCGGCGAAGGCATCGCCGGCGATCTCCTGCGCCCGTTCGTTGGCCATGGCCACGATCCGGTCGGCTTCCGCCACCGCGAACTGGAGTTTTTCCTCGGCCTTTTCGAGCCGATTGCGGGCACCTTGCACCAGGTCGTGCCGTTGCGCCTCGGCTTCGATTCGAAGGCGCGTGGCTTCGGCTTCGACGTCCTGAATGGGCTTGAAGCGCTGCAACTCCTGGAGCTGCACCTGCAGATCGCCGCGCAGGCGCACCACCTCGCGCTCAAGATGCTCGATCTCGTTCTGTCGTGCCTTGAGGTCGAACGTCAGCTCGGAGATGCGGCCCTTGGCCTTTGTGTGTTTGACTAGCAGTACGAATGCTGCGACTACGGCGATGACTAGCAAGAGTTCCTTCTCGGCGTCCTTTCCCTTGATTGCGGGCAATGGTACACCGGCGATGATGGCGTTAGCCTCTTGCGCGCATGAGCCATTGACTTGGCTCAAGGACGAGCTCCCGAGGCGTGATGGCCACTTCGACTCGTGTGGGCTTGGTCGTGAGGATGTAACGCATCGACCAGATTTTATCTAATAGTCAATATTTGACAGTTTTGAGATATTTGCTGATAGGGAAACTTTTGCGGAATGTCTGTCAGCAGGTTAAGGTGAAAATGGAAATCAAAAAAAACTGTGTCCGCTGGCTACATCTTTCAGACTTTCATATAGGGCAAGAAAATTTCGGGCAAAGTTTCATACTTGAAAAAACGATATCGCATATCTCGGGCGCCATTGCTGCAGGTCGTGAACCTGATCTGATCTTTATCACCGGAGATATCGCCTATAAAGGCATAAAAGAAGAATACGAGCGTTTTTATTACGAATTCCTTGCGCCTCTTGAAGAGCTCATTCCGGATTTATTCAGTAAGTTATTCGTGGTGCCCGGAAACCATGATCTGAATCGCAACGTGAATGAGGGTTTCGATCGTAATTTAATGCTGCCGATTGATGCTCCGTTTTTTGAGCCGCATCCGAGCTCATTGACTCGAAGGAAGATGTTGATCGATCGTTTCAATGACTTTATTGAAAACGACTTGACAGGGCACTCAGCTCTTTTTCAGCAGCAAGCGGGTGTTTATGCCAAAGAAATCACATGTCAGGAGCGCAAGCTCGCAATCATTGGGATAAACACCGCGTGGTTATGCAAGGACGAGAAAGACTTCCGCAATATTACACCAGGCAAGGCCCTGGTTACGAAGGCCGTAGAGGACGCAGCCGCTTGTGACTTAATTTTGGTTTTAGGTCATCATCCCATTGACTGGATTGCTAGCGAACACGCTCAGCCGCTTGGAAAGATATTTGGATCAAACCACGTAGTGTATTTGCATGGCCATATGCATAAGGCTTGGAGCGTCCCTGCCTATGGAGGAGGTAGCCATTATTTAAGCATACAATGTGGCGCAGCTTTCCAAGCAAAAGACGGTGGTAAATGGAGAAATGGATTAATCTGGGCGGACGCCGACCTCGATAATCAGTGTGTTTATCTGCAACCATATGAGTGGATTACTGGCAATCAAGAGTGGGTTGTTGCAAGTGACGTTCTCCCCAACGAACAGAAAGCGGGTGATTCCTGGAAATATCTTCTCCCAAGAAAACATAATCTAATTTATCACCAGCAGCTAAGGGTTAGTGCCAGGCTCCCTGGCGGATGGGAGGTAAAAACTGAAACTTCCTTAAAAGAGAATCTTCTCGAACTTCCACTTGAAGACGCAATTGCTTTCTTTAATGGAGCAATTCCTACATGGAGAACAGCTCTTTCTTGCTCGATCGGTTCTAGGAGGTTTGTAAGTAAAGTAGTGGCCCACTTCAAAGATCTCGCTTCGGCGAAGACACCTGTAGTAACCTGCATTACATCTGGCGGTTGTGAAGGAAAAAGTACCGCGCTGCTTCAGGCATCATTTCAAATAGCCACACAAAATCCAGGTATGCAGATTTTAAGGCGCTCAAATGATGATAGACCTTTTGACAAAAAGTTCCTTCGGTCTTACTTGAATAATGATAAATGCTGGCTAATAGTTCTCGATGAGGTGGCGGACGAGGCCGACGTTATCCTGTCATTTATTAACGAGAATATTGACGCCCTAGGTGGGCGCGTGCATTTTTTACTTGCATGTAGGGATTCGACCTGGATTTCCAAGGGCGGGCAGCTATCTTGGTCCTCAACTAAATTCTTCAATGAGAGAATCTCAGGGATCACATTAGCTGATGCCGAAGTAATTATTAAAGGTTGGAGCGCCTACGGCGATGAGGGATTGGGGGTTCTAGCAAATACACCGAGGACACGCAGGGCGGAAATATTAAAACAATATGCGGACCAAGAAGTAAAAAAAGGCGCTAGCGGCGCATTGTTTGGCGCTCTGCTTATCGTGAGGCATGGGGATGATTTATACGATCACGCGAAGCTGCTGGTCGAGAAATTAGATACGATTGAGATAAACCAAAGCAAAACTCTTAAAGACGCTATTGTATATATTGCAATAATGCACGCAATTGATCAGGAGTACCTTACAAAAGATGTGTTGCAGCATGCGTTGCTCTGTGATTTAGGGAAGTTTTTTAGCCAAGTTATAAGGCCTCTAGGTCAAGAAGCTGCCGCAACTCAGACCTCCCAGTATATCCTCACGAGGCACAAATACATTGCAAAAGAGATTCTGAAGGTACTTATCAATGATTATGGGGTAAATCTTCAAGATGCGTATATAGAGCTTGTTAGGAGTGCCTGCCAGCTTGCCGCGTCGGGAGTTTACGTTAAAGATCTTGAATCATGGCGATTTAAGCTGTCTAGCTACTTTATGGCTAGTGGAGATACGCAGTTTGCGATAGAAATTTCGCAAGAAATTTTAGCGCTTGATCCTTGCGACACCTATATGCTTACGCATCTTGCTAAACTTCTACGTGCAGACGGCAGGTCTAAGGATGCCGTAGATTTATTCAGAAATACTGTTGAGCCTCCGGAGCGAAATTTAAGGTCTTTTTATTTTGGCTGGGCGGTCGCGGAGAATCATAATGAAAATCCAATCGAGGCAGGCGCGCTCTCACTGTACCTTTTGAGTGATGAATGCGAGTATTCTCCTTTTGAAATAAGTGAGTTGGTATATCTTCTTAATGGGGCTTCTGATATATTCAAGAAGCTGGAGATTCGGTATCTTGATCAGGAGTATAGCGATGCATTCCGATCAATTTGCTCGCTATTAATTGAGTGTCGGGCCTGCAGGGATAATTTAGATGTCAGTCCCAGCGCATTAGTTTACAAAGAACAAGTTGATAGAAAGTTATATCCGGCCATCAGTCAAGAAAGTGCGATGGCATCGCTCAGATGCGCATTTGAACTTTGCCTTACGTATATCTCGACATCTGCCGTTAAAAGCACAATTGGGGGGGTGCAATCTATAAGCCTTTCCAATCTTGAAAGGATTATGAGAAATATTTCAAGGCTACTTTCTAAAGGAGGGCCAGAATAGGTGGGCTGCGCACCAGGTGGTGCGCGCTACGACCCGAAACCGTTTCGCTATTATACTCCCTGCCGTCGCCGAACCTGTCTGTTGATAGTCTCCTGGCTTTTCGGGAGAAAGTATGCCTAACGAGTTCAACCCACGGCTGCTTTCGTCATAAGCGCGGCATCCCCACCGCCCCCGCGTCAGCGATGAGCGCCCTCTGGGTCGAGACGGCACCGGCCGGCTCGATGCGCAGCACGCCTGCGCGACCCGGCCCAGCCGGGTGACGCCCAATCTTTTGCTCTTTTGCTCTTTTGCTCCCTGTTCCAGTCTTAGGGGTTATCGGCACCCGTCGGAAACCCCCTCAACCACACCCCACCGCGACCTCACGCACCTACCTACACCGGGCATTTGCCGCTACAGTGCAGGCAGCCCCGTAGTCTGTTGCAAGGATCGCCGTCCGGATGGCTTCACCGTCTCAACCCAAAAGCCTGATCTTCGATCTGGAAGTCGCCCCCGGCAAAGCCGACCAACCCGACCGCATCTTCATGGTCGGTGGGTCTGCTTTTGTGCGGCTCGTTTCATGAATATGTTGGGCGGTTGAGGGAAGGG
>JBLXCH010000104.1:0-11834 GCA_048265065.1 Motiliproteus sp. | reverse complement strand
GGTTGGTTCCGATCCATTCCAAGCTGAAGGGGCTGGGGTTCCTTGAGTTCATCCAGAGGCAGCGGTCTGCAGGGCACCAGCGGGTCTTCCCTGAGCTGACGTGCCATAAGAAGCATGGCTATGGAGCAGGGGCGTCGAAGTGGTTTACCCGTGTCCGTGAGCGGTTGGGTCTCAGGGATGGGGAAGAGAAGAAGGACTTCCACAGCTTCCGCCATACTTTTGCCGACCACCTCAAGCAGAAGGGGGCGCAGGAGGGGCTGGTTGGCGGGCTGCTGGGGCATCAAAGCGAGGGAATAACTTTCGGGCGATACGGCAAAGATTTTCGTCCTGAGGTTCTGGTGCCTGTCGTGGAGCTGGTGACGCTTGAGTCGCTATAGGGCTTCGGCGACAGTGTCTGTAGCTTGTTCGTCTGCCTCTCTCGGCCTCTTGATGCGCTTGCTGTGCGTTATCCCAGCGGCACCAAGATTTGCCAGGGCGTCTGCTCGTTCGTTGCCTAGCGTGCCGCTGTGAGCCTTTACCCAGAAGACGCTGACATCCTTGGCCTGCAATAGCTGATCGAGACGCTGCCATAGGTCGAGATGCTCTGGAGGCTTCTTGTCGGCCTTCCTCCAGCCTCTTGCTTTCCAGTCAGCTAACCAGCCGTTGCAGGCGTTGGCGATGTACTGGCTGTCGGTGTAGAGAATGATAGGCACAGGCTTAGCGCATCGCTCCAGCGCCTCAACCAGAGCAAGCAGCTCTGCCCGCCCGTTGGTCTGTGGTTGGCTCTCAGGAACTGGCCCGGCAATCTCCAGGATGTCGCCTTCAGGGTTAGTGAGGACTGCCCCCCAGCCAGCCCTAGCGTTGGGCTTTCCGTTGCTGGTGCATGCGCCATCGGTATAGATGGTGTAGGTAGTCATTGGTAGGTGTTCCTTATTGAATGTTGGAGGTGGACAGGCCTCCACCTCCTGTCGCTTCTCAGGTGAAGACCTCCGTCGGCTCGGGTCAGGTAGCAGAGGCAGAAGTCCTTCGGGAGAGACCGAGAGTTGCGTCGGCTCAGTGATGGCTTATTGCTTCCCCTGGAGTTGGCCTTGGCAATGGTCTTTGCATGGCTTGCTGTTGAGGAGGCGACTACAGCGTCTGCACCAGAGCGAACACCCTGAGACCTCTAGGAAATAGTGGTCGGGTGGTCTTTTATATTATGGGGGCAACGCTTGACCCCCGAAGAAACTGAGCTCCAAGCGAGGTCAACCGCCAAATCTGGCGTTTCTAAGCACCCACTCTCTCAGCGCCTGCCCCCTGATTTGTCTGTCACCCCTCCAGGCATACCAAGGGTGAAGACAGACCTTCAACGGCCAGTGCCGCCCCTGGTGCTTTCGCTCAATCAATTGCCACTGCTCAAGTTCAGTCAAGGCTCGCTCGACGGTTCTTTGGGGGATGCCAAGTGATTCGGCCAGTCCTACCACTGACCCAAACCAGACATTGCGCCCTGATATAGAGCGGGCCAGATAGTGGAAAACCCGGACAGCCTTGTCGCCCAGTCCGACATCCAAGAGCTGCAATATATCGTTGGCGCTGACCATCAACTGATCCATCCACCAGTCGAATGTCTCAACAGCTCGCCACAGCTCATCTTCATCCCTGGCAGAAGCTGGCCAAGGTGTTGTAATACCCACATCGGCAGATTTGCGCAGGTCTCGCTTTGGAAGCCTCCTCTGCATCTGCTCGGTAGGATTGAGGATTTCTCCCGTCTCAACATCGACGAAGAAGCGAAAACCAAGTCCGCAAGGTACAACAGCCACTGTTTTGGCCTCAACAAGCTCAGTCGGCAGGCTCGGTAGTTGTTCCATGCGTCCCCCTTAGCGGCTCAGTTCAGCAGAGGTGAGCGCCTTTCCATCCATGCGATTTACCGGGCCAAGCTGCGGCCAGTAAGGGGCGCTCTTATCGTCCTGGGCGAGCGCCAAGAGGTCGGCAACGGGATGGCTCAGACCAGCGACTAGGACCAGCTCCAGAGCTTCTCCCAGGCATGTGTCTCGCCCTTTTAGCTCGGCTAGAGCATTCGCTAGAACGACCAGCTGAGTGGCATGGTCACGGCGCATGTGAACATGGAAGCGCACCAGAGGCGCAGGCAATTGATTGTTCATCTGGTAGGGTTCCTGTGAGATAGGCGAACGCCAGCGCCCCGCTAGGGAAGCCCTGCAGGGTGTCGGGAGGTATCGCGGGAGTGGTACGTAGTTGAGACTTAGCCTTCAGCGATTTTGCTTAAGGCTAGTACTGGGGGTAATTGGTGCGCTTGCCCACGGCTCGGCGGCGGGCTTCATGGCCTCGTTCTGCAGACGCAGAGCTTCCTGCTGATCCTCCAGATCGGCGGCGAGACGGAGGGCAGGCCTCGGAGAGGTTGCGAGGAACACGCGGAGCCTGCTGGGCCTGTTCCAGTTCGTGCAGGCGGTCGATGACTTTGGCGCGGAGCGGAATGCAGTAGCCAGTCAGTAGGACTTCCACTTCGCGGCGCTGGAGTAGGTAAACGACAGAGGGACGGCCCCCGGTAGAGTCCAGAACCTTTTGCTCAAAACTGAGCGAAAGCTCCTTCGCCATGTTCTCGATATCTCGGCGGATGTTGCGGTGTTCCTTCCCTGTCAGCTCGGCAATCTCACGGCTGCTCATGGTTACCGGAGCGGCAGTGATAGTGGTCAGACGGGTGCTAGAAGCCTACGTTCGGGCATGTCCGGATGTCACTCACAAAGGCCGCTCGGATTTTCCACCAAGAAGTATCCAGCCCCCACAAGCGGCAGAGACCGGCCAATAGCCGGCGTTTAGAATGTCCTTGGCGCGCGCGTCTTCGGGCTGTACTACGACGAGTTGTAGAAAGTATCTTGCCGCGCACGGTCAGCCCAGACCCTGCCTTGGATACTGTAGAGTGAATCAGGGTAATATCACCGATCTTGCACAAAAACTAACAGCGCAAAGTCCAAACGGAGTTGATTAATGAATCTCTACGAGACATTAAAAAAGGTGAAGAGCGAAGAAGACGTCAAGGATGCATATATCAAAGCGCTGGGTCTAAAAAGTCACACGAAAGGGCTGATTGACATTCAAACAAACGAAATTTGGTTCGAGGCAAAGGATACAGCTAGATTTTCTTACTATGCGATGTTTACACAACTTCTCCACTACGTTCAGGTTGCTTTAGATAGCGGTCAACCAGTGCCTCCCTTTCTAGCCGTTATAGATACAGAAAAAGCGGCAATTATGAAAAGCTCTGATGTCTTACCGTTTTTGTCAAAGAAGACCATTAAGTGGGGCAGGTCAGCCAGTAAGTATACACCTGAAGCACTTGAAGCAATTTCGGCTTACATAGGTACGTATTTTGTTGCGTTCAAGATTTCTACCGACGCCGACGAGTTTATTGCGACAGTAAAGACAGCAATAAAATCAGGGGAAATAATCAGGGCTTCAATTACCCCGGCAAACTTAAAACAAGTTTTCGACAAGTGGGTATCGAAGATTGGTCAAGAGATAAAAGGCGTGCGCAAGGAAGACTACGCTCTTTTGTTTTTTGCGGACATTATGAATGATGGCACTGTGGCAACACACAAGGATCTACCGGCTAATCTCATTCATGTGAATGGAAAGCCTGCATTTTTGATGAACAAGGAGATTTACGAGCTGAGCAGCACTCTAGGATATAATCAGTTCTGGGCTATATATCACCGCCCCCCCCTAGCTGAATATAGGAACTACCTGCTCGAACGGCGTGATAGTTTGATTCCTCTCGATGAGCGAGAATTTAAAGGCGCTTTTTATACGCCGTTGAACGTCGTCGACAAAGCGTATGATCTGCTGCAAGAAACTTTGGGGAAAAAGTGGCAGCAGGACTATCTCGTCTGGGATATGTGCTGCGGTGTTGGAAATCTGGAAGTAAAGCATTCAAATCACCGTAATCTTTTCATGTCTACTTTGGATGACGCTGACATCAAAGTCATGCAGTCTACTAAAACGTGCGCAGCCGCCCATCGCTTCCAGTATGACTATCTCAATGACGATATTGAAGATGATGGCTCAATAAACTACGACCTGAGTGGGAAGTTACCTCAAGCTCTCCGTGATGCCATCGCAGGTAACAAAAAGATACTCGTGCTGATTAATCCGCCTTATGCAGAGGCAATGAAAGCCGACAACACTGCCCTGGCCGGAAATAAAGCTGGGGCAAAGACTGGTGTTTCTAAAACCCGCGTAGCTAGTTGTATTGACAAACAAGGTTACGCTGCGCGTGAGCTATTCACGCAGTTCCTCGTCCGAATTGCTAAAGAATTGCCCACCGCTACGGTAGCGATATTCAGCAAGCTGAAGTATGTAAATGCTCCGAATTTTAAGGGTTTTAGAGCAGGGTGGAATGCAAAATATTTGGCGGGCTTCGCTGTACACAGTAAAGCTTTCGATGGACTGACAGGCGATTTTCCGATTGGGTTTCTCATATGGGCAACCGATCAGAATTCAGCGATGCGCACTCCAATAACTTCCGTGCGTACAGAAGTACTGGACAGGAAATCGAATCCAATTGGAGTTAAAACCTTTTACAATGTCGATTCTTTCACTCTGCTGGGTGATTGGGTCAGGCGCCCCCGGCCGAATGATGTCGACTCCGTCCCTTTAAGTAACGCACTCACTCCAGCTAGCGGCACTAGAGATGTGCGAGGAAAAAAATGGGCAGATGGTGCCATCGGTGGTTTCATGTGCAAAGGCTCCGATATGCAAAATGCAAGTCGCTCAACTGCTATCTTCTCGTCCGGATATTGCAGTGCCGGCGGGTTCCTCATCACCGAAGAGAACCTGTGGCAGGTCGCAGTTGTTTTTACCATTCGGCTGCTTATCAAAAAGACTTGGCTGAATGATCGTGATCAGTTGTTGGCCCCTAGAACGGAGCCTAGTGAAGAGTTCAAATATGACTGTCTAATTTGGATGCTCTTCAATGATCAGAATCTCACTGCAAGTGCAGGTGACATCCAGTGGGATGGCAAGAGCTGGCAGTTGGTCAACCACTTCATTCCTTATTCGGAGGATGAAGTAGAAAGCCCAGGTCGATTCGAATCTGATTTCATGCATCGCTATCTTCGAGATGCCCCTCTATCTCCCGAAGCCCAGGCTGTTCTGGCGGCCGCTCGCCCAATATGGGCATCGTTCTTTGACGAGGTCGATGAGTTTGGCGTGCGTAATCAGTTGCACCTAGAGCGCCCCGATGTGGGCTGGTATCAGATCAGGAGGGCTTTAAAAACGCGTGGGGCTCCGACAATCTGGGCTCCTTTTACCTTTGCCTACGAGGCGCTTTCCGAAAAGCTTCGACCACAGGTCATGGATATCGCTGTTTACCCTGATAACGATGCCGAAATGCTAGAGGAATCGACGGCACCATTGACCATCCAGTGAAATCTACTCAGGCGAGGGCTTCAGCATATGGGGCTCCTACTGCGGATCCCCAGCCCTCATTGGCGAACCGATAGGACCACATTCGGATCACCCGTGCGAGACTAGGAGCTTAATCCTGTTCTTCGTGGCGGGCCGTCGGGCCCAACCTAAAACGGTTCAGGCTTAGCAGGCGAAAACGGCTGACAAAGGGCCGGAGTGGAAGCCCCCTCCAGCTCATCGTCACTCAATGAAGTTTTACAGCGAGTGCAGCCGCCTGCTTCAAATGCTCCACCGTAGTTTCTAACGCGGCTTTCGCCTGCTCAACATGCCGAAGATATGCCAGTCGTGCCTCGATGATTGCTGCAGGCGCCTCCTCAGACCAGACTGAAGCATGGTCACTACCCCAAACGCCCCTCATAGCCTCCGAATGGTCAGGTGACATTCGTGCAACGAAGTGTTCTCGAAGGGTTGAGGCTATGTCGCCTTGAACTTCCATAATGGCTTGCTGTAAGGCGCTGGGAAGTGTGTCCTCAGTCCAGTCATCTGCCGAGAAACGTATTTCTTTGCCCTCTACTTTCCTAACAAGGAAGCCGTCTTCCGTACGGTAGATCGGCCCATTTGCTACGTCGTCTTTGTGGATCTCTTTTTCAGTTTGGTACTTGGTCATTAGTGACGTCCTTCTATGCGAAGCGCTCAACCGCTTGGCATTGCGGCCTGTTGCGCGAATGGGTTGCGGAGAATTGATTTCTCTAGTGCTGGGGGTAAATCAGCGGTGGCCGAGAATCAGAGGGGTGCGGTAGGTTCGCGTTGGCGTAGCCCTGAACCTCCACTGGAGGCTCGAAGAGCACGAGGCGTGGTGGCATCCAAGTTCTTGCTCAAGAGGTAGCCCTTGGTGGCGGCAGAGCTTGGGCTGGCTGTGGCCAATCTCGCGCTCGTACTCGCGGACGCCCAGGTTGGTCGATGCGGTGCTGCAGCTTCTCGTTCTTCTCGGCCAGCTCAGCCGCCAGACGCAGCGCCTCGGGGAAGGACTGAGGCACCTTCATCGCCATCGACTCAGCTGGCTTGGTGATAGTCAGCTCGGCCTTCTTGTTGAGGATGTCGTCGATGACCATGTCGCAGAAGACAGCGAACTTGACGTCGAGCCAGCGTGCAAAGAAGACGGCGAGTTTGGGGTGGCCCCAAGTGCCTCCGTATCGACCAGCTTTCGCTTGAACTAACTCCGTGGATTTCAGGGTATTAGCCAGCGCATCGAGATATTCCAGCGTGTCCGGAGACCGCATGAAGTTGCTCAAGTCCTTCCCGAACACCTTGGCGGCCTTGGTCATGTTGAAGTAGCCGTCCTCACGGAAGAGGAAGACCTGGCCGATGAAATCGTGGGCGATGATGTTGCTCATGATGTTCTCTCCGAAGATTGGTCAGTAGCGGCCTCAATGGGCTGCTGTTCGCTTACAGCTAGTACTGGGGGTAAATCACTTCGGAGGAACGCTGGGTTGCAATGCAGCGGCACTGGCTGCTCAAGAAATGGCTTGTGCTTTCCGGATCAACGTTCGGAGCTATAGCTGCTCGCTTCAGCCGAGTTACGAAAACAGCAGGGGGAAGAGAGACTCAGGCAGGGATGCGTCGCAAGGGGAGGCCTGTGCCTTTCAAGCCCTCCACGGCACCCCATGGAAGGCTTCGTCTTGCGGTGTGATAGACCTCAGGAGGAGACGGTAGCCTTGTCCCTCGCCCGGAGCACGGTGCTAGTGCTGACGCCAAGGAGCTTGGCCGTCTCCCTGATACCAGTCCCCTTCGTCAAGAGAGTAAGGATCTTGGCGTGCTTATCTTTGTCGATGCCTCGGCCTTTGTAAGCCCCCTGAGCTTTGGCCTTGGCGATGCCTTCGTTCTGGCGTCTGCGCCTGTCTTCGTAGTCCTTCCGGGCAACCGCTGCGAGCATATCCAGCAGCATGTCATTGATGGCGCCCAGCATCCGAGAGGTGAAGGTGTCGGCTGCGGCGTTGCTGTTGTTGGCCATGAACTGATGGGAAGTGGGTAGATCCAGGGCAACGACCCGAACTTCCTTTGCCTTGATGGTCGCCCGGAGTTTCTGCCAGTCGCCCTCCGTGAGGCGGCTCAAGCGGTCGACCTGCTCAACCAAGAGAACATCCCCCGGCTTGGCGTCGGAGAGCAGGCGGAACAGCTCGGGGCGCTGCAAAGAGGCGCCGCTTTCGTTCTCGGTGTAGTAGCTAGCAATGCGCTGGTCATGGCTTTGGGCGAAGGCGTCCAGGGCAGACCGCGCTCGGCTTGCGTCTTGCTCAGTGGTGGATGCCCGGAGATACGCACGGACAAACATTGGTGACAGCTCCTTGTTGTCGTTTAGGTGTTGTCACTATGCGTGTTGCCGTATGAGTGGTCAAGAATCCATCAAACGACAACAAACCAAGCGATATCACTGTTGTCGCTGAGGTATACCCAAAGAGAACGCCTAGGCGATTAATGAATGGAGTCGGTAGCGCTATGGCTTGGCAGAAACGGGGCGGCCCAGCGCAGAGCAAAGCAAAGCAAAGCAAAGCAAAGACCTGCCGGCGCAGTGACGTCTTCCGAGCAGAAGGCATGGCGCGAAATGAACTCCCCCACCCCGGTACGGGGGAAGATGCTCAACTCTCAATTACAAAAGTGCGCTCAGATTTTTTCGCTAGAAATGTGCGACTGCGTGCGTAAGTGGTCAAACGTGTCTTCAACTCGCTGCATTGGCTCCCGAAGGTCTTCCACACTCAAGCGCAGATAGTGCTTCATCGTGACATCAGCACCGGAGCTGTGATTTACGAGTTTCTTCACTGTGGCCAGATCTCTCAACGTTCTCTGTGCAACTGTCACAAAGGTTCGTCTCAAGTCGTGAGCAGTCCATTTGAAGCCAATCCTTTCTGAAACCTCAGCAGTAGAAGCCCATATCCCACGCCCATTGAGCCTGAATACACGGCCAGTGCGCCCATAGCAGTGGTCGTAGAGACAACAGAATAGGCGGTTTCCTAATGGTATTCGGTGAGTCATGCCGTTCTTGGTGTCTGGAAATGTCACCGTTCTGGCATGCCAGTCGATATCGTTAGCTTCCAGGCCTAGCGCCTCTGACCGCCTGCAACCGGTCAGCGCAATGAAGGATAGGAAGGCGGATGCTTCTTTATCCTGCAGCGCTGCAACCGCCTCCCACCACTTAGGATGAAGGGCATCAGGAAGTAAGCGGTCTCTAGGTTTGATAACGTGCAATCCCCCTAATGCCTTGATCCGTTGCGTAGGGTTGGGAAGGTTTACATCGTATTTGGCGCAGCCGAACGACCACAGGGCTGATATCACACGAAGGAAATAGTTGGCCTGCGCATGGGAGCGCTCACTGACAATGCTGAAGCGTGCCTCAAACATGTCGGAGGTTATTGCCTGCCAATCAGTACAGCGCCAGTCCTTCGCATAGCGGCCTAGTACGCACCGATAGTCCTCGGCCGTTCTGGGTTTCAACCTCCGCGTCGATAAATAAACGTCGAGCAGCTGTTGGAGCGTGAGCAGCGAGGTGCCCATCTGGCGCGGCCTCTGCTGCGGCCTAACCACCAGTGTGCCTTCGTAATCACAGTAGAGGGCCCCGGCGGCCAGGCTATTTCTTAGCAGCGTCAGTGCAGCAGCGCGAGCTTCGTCAGCGCTTACTACTGGCCAACTGCCCAGTGAAACGAAAGAGCGATACACCCGGATCCGGAAGTTCTTGGTGCGCGCGCCTACCACGATCTGAAAACCAACCAGCTGAGAATCGTGGCAAATCAGGCGACGTCCCTTCTGGCAGTTCAATCTAGCGATAGCAGTGTCTGTAAGAAGGAATCGTCGAGAGGTGGCGGACTGAGATTTTCCGCCGCTTCTTGAGCGCAAAAAATACCTCTAATCGCTCGCAACGAACCATGGTCAATCCTCCACTACATTGTGAGTTTGGGCAACTTGGTTAGGTGCGCATTGCGAGCCAGCCTTACTTGGGACCAAGACGAAGGAAAAAGCTGGGCGGCGGGTACGTATAGCTAAGCAGCACCTAGCTTTTGATAGCTGCTACTAACCAACAGCGTAGGTTGTCGGGCTTACGGAAAGTTGATATGGGGTGTTCATCTGCGCATAGTAGCCATAACGCGAAAAGCTGTGGGGGCACCTTGAGCCGAAAAACAGAGTACCGAAGCAAACTACGAGAGACGAATCAACCTCAGCCCAGCTCTGGCCACGATTGTGGGTGTGGAAACTCATCAGTACCTCTTGGCATAGCTGAGAGAGAAGCCAGCGCTGAGGCTTTTTTGACTTCGACAGCCGCAGCGGAAATGGCGAAGGCCTGGGAAAAGAACCCTGCGTTGACGGCCGCAGCGGAGGTGGCGAAGGCCTGGGAAAAGAACCCTGCGTTTACAGCCGCAGCGGAAATGGCGAAGGCCTGGGAAAAGAACCCTGCGTTGACGGCCGCAGCGGAAATGGCGAAGGCTTGGGAAAAGAACCCTGCGTTGACGGCCGCAGCGGAAATGGCGAAGGCTTGGGAAAAGAACCCTGCGTTGACGGCCGCAGCGGAGGTGGCGAAGGCCTGGGAAAAGAACCCTGCGTTGACGGCCGCAGCGGAAATGGCGAAGGCCTGGGAAAAGAACCCTGCGTTGACGGCCGCAGCGGAGGTGGCGAAGGCCTGGGAAAAGAACCCTGCGTTGACGGCCGCAGCGGAAATGGCGAAGGCCTGGGAAATAGACGCTGGCGCTTTGGCCGCCCTTCGGGCTTTTTCGCATTCGCCCTTGTCGAATTTTCTAACCTCGAATCTCACCCCTAGCCTGTCACGCTTTATAACAGCCGAAGGGAAAGCTGATGCTACGGCGTTTGCCACTGGTAACGCACTAGTACTGAATAAAGATGCAGCACTCGAGAACCAGATTGTCGAAGTGCTCACGAATAGCGGCGATGTCTCTAGCCTATCATCAGGGGCTATTCAGTATCTGCAGCTTTATGTTGATTATCTAATAAAGATTATGAAGGCTTTCGTCCTTGTAGTTGCCGTTGCGCAAGCAGTCGAATACGTCGAAGGCAAGCTTAGCGCGGTTAGTAAGACAGGAGAGGTCAAGGAAGCGCTAGCCGAACTACCGAATGACCATCGAATCTTGCTTTCCGCCTACAGGGTATTGATAAGGGACCGAGTAATTCTAAGATCCGCTCCCGACAAGATGTCAGATGATCTAGGGCGGCTACAAATCGGGGCTCTGTTAGAAATTTTAGGCCAGTCTGGCAATTGGATTAACGTAAGCGTAGAAATATCTGGTGAAAGTAGAGATGGATGGGTGTATGGCGGCTTCACCGCACGCATCCCTGAGCCTCGACCATAGCCATAGCCAACCATAACGCTAGTCTCGGACGCGCCAGTAGAGACGCAATTTGGTGACTAGCATTCAGCTCACCTTTGCTCAGGCTTTTAGTATGTCCCACTCACTTCGCCTGTTCTGTTACGAGCCGTCTGGACAACTACTCTCGCTCCCCATCTCACTCGCATCTGCCTTACTGGGGATGAATGCGAATGAAAGCGTTGTAATACCTAGCTTTGCGAGATGTACGGTCAAATTTGCACAGTTCGTCGTTGAGCTTCACCAGCGGAAGCCTGTTGCTCTATTGTCAGAAAGTTACTACGTCCATCGCTTTGATCAGATTGGAGCGCCCGACTCCAAGCGCTACCTGCAAGAAATAACTGCAAAATTCGATTCAAACGCTGCCACTTTCGCAGCTGCTGGCGTAATTGACGCAAGTAATGCGTTCGCTTCGCGCGGCCGGGAATGGACACCGAGCCGCAAAGAGAAATCCGAGCTTTACCTCGCTGCCCTTGGCGATATTAGGGTTTCCAGATTTCGAAGGGCGGCGGTCCAATTAGTCGATTTGCAAACTCATTAGGACAGGCCCCTACGGGGGTACGGAGCTACGATATTGATGGAAAAAAAGGGCTCAGATTTTTCACCTCCAAGGTTTCGGTGAGCCTGTGAGATGCGTACCTACGTTAGGTACACTGGCAACCAGATCTGCTTCGACCTGTTGATTTCTGCGGGTTTGAAGGTCAATGCTTTTGTCGACGGTTCGATTCCGTTCTTGTACTCGTCATAGCGCAACGCCGTGTATAGGCGGTCTGCGAGTTCTGCTTTTCCGACCGCTGCGGCTTTCTCCGCTGTCAACTTAAGCTCGTTGCGAGGTTGCCATTACCTTGCAAGCGCCAGCTCGCTGCCATCCGCCCCCCCTACGGGGGAAAGCCGTCTCGTTCCATTCATAAAAGTGCGCTCAGATTTTTGCCCAAGAAAAAATCGCCGGTTCGGGGTGTGGCTGGTGGTACAAAAGGGGTACAGAAGTGAGGCAAAGAGGTGGTACAAACGGCTTGCCTGAGCATTCGGCGGATCGCGTACAATGGCAGTCGATTTAATTTGAAGCGTGAAGGCGCAGAAGTCCTGAAAGCC
>JBLXCH010000103.1:0-11896 GCA_048265065.1 Motiliproteus sp. | reverse complement strand
GCCCCGGAGCAGGGGTTCGGTCAGCACAACCCGCAAAACGTGCAAACCATGCCGCATAGTCAGTTCGAGGGCATGGAGCTGTCGGAGGGCTTGCTGGTGATCTTCAATGATGCGGCCAAGACCGAGTTGCCAGGCATCGTCAAACAGTTTGACGACCGTCAGGTCACGGTCGACTTCAACCATCCGCTGGCGGGCAAGGCGTTGAACTTCGAAGTGGAAATATTCGAGGTCAAACCCGTCTGAGTCCGCTTGCCGGCTGGCCGCTCAGGCAGGAAAGCTCTGATGGCTCGCCGGCAATTGTGTCGCGTCACTACAAGCCTTCTGGCCCAGCAGCACGAAAGAACAGTCGGTACACTTCGCAACTCACCCGCCCAGAGCGTCGAGAGCCCCTATGCAAATTAAACTCGCCAATCCGCGTGGCTTTTGTGCCGGTGTCGACCGCGCCATCGAAATCGTCAATCGCGCGCTCGAGGTTTTTGGGCCGCCGATCTATGTGCGTCATGAGGTAGTGCATAACAAGTTCGTGGTCGAGGACCTCCGTGAGCGGGGCGCCATCTTCGTTGACGAGCTGGATCAGGTGCCAGATGGCTTTATCGTCATCTTCAGCGCTCACGGCGTCTCCCAAGCGGTGCGGATGGAGGCCGAGAAACGAGGTCTTAAAGTGTTCGACGCGACCTGCCCGCTGGTGACCAAGGTCCATCTCGAAGTGACCAAGTACAGCCGTGAGGGGCGTGAATGCATCCTTATCGGTCATGCGGGACATCCGGAAGTTGAAGGCACCATGGGGCAGTACGACACTGCCAATGGCGGCTCGATCTACCTCGTCGAGGACGAAAAAGACGTCGCCAACCTTCAGGTCCGCCACCCCGAAGCGCTGGCGTTCGTCACCCAGACGACGCTGTCCATGGATGACACCAGCCGCGTGATCGATGCGCTGCGTACGCGTTTTCCAAGCATCGGCGGGCCACGCAAGGACGACATCTGCTACGCCACACAGAATCGCCAGGATGCGGTCAAGCAGTTGGCCGGCGAGTGCGACGTGGTGCTGGTGGTCGGCAGTCCGAATAGCTCGAACTCCAACCGACTGCGCGAACTGGCCGAGCGCATGGCTACGCCGGCGTACCTGATCGATGGTGCGCAAGACCTCAAGCGTGAATGGTTCGAAAACATCGACCGAATCGGCATCACCGCCGGCGCCTCGGCACCCGAGGTGCTCGTGCGTGGGGTGATCGAGCGGTTAAAGGAGTGGGGCGCAACGGGCTTGGACGAGCTGGATGGCCGGCCGGAGAACGTGACATTTTCGATGCCGAAGGAGTTGCGGTTGAAGGCGATTTGAGCTGGGGTGCAGAGTAAGGCGGCCCGGGGCGCTGGCCGGGCGGAACACAGCGACAGCCTGCCTATGTTTGTGCCGCACAGCTGAACCATGGCGTACTGCCTTCGTTGAGTAACGCCACCACTGGATCGCGGTTGGCTCCATCATTTTGGCGTTTCGCCCGCATATGGGGCGTGAAATAGTCCAAGTCAGGGCAAAAAAAGACTGCCCTTAACGAGTCCGACTGTCCTTCGATCGATACGGCGTTCAGTATGCCACACCCCTCTATTCATAGCCCGCGACAGCTGCTGTTCCAGACGTTCGCCGTGAGAAAGCCTGGTGCGGTGGCTCCGTCGGTGGCGCCTCTGACCCCGGCAGAGGTCAGTGTCAGGGTTCCACGGCTGGCCAACCGGCTGCCTGCAATAGGTGTTGCGGTCAACAGATAGGATGTGGCAGTCAGGTCTGCGGCGACAATGTTGAACTGCGGATTGCCATCTACCGGACTATGGTCATAGCCGCTGCCCGCTAAAACAACACCTACATAGGTGTTGTTTTGTGCGCGGAAGCGCTCCAGTACATTGGCTGCTCCTACTAGCGAGGCCTTGGCATCCTCGCAGGTAGCGCGCCTGACGTAGCCCTGATAGTTGGGAATTGCGATGGCAGCGAGTATGCCGATGATGACGATGACAATCATCAGCTCGATCAGGGTAAAGCCAGTCACGCGCTTCTTCATCATTAGAGCTCATCAATCCAGTAGGTCGGGCCGACAGTGCTGTCGACATCCAGGTCGTCACATTCGGGGCCGTTGCACACAGTCGGTTTCTCTCTTCCGTCCGGGAAAAGAATAAGCGGCTTGGGCGGTATACCCGCGGTCATAAGAATGCGATTTCTATCGCCACGGTCTGGCGAACCTACGATCCACTGCAGAGTGGGGGTGGCATCGAACAGGTTGACCGCATAAGAACGACCAGTACCTTGAACGGCCTTACACGAGCTATTGGCGGAACTCGAGTTGGGTTCATAGGTGTTGAACAGTACCTGGCCAGAGAAGGTCGTTGCTTCCGAAAGAACCTTCTCGCCAGTATTTTCCAAACGGATGTACCAGCCGCCGGTGTTGTTGGCGAACGCGGTAGCAGCGGCTGCCTTCTCAGTGGCGCTGCCTTCCTGGACCAGGTTAAGCGTTGCGTCGTACATAGCTGATTCGGTCAAAATTGTGTGGCTGGCGTTGGCACCGATAATCGGGGTTCTAAACGAATAGAAGCGATCCTCGGCGCCCGTATCCAGCGGATGGCCGCGGTAGCCCGAGCCGATGCTGACAACCAGCGCCTTGCCGGCATTCACTGTGAGTAGGGAAACATCAGGTTCATTATAGAACCGACGCAGCTTGGCCTTTTTCTGCGTGGCGGTTTCACTGCCAGTGTCGGCGGGTATGACGCTGGCGAACACCCCGGCCGATGAGCCGCTACCACTGTTGAGTGGACTGATCAGGCTGCTAGCGCCGTTGCCATTGTTGATGAAGAAGCGCCAGACCTGGCCGCCCATATCACCGACGAAGAACTGATCGGCCAGGCCGTCACGGTTGATGTCGATTGCCCGCACGCTACTGGGCATGCTGTACCGCATCTTGGTCAGTTGTTGGTGGGCCTGTGCAGAGGCATTGCTGGCTTCGCTGCTGCCTGACCAGATGAGCGCGCCGGTTGTCGCATCGACGATGTAGATGGCGTTGCCATAGGCGTCTTGGGTGCGTGTGGTGCCGTCTTTGTTCTGGTTGAGGGTGACGACATCGTCCTGGCTTTCGTCATAGCCGCCGGCAAAAATCAGTACCTGGGTCTCTTTGTTGTTGATCTTGATTCTGGTCACTACAGGAGTCGACCAGGTCTGGCCTAGTCGGGCGAAGCCTGGGGTCGATGGGGTAATGAACCAGCGTAGCTTGGGACTGTTGACGTCGGTTACGTCCAGTGAGTAGAGGTTGCGTCCGCCGCGGCCCATGGTGGCGTAGGCATAGACGAACTCGTCGCTATTGACTCCGCTGGACAAAAGCGCGGGTGGCGATGCGGCAGGATCGCGGCCGCCATAGATGACTCCGTTACGGTTCACATCGTTGACCCAGACTGCCACGGTGTTGTCCATGCCGTATTTGCGTGGGGCCAATGTTGTAGAGCGGGCGTTGGCCTTGAGATCCTTGATGTTGGCCAGCAGCTCCTGCGGCATAAAGGCCATTTGCTCCACGCCGGTGTTGGTGTTGATCGCGTGCACAAAGCCTTCGTTGGTACCGAAAAACGCAGTTTGGTCTTCACTGGTGCATTGGGTCAGGGCTGCGTCACTGAAATTGTTGCATTTGTAGGTCACCAAGCGCGGAACCGAGTGCAGAGGATCGCCCATCGCTTTGCGGGCGCTGCCATCATCGTTCAGTCCACGGATCCAGTTGATTAGTTCAGTGCGCTCGCTTGCATCGGCCGCGCCAAGCTTTTCCGCTGTTACGGCGGTATTGGCATCCTTTAGAAGGTAAGCGCTTTCGGTCAAGGTCGCAGGAGCTGCCGGTGAGGAGCTACCTATATAGGTATAGGCAGGGCGACTTATATGGGACGGTAATTTGGCGGCTGCGCCACCTAGCGCAGTATTGTTGCCGTCGGCTGGTGTGGTCCAAAAGCTACGGGAGGTGGTTTTGAAGAAGCCCGTCTTAGGGTCAATGGCACCGACATTGTCGGCATCGAGGATGATGTCGCCCGAGCCGCTGTTGAGGGCATAACGCTTCAGGTTGCCTACCCAGCGGTTGGTTTCCGACGGCTTGAATAGTGCAAAGTACACCTCGTTCTTATTGCTCTGCCGGTTGAACTGGTTAACCGTGGCGCCAGGGCTGACGAAGGTAGTGTCGGTGCTTAATACATCCTGGAGGATCTGGCTGAAGGCCGCGCTCAGCTCAGAGGCGTTTTCAGCGGTGTAAGCCTTGCCCTTTCCGTTATTCGCCAAATCGGTAAGGAAGGTCTGTGGTTGGGTATTGGGCGCGAGTGCATTTAAGGCGAACCCGATCGTGTGGGTCGTGATGAAATTATCGCCAGTGGTGCTGGATTGGTCGACCTCAGCCATCCAAGTGGCTAGGCTGCGGCCGCATTGCTCATCAGAGTCCGAGGCATCGCCTGAGCAACTGCTGCCAATCAGGCTACCAATCGAGCTTTGTGCGCCATTGCCGTTGGCCTGGCCGTCAGTAAGTACCACTAAATGGGTGGTTTGGCATGCGCTGGTGATCGGGCTGGTGAAGCCGGAGCGGCTACCCCGGAGGTAGCGGGCTGCTTCATTCATCGTCGGTACTATCGGAGTGCCGTCGCCAGTGGTCATGGACTGGACCAGCGAGTTCAGGTGCGTTCGAACAGTGTTAGCGCTGCTGGCAAGACCGCCATGAGCGAGCTTGATACGCAGTTTGACGGATTGTGCGGGGTTGCTCTCGTAGGCCTGAACCTCGAGGTCCGTATCATTGGGCTGCACGGACATGATGCTTACGGCATTGCCGGGCTGCCAACCGTTGCGGTTAACGATGTTTTGCAGACCACTGCGAAGCTGGGAACCATTGCAGATGACCGGAACGCCAGCGCTCCACTGGGTGATCGAGCAAGTGCTATCCGCTTCATCGCCACGGTTGGTGATATCTGAAGTACTTGCTGTGTATGGAGCAGCACTGTCGGCCCGTTCGAACCGTACTGTAGTGCTGGTGTTGGGTGTGGTGATCGTGTTGGCGGGCGTCAGGATGACCTGGGTATCCAGAATGGTGGCGCCCCTTTTGATCGGCATCCCCTCATAACGAGCACCAAAGCGACTGCGATCTACAGGTAGGGTATTCCCACCGAGGGTCATGCTGCCATCGTCAGCCTGAAAAGCATCGTTCTTGGGGTTAGTGACACTGGCTTCTATGATCGGATTCAGGCAGCCACCATCTCCTCCGGTGTAGGTGACCGTCAGGGTCGGCTGCAGGCCGGGGGCACCGTCAATACTATGAGCGATGCGCGATCCCGTTTCTCCAGGTTGCAAATTCGGCGTCAGGTAGAACGCCATCGAGTTGTTGCCGCACCAAGAGGATAGACTGACAACTTCTTGCACCAATGTAGTCACATCCGGGCCGGCAACTTCTACGGGGGGGTTATCATTGATCCATTCGGGAGCGGACCAGTTTACCGTCGCGACGGTTTTGGCGCGGGTGGTCAGGTTCGACGCGGTGAATATGTTCGCGTCGCCAGTATTTTCCGCCTTTACGGCAAAAGTGACCGGGTCGCTATTGGACGCAGCAGGGGTGAAGTTCAAAACTGCAGACTGAATGGTAGCGCCACGCGGGATGCCGACGTTCTGGAAGCGTAGCGCACCCATGCGCTCTTCGGATTGAGTACTTGGAGCCGAGTAATTGATAACGATACGTGGCATTACGTCTGAAGCAGCACCTTGGGCATTAAAGGAATAGTCCCGGTCTTCTTGCGCGCGAAACTTGATGACCATGTCGCCAATGGGATTCGCATCATCGTTCAGTAGATCTTGTATTGAACTGGTGATGTCGAACTGGGCGGTCTGGCCGGATTGCCAGCTGGAGGCACGGGGAGACGAGCTGATAAAGATTCTTGGATTGCCCGCGGGGCTGAGCAAGGAGCTGTCGTTGAGTGCTGCCGGTATCTTGGAACGCTCAATGGTTATGTCAAGTGTAGGGCGTCTGCTGTTCTTTTGACTATTGGTTGGAGTGAGTTCCAGATAAGCACTGGTAATGGTGTAGTTGGCCGGGTGGTTAACTGCAGGGAATAAGAAGAGAGCTGTATTACCGGCGTTTGAATCTCTCAGGTTCAGCGTAGAGAGCGCGGAGTTGTTACTGCATTGGGTGCTGGGTCGACCAGCTCTGGGGCTCAGGGCCGACGGGTTGAGGGCGCAAGCATAGCCAGCGCTGGTCAGATAGAAAGACCCGCTGTTGGGCAAGGCTTTGCTGTTGCTGCCCGGCACTTGAGTTGCGACGGAAAGCGCTCCCATAGTTAGCGAGGTACTGCTGATGTCAGCGTTCTGAGCGCTAGGCGCCACTCGCTGGCTAGCATCGTCACCACTGACTTCAATTCTTGGCGTGCTGGCGACAAGCTGGGCCGAGGTTGGCAGTTCCGCGTCAATGTTCGTGACGGGGTAAACCATGCGCGTATTGTCATAAGCGTTACGGCTGTTGAGCACCATGATCCCGGCGTTGATGGCCCCAGCACTATTGATGATGCTAGCAAACGACTCCTTTAGCACCTGCATCCGTGATTGTTGGCTGCCCGAAGGGTTGCTGTTGCTATCCAGACGCCAGGCCATGGAACCTGAGTTGTCGAGGACAAACAGCACGTTAGGGCGCACGCTGTCGTCGATGGCCGAGCCGCCGAAGAAAATTTCAGTGTCGTCGGCATAGCTGACCGCACTGTGCAGTACCAAAAGGCTGGCCATAGTGCTGAGTGCCAAGCGATGAAACGCTGTGAGGCGCTTGTTCATGGTGGAATCCTCAGGGTACTTCACTGAATGATGCGGTCGCGATAGCCCTGCAGGTGCCGGGCATTGGTATTGCTGTTGTTTATCTGTCCAGCCGTGGTCGCTGCGGGATCAAGAGTGGCGCTGCTGACGAAGTCGTAGATGATAATCTGCGGGGTACCGCTGTTTTCCTCAGCATCCAGACTAGTCCCCTCGGCGTAACGCGAGGTCGACTGCATACGCGCCCTGACAGTCCTAGTTGGATAGTTCAGGGGCAGTACGCCATCCGCTGCCGGTGCTATACCATCACGAACCTGGTTATTCATGGCAGCAAGGGCACTTTCGGCGGCCTGGAACGCCACGTTGCTTTCTTGAGCATTACCAGCCATCCGCTCCTGCAGGGTTGAGCTGGTCGAGGCGGTGATGGCCAGAATGGTGAGTAGCAATAGCAAAATCAGGCTGACCACCAGGACTACGCCGCTCTGCTGTCGACGGCTCTTGCGCTGCTTCATGGCCGATTCCTTACATCTACAACTGTATTGAAAACGCGGCGCAGGCGTCGATCGGCAATGGCCGCGAGTTGCGTATCTGCCCCGATATTAGCAATGGCGAACGCCTGGTTATTGACCGCGTCTGTAACTTCTGCGGGGTTGGACATCACCAGGCTGATCTGCAAGCGGCTGACCCGCTGGCGTAGCGCATCGGTCAGGTCGCCGGCATCTAGCCAACGGGTCTGGCCCGCATTTTCTACTCCATAAAGCACCTGGAAGTTCTCGACATCGGCAATCATGGCCGCTCCATTTTTATAGAGGGTTGGCCGATTGTCGTTGGTAGCGTCGTTGCGAATATCGTAAGCATTTTCAACGACCTGCAGAAATTGCGAGCCTGGCCCGCTGGGGATGCCATACAGGCTGGGCGGCGCGCCGTTGTTGATGCCCTTCAGGCTGGTCAGGGTGTATCGATTGGGCATTGCGCCTTGTGTCGAGGTGTCTGGGTTATCACTGCGGGCCGAGGCGATGCCGGTGAAAATCGCGACGTCTTCACAATTGGTGAGGATGAATTCGTAACGGTTGCCGGCAACGAAGGAAATATTACCGCCACTGATAAAGGTCACTTGGCCCGAATCGATACTGGTGGCGCGCATCACAGTGGGTGTTGCGTGGCGCATCACTAGACTATCGCTGGCGGTGCCAGCCCCTTCGTTAAGCTCAACATTCTGGACGCCCATAGCATCAAGAGGAAAGTTTCGGCTCGAGTTGACTCGGCTTTCCGCAGAAGGTGAGGCGCAGCCTTGGTAGCCTGTTCTGCGCAGATCCTGCTTGAGCATGTCCAGAGCAATGCGGCCATTTTCTTGGAGCCGGGCGAGTGACGAATTGGCTTTATCAGAGCTGTTAGCGTTAATGAAAAGTTGCATAACCCCTAGCAGCAGGAATGAGCTGAGCAGGATCGAGACCATAAGCTCAATGATGGTCAAGCCTCGCTGGTTGTGCGGGATTGCTTTCAGATGGGCGTTCATAGGCCTGCCCTCAAAACGAACGAGCATTGAGGCGTCCCATCAATCCGTGCGCAGGCAGCAGCGCTGTCCCCTTGCCAAAAGATAGAGACGGTGTAGGCA
Source organism: Motiliproteus sp. (assembly GCA_048265065.1). GTDB lineage: Bacteria > Pseudomonadota > Gammaproteobacteria > Pseudomonadales > Balneatricaceae > Motiliproteus. Next base: position 3,509 of record JBLXCH010000103.1, on the reverse strand, counting down.
TCGTCAGGTTTAGTAATGGAACCAGTGAGACCTACCTGGCCCAGTTGAGTCTTCCATTCGCGCAAATCCAGGGTGGCGACGTTGTTCGCGCTACAGCCATTGGCCTTGCAGTTGGGGTCTGCTGGCGCAGCCTCTGCTGCAGCGATCAAATAGTTGGCGGCCATATCACTGTTTAAGCGCATGCGCTCAATTATATCGTAGGCAAGCCAACTGGCCTGGCTGCGCATGGCTGCACTTTGATTGGATTTCATGCTCGCCATCATCAGACTGGCCATACCAAGCAGACCGACGGCGAGAATCAGAAGGGCTATCAGCAGCTCGACCATCGTGAAGCCGTTCTGCTTCTTTATCCTTAAGGACATACAACATCTCCCTGTGCGTTGCCCCTGCTGATGCGGCTCTGTCCGGATGTATTCAGCCGAATCTGTCTGGAGCTGGGCTCGGCACGATCATCACAAATGCGCAGCATTGCTCCCACTACCAGGGTTCCGTCGGTTAGGAAGCTAATGGCACCATTGACCCCACGAATGGTGTTGCCGTTGGTCACTGCTGGCATTACGCGAACCAGTTCGGCGGCAGCAGCGCTACCATTGCCGTCATTGTCTCGAAAGACAATGACCCCTTGCTCCCAGCTATTGGTATTGCAGGTGGCCTGGTCAGTGCTGCCGCAAATACGGGTAATGACGCGGTTGGTCACCGCTTCGCTGCGAGCCAACTGCATCAGACCCTGCAGTTCATTGGCCTGAGTAGAAAGTCGACCGCTCTGCATCATCGAGTTGAACCGCGGGATGCCATAACTGGCGATCACCGCGACGATGCCGATTACAACCATCAGCTCGATCAAGGTAAATCCACTGCTGTGTCTTTGCATGCTATGTTTCCGCCGGAGTCAGCCCCCGTGACCATAAGTTACGGCTACGAAAAGCGTTACGGTTGTTGGACAAGCGAGCTGATAGGGCGACGAACTGTACCTTAGCCGCAGCTTGTTCCTCCCGGCGCTGCTTGAATTCTCGCTCGGCCTGTTAAATTGATCACGATTTGCATGGTGGGGCTGTCCGCATGGCAAAGCGTGAACGTGCCGTTCAGTGCTCGAGTAGTGCCGTCGGCCTCGAACTGCATATATGTGCGGTTGCGGAAATTTGACCAGTACCAGCTATAGCCTTCCAACAGGAAAATTTGTTGCAGCAGGGTCTCACCGTTGTCGAGCTGGCCGTTCTTGTTGACATCATCGAAGACCAGCAACTGGCTCCGCCAGGTCTGTTCGGGATTGCAGGGTGCTTCACCGGAGCAGAGTGCGATGGTCTTGCGTCCCATCACTGCCGAGCTGCGGGCATAATGCAGGGCGCCAATCAGTTGGTTGACGGCTTGCGTCTGCTGGCCCCGTTGCAGGGTTGAGGTCAAGGCGGGTACTGCCGAAGTGAGCAAGAGGCCGCCAATCAACAGGCAAACCATCAGCTCGACCAGAGTTTGGCCGTGCATCCTTTCCATGATTCCAGCTTCCTTTCCAGAATATTGGGAAAAACTAGCGAAGCAGTGTAGAGCGGATTTTTGCAATGCCAAGTTTTAACGAAAGAAGTGTGATGCTGGTTGGGGGCGGAGTTATTGGCTTGTTGAGTGCCTATGGCTTGGCCGCGAATGGAGCAAGGGTAACCTTGCTCGACCGCCATTTTCTGGGGCGCGAAGCCTCCTGGGCCGGCGGCGGAATAGTCTCGCCGCTCTATCCGTGGCGTTATAGCCCCGCAGTTACGGCATTGGCGCACTGGTCGCAGGACTATTATCCGCAGCTGGGTGACGCGCTTTTTCAGCAGGCCGGCATCGATCCCGAGGTGCACGAGACAGGGTTGTATTGGCTGGATCTGGATGACGAGGACGCGGCGTTGGCCTGGGCCGAGCGCGAAGGGCGTCCGCTGCGCCGGGTCGGCATGGAGCAGGTGCATCGGGCTGTACCTGCGCTTGGCGCGGGCTTTGCCAGGGCGATATACATGCCGGGTGTCGCCAATGTCCGTAACCCACGCTTGCTCCAAGCGCTGCGGGCCGCTTTAGCCAAGTTGCCCAATGTAACGATCCTCGAGCACTGTCCCGTAAGCGGTTTCGTCCATGAGGGGGCGCGTATCGTTGGCGTGCAAACGGCCCAAGGTCAGATGCGTGCCGATCAGGTTGTCGTAGCGGCGGGTGCCTGGAGTGGACAGCTGCTTGAAACGCTGGGGCTAACGCTTCCGGTCAAACCCATGAAAGGGCAGATGATCCTCTTCAAATGCGCCGAAAATTTTCTGTCGAGCATGGTGCTGGCCAAGCGGCGCTACGCCATTCCACGACGCGATGGGCATATCCTCGTGGGCAGCACGCTGGAGGACGTTGGGTTCGACAAGACGCCGACCGAAGATGCGCTGGAGAGTCTCAGGGAGACAGCCATCGATCTGCTGCCGGCGCTGGCCGATGCCGAGGTCGTCAAGCATTGGGCCGGTTTGCGTCCCGCTTCACCCGAGGGCGTGCCTTATATTGGACCGGTACCCGGGCATGAAGGGCTTTGGCTCAACTGCGGCCATTTCCGCAACGGTCTGGTGCTTGCGCCTGCTTCGTGCCAGGTGCTTGCCGATCTGATGACTGGACAGGCGCCTTGCATCGATCCCGAGCCTTACGCGCCGGCCGGACGGCTTTGACGTAGGCCGTCCGCCGCTGAGCCCATGTGATTCGTTCTCGCCTCGTCGAAGGGCGATCGCGTCTACCTGGTCTCGCTCCGCGACCGTCTTCGACGAGATATGACAGGCGCAGGGCGCGCGGCCTCGAGGCCTGCTCCGCCTTTGGTGCAAAGCACATGTTCTCCGCAAGCCGCTGACCATGGCCGGCTCGCACCGGTTACCGATTGCGCGATTCATGGTCTGGACCATTCTCAGGTCTACGTACGAGCCCTAATTGCTGTTAAATTGCCCGGCTTTGTGGCGCTCACTCTGGCGGCGCCGATTTCTTCGCTCAAGAGGTTCGTGTGGCCAAGAAAACCACTTCCTTGTCTGGCCTTGGCGGGCTGGTGTTTTCCACCGATGCCGGGCGGCACTGCCCCGATTGCAGCCAGCCCCTGGACGCCTGCATCTGCAAGCAATCGATCATCCCCGAAGGCGACGGCATCGCCCGGGTTCGCCGGGAGAGCAAGGGGCGCGGTGGCAAGACCGTGACGACCATCACCGGCATACCGTTGGCCGAAGCCGAGCTCAAGGAGCTTGCCAGTGCGCTCAAGCGCCGTTGCGGGACCGGTGGCGCGCTCAAAGAGGGTGTCATCGAGATTCAAGGCGATCATGTTCCGCTCCTGCTCGAGGAATTGACCAAGCGCGGTTTCAAGGCGAAGAAGTCAGGCGGCTGAGGTCGTGTTCCATTCCATGGCGCGCTTGCGCTTATTTCTGTGCGTACCGGCTGTCCAACCGGAGTCGCTCTTCTGTCGTCGCGCTATGCTCGGCAGGCCCACCCACTCTCAGGAGGCTTAGATGCCCGTACGACGTACACGCAAAGATGACGGC
>JBLXCH010000102.1:0-11909 GCA_048265065.1 Motiliproteus sp. | reverse complement strand
CCCCCGGTCGCGACAGGCCGCTCTTGGCCGTTTTGAGTCCGTCGCAACAGGCCTGGATCGGACAGAGGCAGTCATTAGCTGGTGTAGGCAGCTACACCTATGTGGGCTATGCGTCGGGAAATATTGAGCCCAAGGTACACGACGAGGTGGGATGAGCTTATTGGGGTGCAGGATAGGCTTTGGGGCGAGACCCTACTCCCCACCAGCAGATGCGCTCCAATGCCTATGCAAATCACAGGGGATCTGGTTCGGTGTAGTGCATGCCGTAAACGTTCCCCGCTACGTCAATGGCATCATTCAACATCGGTAGGCCTGTACATGGATTTACTTCCAGGGTGGGAAAGCCAAGCTCAGGAGCTAGGTAGCGTAAATCGGCTGTGTTCAGGTCTTCAAAAACTTCTTCCTCAACTTCCCAGAGTTTAGAGATCTCGCTGAGCTGCTGCTCTGAAGCGATTTGTCCATGATATAGCGAGTCATAAATAACAATCGGTTGGCCAGGATTTGGATAGATTATCGTTTTGTATCCATTGCTGGGTGATTCGTTGGATGGAATTTTGATGAATTTATGGAGTAGTAATCCGAGATATTTCATGTATATGGCCCGCTGGGTTATTTGTGGTTTTTTCTTAGATATGCTCAGTGTCCATGTTTTTTTGAAAATGCAAGTGGCATATGTGCTTCGTTACAGTTGTTGTTCCGCTAATTTCATAAGGGGTGTTATAAAAAAGGCGCCACATAAGATGTTTCATGGCGGCGCCTTCCTAATTTACTGTTATGTTGTCGGTAGTGAACCGCTATGCGCGGTCTTGGTTCTGCAACCACCGATAGACTTCAGTGCTAAGCCATCCTACGGATCTGCTGTTGCCGAGCTTAAATTGTTTAGGGAAGTTGCCTTCCTTGATATCTCGGTAGATTGTGGAGCGCTTCCTCCCGGTGATGTACATGAGTTCGGGGAGTCGGATGAAGCGATCTTCCGCTTTTTGCTCTAATTGCTGCATATAAATTTCTCGAAATTTTGCCCATCTATTCTCCTCATAGATAGATGGACTTAGAGGCATTAGTTGCCTTCTCAGTGATTATGGCTGCTTGGCATTTGGAGTGTGCCTGTATTTGCCATTGCTGAGTGTTATGGCAAGCAGTCAGCCGGTTAAAGCTGATGCAGTTTTTGGTGAATAGGCTTGAGGTGGCCTAAGCGGAAACAGAGCGATGAGTTTCGCTACTGCCCCTTGATCATGTATGTTTCACGTTTCTACGCCATGGTAGTTATGCAGTGAGTTTATCGATATTTTGGTGGTTTTTTTTGATGGAGCCAATTTTGGGCTCCATCAAAATCAAGATATTGATTAAATTTCAATATCCTCGAAGATGCGTTTAATTTTTTTCAACCCTTCACGATAGTCTCCGTTCGCCTCGGCCATTTCGCGAATTACAGCAAACTTCTTGTCGTATTCATTGAAGATCCCCAGGTGAAAGTCATCGAGCTTGCCCATCAATGTTTGGCTCTGCTTAAACGTCTTTTTAGACGAGCAGTTGTTTAGCTTTATCCGGCTGAAATACACCTTGGATTTAGCAAAGGAATCCGACTTGATATGTTTCAGGCGGCACCACTCAATCCTGAAACGATTCGGGCACTGCCTGATATGCACAGACCGAACCAGCACAATTTTCTGCTCACGGGCCGTCCTCCAAATTTCCTCGCTGAGCCCACCCGTCAAGCTTTTTAGATAATTGTCGAGCTGATCTAACGAGTCCTGCATTTCATTGATTTTCTTAACAACCTCACGCATTCGTAACGCTCCTCATCAATTAGATTGCAGAGAGGAGCTTCTCATCTGGGCTATTAAAAAGTTGGCTAATTAGGCCCCTCGGAGGGGGTCAAACCTCGGAGTGGCCGAGCGACAGAAGTTACTTCTGTGCAAGACCGGCTTCGCATAGTCCGACGGAACGGCACTCTGAGTCCGAACAACCCGTCACTGGCTGCTGTGCACCCCTCATAGAGCCCTGGCTAAGCACGATCATTCGGCACCTCGACGTGCCTGTAGGATTTTCGCCAAACCATTCAAGACGTGTGACTGGCTAGAATGCCTAGTACGTAGCGAGGCCAGCCCCAGAATTGCCATCAGCCAACGCGTCAACACCGGGGTGATAGAAAAGCGTGCCGGCTTACCGTTACCAAGCCTCCGCAGCACACCCCTGGCACACACAGAAGTAACTTCTGTTAGTGGCCAACCGACCTCTAGGCGACCCTCATGCCTCTGCACTGGCGTTGAGCGAGCTTGCGTATTCCAGAAACGGTGGAGACTGGGAGCCGTAATCACAAAAGCAACTTCCCCACCTTTCATCTTCTGAGCCAAAGGCGTAAGTCCAGACAGAGTGACAGGTGGCATCACATTACGGAGCAAGCAATGGTTCTAATTTTTGGTCTGATCGCTGCATTTCCTTGCCTGATCTATTGGGTGTGGAGGCAAGAATGTGCGTTAAGGAAACGATTGGATCGGCAGTGGCTACAGCAGCCAAGCGTGAACACCTACCTAGATCAGCTCAAGCGAGATGGTAAATCAGGCATTTCGTGCCGGTTTTGTGGGTCAAGGAGCATCCGCCAGCTAGGCTGGGCTGCGAACAATGACCCCCGCCGCCTGCATAGATGCAACCACTGCAATACAACGCTGTATCGGAGTAGCCGCATATAGAGCGCTCGTGAATACGCAGCTTGGTTTCCAGTAGAGACGGATGTGGGCGTTACAAGCCTCGGGGGAGAAGGGGGCGATCAGCAGCAGTGGCCCCGGCCATGGCAGCACTTGCTTCAATCTCTACCAGAAAGTGCTTTGACCGGATCTGTTTACGTTTGCCTGCGTAACCCGCCAGAGGAAAAACTTGTTCGTGTCATGCAGCAAAACTCCGGTTCATCGGGAGCCCTATATTCAGCACATGCGACTTTTCCGGAGTTCCCTGGGTAGCGGCCACCGTGAGGTATGGGAATGTGGCGCCATCTTGGAGGCCAGTTGGCCGTAAAGGGTCTACAGAAGTTACTTCTGTGGCTGCATTGGGGCGATTTGCCAAGCTCATTGGTTAGACGTAGGGGGAGCAAGTGGAACCTTTGGGATACGTAATCGTGGGTGTGCCGTTATTTTTGATTGTCCTGGGCACTATCGGCGGATTGATCTGCAGGCAGCTGGATAGGCGGCTGTCAGCAGGTCAGGCTGGGCAGGTAAGGAGAAGTTAAGCCTGGCGACAAGGGATGAGCGCGATGTTGGTATCTCACAGAAGATACTTTCCTCTGCTTAGGACTTATTCGGGACTTCCGAGAGAGCCTGTGCCCGATCTAGCCGCTAACCGGGTTAGCTTTGATTTTTCCATGGTTAGGTATACGGCACATTTAATCTATTTTGTTACGTATATAGAACATGGACTACTCGCTTATTACCAGACGCCTTGGCGAACAGATACGGCAGCGCCGCCTGAATCGCGGCCTGACCCAGGCCAAGGTGGCTTCCTTGGCTGGCATTACCCGGCAGAAAGTCATCGCCATCGAGAGGGGTGACTTGTCGGTAGGGATGTCGGCCTATGCAAGAGTGCTGGGAGCTCTGGACTGTGAGTTCGCGTTAGTGCCTGCGACCATACCTACGTTGGACGAGATTCAGGGAGTGTTTGACTGATGACGGCCGTGCTGCAGCTAGCAACACCAGAGGTCGAAAGCGGGAGCATCCTCAGATCTGCCGGAGATTATCTGTTCCGCTACCATGAAGAGGCCAAAGCGCAGGCAGCGATAAGTGTGCTGATACCTGTGCGCCTGGATGAATATCGGCACCGGGAGCTTCACCCGATTTTCCAGATGAACCTCCCTAGATGCCCGGCTGGCGCCGGCCTATGACATCGTCAACACCACGGCTTACATTCCGGAGAACGTATTGGCTTTGGATCTGGTCGGCGACAAGTCACTGTTCGCGTCGGGGGTTCTTGGATTAGATTCGCTCGTTCAGGCGGGAGAGTCCCATTCCCCCTTAAGTAGTGGCAGCCAGTCAGCCACTTTGTCCCGTCTCTGCACTATCAGCTTCACGGTCAACCAATACTGGTATCGAGCGTTAGGTTTATCGAGCTTGGTGTGCTCAGATAGAAACCAGCGCAGGTGTTTTACCTGATATTGGGCTGGGTGACGAATATTCCATCGTGATTCGATTGCCAGTTTAATTGTGTTCGCTCGTTGTATATGGCGTCTACGAGTTGCGGGTGCTCCTTTGAGCACGCCTGCAATAAAAATCTCCATTGTTGAGGTCATTGTTTGCAACTCCCAATGTAGGAGTTGCAGATCTCTATCCTCTCGTGGCCAAGCTCTCTGCTGATAAGCCTTCGAGTTTCTTTGTCAATTTTAAGATCCTCTTTTGACATGGCCTGTCGCTTTGCAATTACAGGTGCTGGGTGTCCTGTAATTTGCTCGTAGCGCTCGCAGGCATATGCGGCTCTAAGGTCGTGAATTTTGCGGATGCCATAGCCTCCAAGACTTTTGCCTTTGTATCTGACTACTGAGCGTATGAATGAAATGTATGTCTCATTCGGTTTGAGAAGATTTTTGCTGTTGGGTGGTGACGCGAGAATTGCAAAATCAATAGCGTCGGCGGCGCATTCTTTAATATCAATCCATCTAGGCGCGTGAGATCCTTTTCGTCCGCCCTTGGTACCTTCCTGAATATTGATTCTTCCAAATTTTTGTGCCTCCCTTTTTAAGCGCTGAAGGTCGCATAAAACTGCTTCTCTGAGGCGCATTCCTAATGTTCGTGCGAGGCCGAGTATGGCGGCAAGTCGAATATTTCCATTGTTTCTCAGTTGATATTGGGCTTGGAGTATTTCGTCGAGATAAATTCCGTCTGGGACTTGGCTGCGGACGTAGCAGCGTTTTTTTTCTAAGGTTCTAGCAATTTTATCTATGCGGATATGATTGTCTCCGCGCATTATTTTTAAAACGACGTTGCATGATGAGATTCTGTTGTGTGCGGTTGATACAGCAATGCTCTCGTCATTCATTAGGGTCTTGATGTGTTCTGCGTACGCTAGTAAATGACCGTTTGTTATGTTCCACAGGTCGTATATTTTGTGATGCTCTTCTATCCAGTCAATGAAGAGGTTGAAGCGTTCGCTGTGTGTAATCGTGGTTGCATGGTGCCCGGAATTGAAGTGATCTCTTAGTTTGTTTTTGGCTGCGTATTTTGGGTCTCGTCCGTATCCCATGTTTTTTGATGCGTGTTTCGAGTGTTGTGGCATAAATGGCGATCCATAGAAGGTTGTAGGGCTAATGCCCTAGAGGGGTAATAGAAATTCTTATAAGGGGCGCACCCAGCTCCGCCAGGAGTTGGTTAGTGTTAACAGGGAGTGTTCCCTGCATCTGGCTGCAGGTTTAGATAGGTGAGTTACCCGGAGAGGGTTGTTGCACCGGAAATGCACGACCGTTTGTGTCCTAGATGGACGGCGGAGAACGGCTGGCGGGCTGACGATGCTCCGCCGCATTAAATGATTCGCGCGTGATTGTTTCTCATAGTCCGAGGCTGTGTGTCGCACAGCTGCTCCGCAGAGCGGAGATACGAGAGGAGATCACCGGTTTGGTGGATAGCTAACCAACACAAATGGTCGACGTACCACAGAGGGTAGATTGGCGTAGCAGCCCCTTGCAGCTAATAGCGCAAAAGCAGGCTCGCTGGATATCGAGATAGAAACAGGTAGTCCGATAAGGACCACGTTGTTCATAAGTAGAGGGTAGAGCCACTAGGGCTCGGTCTGCAGTCGACGCCTGTGCATCGATGTTCTGACCTGAAGTGCTGGAACCAGCTAGTCATTGCTGCAGGCTCTCATGAGTCTGAGCGGACACCTTGATGATTTCACAGAGGCTAGAACCAGTGCAACCCTCCAGATGAGTTTGTCGCTGGTTTTGTCACGTACGTATCCGGAGAAAGTGCACGGCGTATGGGGCTTCGAGGCCAACAAAAAAAACCGTCTCTGTTGAGCAGGTGCATTGCGTATTGGAGGCATGAGGTATCATTTTAGTGTTGTCCTAGGCGTGGGAGGTCATTCTGTAGTGGGCTAGGTAGATGTAAGAAGGTGCACAAAAGTGAACCAAATTACCAAGCTTGGCCCTTGCCTGTTGCCGGTGTAGGTGCACAAAAGTGAACCCTTTTGCACTTGGTTTGCTGGGCATGCCCTTGGCAGGGTTTCATACGATAGGTGAGCGAAATTGGCAGGTTCGTTTCGATTGAATATCCCAGGCCCATACTCCGAGGTTCTTTTTCTGGAGAGTGTGCAAGAGGTAGCAAACTATATTTCCTGGCGCCTAGAAGGGGTTGCGGATGAGTTGAGCGGATTAAGTTGTCCACCTGCTAGGTCTGCAAATAGCGGGGAAGAATTTTCCGGACGAATTGCATTTAAAGATGTACGTAGTTTTAGTGACTCGTATGGTCATGTTGTCCGTGAAACTTTTCTATACCTTGGGAGCGCTGTCTTGGGTAGTTCATTAGCCATATTGGTTGTGGATTCGCTCAGAAAAGAGATTTTAAAGTGCTTGATGAGTGTACTCCCGAGCGGTTCCATTAGAGATGAGGGGGAATTATTAATGGTCGAGATGGAAGATGGTGTGCTTCGGTTGAAGCCTGCTTTGGGCCGCTATCGATCGGCTATTCATGTTCGAGCAAAATATACTCCCGCATTTTATGCAGGCGTCTGATTCGGGCTGCATTAGGATGGCCGGAGTGGGTGGCAATTAATTTGCCTCTAGGGGGAGAGCAACTCATCCAGTTCAGCGTCTAGCGATGCGAGTTGATAGATTTGGAGATACTTATGACACTGGATGCTGGTAGTGCTATCGTTAAAGACTGATGTGTGACCATTCCGACAAAGGTTATGACTCTGGGCGGTCTGAGCCCGAATGATAGGAGGTAGTGATGGGTGGTTTTATGCGGGAGTTTCTCGTGGCTGCGAAGCAGGCACCATCAATCTACTTTGCCCCTGTATTAGGGGCATTTCAGGCGGTGAAGGTGCAATGGAGTGAGCGTCAGGTGAGTGGTAAAAGTTCGAAATAGCGAATCAATGCCAGAGCCTCTGCAGCTACAGCGGTGTCGTCCAAGACATACACATACCCTTAGCCCGCCTGCTTAACCACTAGTAGACTTGCGGCCCAATTTAAACCCGTCTTCTGGCGGGTTTGTTTTACCTGCAATCGTAATCGCCCTTGGGCTTGCATCCTCCGAGAAGTGTGGAAAATAGAATCAAAAGGAGACCACACCATGATCAAACCACGCTCTATTCGAATCGCTCTAGCCTTTGCAAGCCTTACCGCCCTCCAGGGGTGCGCCGGGCTAATGCTACCCGTCCCGGGCGAGGTTACAACCCAAGTCGATGGCATGAATGTTACCTACGTACCCCGTGAAACGGGACTTGATCGTTGGGTTAATGCCCAGCCTGTGGACCTCAGCCTTCATGAAACACAGACTGAAAAGGCAATGTCTCTGTTCGGCTACCCCAAACTGAGTTGGTACCCCGAGGGGAGGCTGACCTATATCAGCACCACTGAAGTAGCCATTATCGAGACGCCGCTCTATATGCGTCCGACCTATGGCGGCCCTGACGACCTTCGTCCGCAGGGCGGAGCAGGTTCATCTGATTCCCTTATTACTGCGGGGCTGGGCTCTGGGAATGGCGGGCTTGCAGCTGTTGGAGCGCTCGCAAGTGTCGGAGCTTCAGTGCGCAATTCTGATCCGCGCACCAGTTTTTCACACTTCCTTTGTTATAAAGCGCAAGAAAAATACAACTCAAGCACTGCTCTGCAGTCGTGCTGGAGTGATTGGCTCGGCCAAATGCGCTCGATCCCCCAAATGAAAGATGAATCTCGCTTCATGGACATCATCGCTTTCGACCTGGCGATTCCGACAGCGGCAGGCGGGAAGGGGCACGCAGTGATGGCTATGAATCGTAGCCGGACTGAGTATTTTACTGGTATGGCCCCGGTTCAGATGGGCGGGTACAAGGCTCATATTTTTCACTTCTACCCGTTCGTTCGCTCCGGAGAAGAGGGCGCATTTACGGTTGAAGAGTTGGTCGCGGAGCTTGGCAATAACAAGCCAAGTGACCTCGTTTACCTGATTTCCGGCAGCGCTGATACTCGCAAACGCACCGGTGTCGATCCGGTTGGCGTTGTCGACTAGGAAGCCCTTATAGCGAAGTGCCGGGCATGATTAGGGGTAAGTTGATGAGTCATTAAGCCATCAGCTGTGCCCCTGACAGACCACTCTGTACCATCAGGGGTTCTGACTTTCAGCCCGGATGTCTTACCGATGAAATAGAGCCTCCAACCTGCACTGAGTCTCTGGAGCCCAAGCCCGCTGATAGCTTACTTTGGTCAGGAGTCTAAATTTGCCGTGAGCGCTGTGGGATGACAGAAAAGTGGGAGCATTGCCGGCAGCATTACCTGTCTGTCTATGAAGGGAGTCAGTTTGCACTCGGCAAGGGCTGTGCCCTTGATGAGAGCCTGCATCATTTCCTGGATCAGCGGCCTGGAGGAAAAAACTTTTCCTCTCTCGACCGGGCGATGGGCCTCGCTGCCGCGCCGTTCTGGAGTGATGCGGATGCAGTTACTCAATCCGAGTTGGCCAGTCTTGCCCTCGCTCGGGTGCTGCACTTCGACACTGCAATCAGCATCGAGCGCCTGCTGGAGCTGGCTGGAAATGCCCCAGAGAGCCTCAGATGGGCGATTCGTTACTCGAAGCTGTTTGTGCGTACTGCTTCGCCGCTTTGGCTTGAACTGCGCGCATCGCTCACCGGGATTGAGTGGCAAGTATTCTTCGGTGTCTGTGACCGCTTACTGGACCAACTCAAACCCTTTGATGAGCTGATTGCCGGCGCGGAAAAGCGCCTTGATCACTTGTCCCCACTGGAACTGTTTTCCTACCTAAGTGTGCTGGCCTATGAGGCGTTTGCTGGAGATACCTCCGATGAACGCTCTGATTTGCAGTGGCAGGTATACGATCGCATCATTCTGAGGAAGCTGCAGTCGTGTTCAGAAAAAGACTTTCGCCTGACCGAGTCCAGACTTGGGCAGTCGCTGAAACGTCACCTGTCACCGATCATTTTTCCTGAGTCGCTCCATGCGGATGCGGCCAGGTGTCGTGAAAATCTCGAATGGCTGGCCGTTCTGATTACGGCGACCCAAGAGCGGATCGACTACGAGGGTTCGATTGACTGGTTCTGCTTCGATCCGGAGTGCCGTTACCAGCTAGAAGCTGGTGAGTCGGTTATCTATAACGAGTCTGAGGCCGGAACAGAGCGGTGGCAGCGGACTGGGCGCAAGGGTGATCTGCTTTGGCATTACTGGATGAATCGTGCTGTTCAGGCATTCGTCGTCTCTGGCTTGGCCGAGCAAATTATCGGTTCACCGGAGAACCATGAGCTGAATCAGCTGGCCTATATCAAGGCAATTCGCAGCGAGCTGCAACTGCAGCAGATTTATGGATTGGGTGACCGGATCTCTCTCAGTGATGGGGCCCAAGTTCAGCTTCACCACATATTGCTAGCGAGCGAGTTGACCTCGGTATTCTTTCAGAGTCAGTACATCCAACCATTTCAGGGGTATTTACACGAGTCGGGCGTGCTTGCTCATGCGCTCGGTCGGCTGGCCTTGGATGGTTTGCTGTCAGGCGAGAACAGGTTTCCGATGACCTGGTCCGAGGAGGACGAAAAAATCCGCCGGATCAAAGGCTGGACTGTAAGTGATGAACATCCGCGGGGGAGTGCTGATTCAGCGAAGGCCATTCTCAAGTTCTGGACCAGTGACCTCAAAACGCTCTCTCAGCAATTGAAGCAGCAGCCAGGGATGCCGGCTCCACGCCTACACGAACAGCCCTTCTACAAAATCGGCCGATATAGCTTCCAATTTCCTTGGGTTGGTGCGCAGCAGAACAACCTGACGGCCGCCATCAATAACTTGCGGCGCGTGAATGCACGCAGAGCTGATGTACAAGCAGAAACGCAGAGAGTCGAGCTAGCGCTGGCAGAGAGCTTTCGACAACAAGGTTTTGTCGTGGAGGTGGGATATCGGCCTCCCGTGACAGGCGAGGAGGATGCCGGCGAGGTGGATTTGATCTGCCAACGGGATGGCCTGCTGCTGCTCATTGAGGTCAAGTCAGGTTATATCCGCTCGACCACCCATGAGGTTTGGTTGCATCGTACCAACACATTGCGTAAGGCCGCTTGGCAGCTCCGGCGTAAGCGTCATGCGGTGACCAAAGCTCTGGTTGCTGATCAAGATCTGCGCTCCAGATTAGGCTACTGCGGTCATCATCCTGAGGCACACCTGCGGGCCTGGATCGTCGATACATCCATTGAACTTGACGGGCAGTCCATCGATGGGTTCAAAGTAGTTTCCCGTGAAGCGCTGGAGGTCATTCTGCGTGACGAGAAGCATCTTCTGAGGCCGCTGGACCAGGTTGATGACGATGGCCGGGACTCATTGTTTCCTGATGGGTTTACTGCTAGCAGATTTATAGCTGTTGTTGAGTCCGATGAGCTGTGGCGAGGCATCTGTTAGCACTTGGGTGGAGGCGATTTTGGTCCGGCCTACAGCGCGGCACGCTGGCATTCGCCTCATGCTGAAGAGTGGGGGCGTATCGTCGCCACATACAAACCAAGATGATCTTCGCCTGCGCTTGAAGCTGGACGTGCTAGCTATCTGTGTAAGGGTGCGCTGAGCCGTCGTAGATCAAAGACGACGCGCTCGGATGAAGGCTATCTGGCTTTTGCGACCATGAGTTCAGGCCAGCGAGTGGTGTAGGCGGGCGAGAGCAGTTCTCTACGCATTGCCCACTCGGCTGGTTTTGCAATACGACCTGGTTGCAGCGTTCCACGTCCCCAGCGATTGTTGATGGCGTCCAGGGCGCTCATCAGTCGCTCGGTTTTTACGGGTTGTTCGGGTGCGAACAGATCTGGTGTGTACTCATTCTTGCGACAGAGATCCAGGAGTAGCACTTGGGCTTTGGCGTAGCTGAATCCCTCTCTGAAGACCTGCTTCAGCCCAGCCTGTACGGCCTTGATGATCAATCGGCTGTCGTCGGTCGGGTAGGGGAGTTGGCAGAGGATGCCATTGGCATATTTGGCTTCAGTAGGGTTGAACATCCCCGTGCGCAGGCTGACCCGCACTTGCCGGCAAAGTGATTGCTGGTTGCGCAGCTTTTCTGCAGCACGCATGGCATAGCTAGTGACGGCCTCCTGTATATGGGGTAACTTGCGCAGTCGCCTGCCGAATGAACGGCTGGAGCAGATTTCCTGCTTGGGTTCGATCTCGCCCTCAATCTCCAAGCAGGCTACTCCGCGCAGTTCTCGCACCGTCTTCTCCACCACCACGTTGAACCGCTTGCGCAATGTCCAGGCGTCCATCTGTGCCAGGTCCCAGGCGGATCTAATTTGCATGCCTTCAAGGTGAGCGCGCATGCGCGGGCCTATGCCCCAGACTTCTTTAACCGGCATAGCTTTGAGCAGTTTGTCACGTCGAACGGGGTCGCGAATGTCTACGACACCCCCGGTCTGCTTTTGCCAGCGCTTGGCTGCGGCATTGGCCAATTTGGCCAGCGTCTTTGTGGTGGCGATTCCAATGCCGACGGGAATGCCGGTCTTCTGTTTTACCTCAGCCTGCACCTGACGACCTATCGATTCCAGAGGTTCGGGAAGGCCGGTCATATCGGCGAAGGCTTCATCGATACTGTAGATCTCGGTGCTCGGGAAGCGGGCTTCCAGGATGGTCATCACCCGCTCACTCATGTCGCCATTTATGTGGAATGGAAAATCAAGTTAGTCGATGAAGATCTGCTGATGACCAAATAAAGATTGGTTGTACGACTACTGCGCTGCCAATTGTTCCAGACCACGCCGATGCATAGCAC
>JBLXCH010000101.1:0-12074 GCA_048265065.1 Motiliproteus sp. | reverse complement strand
GATCAAGCACTTCTTCGAGAACTACAAGGATCTCGAGAAGGGCAAGTGGGTCAAGGTCGAAGGCTGGGAAGGCGCCGACGCCGCCCGCGCCGCCATCATCAAAGCTGCCGAGGCTTATCAGAAGTAAGTCGAAGCACTGAAGAAAAGCCGGCCACAAGCCGGCTTTTTTATTGCCCGAAGAAATCCAACAAGATCCTACAGCCCTAGTAAATAAGCGGCTTACAGCTTAGCATCCATCCCAAGACATCCAGTAACCACCTATAAAATCCGCGACCAAGGTGTGGGTCAGAGTGTGGGTTGAGGGGTGTGGGTTTGAGGAGGAGCAATGGGTAAGCTAACCAGCAAGACAGTGGAGTCGATCGCCAAAGCTGCCACGCCAGGAAAAACCAACGATGGCGACGGCCTGTACTTCCAGGTATCCAAGAGCGGCGGCACAAGCTGGATCTTTCGCTACAAGCTGGACGGCCGAAGCCGCGAAATGGGGCTAGGCCCCTTCCCTGCCGTCACACTCGGCCAAGCCCGACAGTTGGCCGCCGACCAACGCAAGCTCCTAGCCTCCGGAAGCGACCCACTCGCAGCCCGCGACGCGGCAAAAGAAGCCAAGCGCGAGGCCGAACGCCAAGCCGCAGCACGTCGCATGACGTTCGAGGATCTCGCTCGCGAATACCAGCAGGCACACGGCGGCAGCTGGTCTGAGAAATGGCGGAAAGGCTGGCTACGCAAACTGGAGCTCTACGCTTTTCCAACCATGGGCAACCTGTCTGCTGACATCATCAGTACCGAGCATGTGCTTGCTGCATTGCAACCCATCTGGGCAACCAAGACCCGTACCGCTGATGAAGTCCGGGGCCAGATCGAGCAAATACTGGATGCAGCCAAGGCTCGGCGCTTACGCGAGGGGGACAACCCTGCCCGCTGGCGCGGACACCTGGACAACTTGCTGAGCAAGGCAGAGAAGAAGAAGGCCAGGCAGCGCCAGCACTTCCCAGCACTACAATGGAAAGACACTCCGAAGCTGATAGCCGCTCTAGCCAACATCGATACACGTGACGCCATCGCAACCAGGCTGCTGATTCTGACCGGTGCTCGTTACCACATGATCCAACATGCTCAATGGTCCGAGTTTGACCTCGAAGCTGGCACCTGGGCACTTCCGGCTGAGCGCATGAAAATGCGAAAACCTTTCGTCATCCCACTGTCGCCCCAGGTAGTCGAGATGCTAAAGACCATGAATAAGACTCATTCAATCTATCTTTTCCCTGGGCAAGGGAAGAACGGCGTCATGCATGGCAACGCAGTTCGCAACCTACTGTACAAGCTAGGGCATGCAGACATCACGAGGCACGGCTTTCGATCGACCTTCCGGGACTGGGCAAACGAATGCACCAACTACCCGCGAGAGGTTTGCGAACTTGCGCTTGCGCATGACGAACGCGACCAGACCGAGGCAGCCTATTCACGCTCCGATCTTCTGGAGAAGCGCAGAGCTCTGATGGCAGACTGGGCAGATTTCTGCACAAGCCTGCAATGAGGAGGTTCGCATCAAGGGACTACATCGAACGCAGACGCCCGATGATGACCTGATGGAGTGAGCACATTCAGGGCGTAGCTACCGGTAACCTTTCGATGTCAGCGATTAAGGAAAATCAGTACAGAAAAGTTATTTCAATACGCGGATCGCCTACGCAGCATGATTTGGTGTATTTGATTGCCGGGTTAATATAAATACAGTTATTGAGCATCTCGCTATGAACACTGCACTTATCCTCGGCCCGCTGCAGTGCAGCAGCGCAGTCCTTCCCCTCTTTGAAGCACGCGTTCCAGCTGGCTTTCCCAGCCCAGCGCTGGATCACATGGAACATAAGCTGTCGCTTGATGCTCTGATGGATCTGCAAGCACCGCACACCTATGTGGTTGCCGTGAGCGGTGACAGCATGAGCGGGGCTGGCATCTTCGACGGCGATCATCTGATCGTCAGCCGCGCCATCACGGCGAAACCTGGGCATGTGGTCGTTGCCTGCCTAAACGGCGATGTCCTGGTAAAGCGCCTGGCACAGGAACAGGGCCAGTTCATCCTCCAGTCGGAGAACCCGGCCTACTCTCCGCGTTACATCCTGGAGAACGATGAGCTGACGATCTGGGGCGTCGTCACTCATAGCCTGCGGAATCACCTCACCCATGGCTGAACCGGTATACGCACTGGTCGACTGCAACAGCTTCTACGCCAGTTGCGAGCGTGTGTTTCGTCCAGATCTGTTGCGCACTTTGACTTCAAGTGCCCCATCCAAGTTATGGCTGAGGTGATGCAGAAGGCCATGACCATGCGGCATGATGCTCCAGCTTCAACTCAATGACCGTGTTGCACTCAGCTCCTGCAACCGCCCAGCGTATTGTTTAAACCTTCTGTCACTTCGCTGCGGAGCTTACTGAGTTCTTCTTTTTCCAGCATTGCAGTTCCTCATACACAAATGCATACCGCTCTCAGACCGCATCGTCCTGATCCAGATAAATAATCGACAGCACCGACCGCGCGCGGCTCATTGCCACATAAGCCTGCACGTTCAGCGCTGGCTGATCTATCTTATGAGGCAGCCCCACCAAAATAACGGCCTCATTTTCAAGCCCCTTGAAACTGTCAACTCTCGACACGCTGATTTGACTTGGCGGGAACGTCTGCATGGAGAACTCATCCAGCAAAACCATCCTGTTTCTTAGCCGTTCAGGCAGTGCGTCCAGCAACGCCTTCTCGCTCAAACCATAAACCAGCACGGTCACGTCGCTTTCAGGCAGGCCACCATCGTGCACAATTCGCTGTATCTCACTTGCTAACGTACCTGCCGCGCCCTCGAGGTCAAAAACATTGTGCTCGGCAACGTCAGGACCAGCGCCAGCGCCAGCAATACCAGAGTCAGCACCCGTTCTAGCCTTGATCGTGTCCAGAATCACCGCTGTATTACGGCAATTTCTCCGCAGGGGCACCTTGAAGGCATTAAGGGAGTTCAGATACACCATTGCTTCAGGCTCAATACGCCCAAACAGCCCAGCCTGATTATTTACATCATGGAAAAAACACCACCTGCCGCCCTCAAGACCCTGGTCAACAAAACTGTCCAGCTCCGCCAAAAGCTTAATCGACAGCAAGTCCTGACCTTCATCAATGATTAACGCATCAAATTTATCCACGCCCGCCCGTCTGGCTGCCGTCTTCAAACCTGACACTGTGCATACCGTTAGCCCGGCGATAACAAACTTTGTCTTCAGGTAGTTGGCTAGCCATGGAGAGCTGCAAACCAGAGCCACTGACGATCCGTCAGCGGTCCACCGCCTTGCAACCTCAACCGCGAGGAAGGTCTTGCCAGTACCGGCCCCACCACTGCAAATCACCCGTGGGTTCAGCTCGATAGAATCAACAAACACCATTTGTGATTCAGTGAGCTGCTTAATTTCACTCGAAGCCTCTTCAGTTCTGCTGTGCAATGGCACAATCGCCTCAAACTCGGGCCGAAGAAACTGAATCAGTTGCTTGACAGCATCCGGCGATGCGCGCCGGTCTTTAGCATCCTTTGCCCGCCAATACTGGAAAAGCCCTTTCAGCCAGCGTTCCATATCCTTGTGGGCACCATCATCACACACCATTTGGGAATCCCACTCTGCCCCCCCAGTAGCCAAACGACAATCAGGCAATACAACGCCAAAGCCGATACTGAAGCTCTCGATCAGCGAGTGAGGCAGTTTCTCCCTTGCCTTGGCAAGCAGGCCATGAAGTGCGGATTCAGCCTGTTTAAATGGTCCCTCATAGGATGTATTCACATCCCCGTTCTTGTTGGTATACCTCCAAACCCCTTCAGAACAGGACACCCGCCCGCCCTTAACTTCAAGAACATAGAGCCCCGACAGACCAACGATCAAAAAGTCGATTTCACCAAATCGCTTCCTCGCATGGCGCGTCAGATTAAGTGAGTGAAAGGCCGTGTATTCGCTGCTGTGCTGACCACCAAACGTCATACGGAGAACATCAAATATCCGTTTTTCTGCAGTGCTTTCAGACTTGTGCGGCGCAGCAGGAATCATTCTCATCAATCAATTCCCCAGCATCTTTCGCGCTTCGAGCTCGACCTTCGAAGGAAGATCCGGTCCAGCGCCGAGATAAGCCCTGAACTTTTCCCAGTCGATCTCTGCCTCAACCGCCTTGATATCGCCATCCAGCAGTAAACTAGCTCCAGCTCCATCGATAAGAAGCTGGTACGCCCCTTTACCCAGCTTGATACGCGTTTTTATACAATCCCATTTACACGCGCGCGCTATCCCAAGGGCGGCATTACTGGTTTTGCTATCAGGATGCTTCTCACCAAACAGCTCCCTTAGTGAAAGGCGACGTTCTGGCAGAACACCCAAATCAAAACCGGAACCTGAAATCTGGTGTGAGAGATATGCCATATGCGCAGGTACAACCGCGTTCAAACCATCTCTCACTCGTTGCTGCGTGCTCATCCGCATCCATCCTTCAGTGATACCAAAAAGAATGGCTGCCCCGCAGACTTCATACCCCGACAGCTGTGAACTATTTATCTCCAGAAGATCCTGCGAGTTATCGTTCAAAAAGAACAGAACAAGGGTTCTAGGCAGAGGCTTCTGATGTATTTCCAGCAGCTCATCCAGGGTCTTGTCAGGGAACTGAACAATACGCTTCAGATCGTCAATTAGTCGTTCAATGCCATCCCTGGCAACCCCTTGCCAAGTCGCGTTAAACGCCTCGAGCTCGCGCATGACGATGTCTTTAGGCGAACCAGTCCCGCTATCCGAACGGCATTGAACAAGAGCCTTAGCCAAATCTCTATACAGGGCTCCAGATGCTCCATATTGCTCTGCCAACCTGGCTGGAGAGTAGAAAAGAGCATGCGCACCTATCAGCATCGGCACTGATGTTGAGACTTCTGCATCTAGCTCTGGCTGGAAAAATGCTCTGGTCAGTTGAGCAGCCATATCATCCCGCCCAGAAAGCAGGCTGAGTAGAGTCAGCACGCCACCAAAAGCATCTGCCAAGTACAACTCAACCGGGCGCTCCGCCACCCCATCCAGTCGTGGTGGCCACGCGGTATTCTTGGTTTTTTTAAACAACCCAGCCGCGACCTTGGTCTTAAAATCCACCAATGGTACGTTTGAGAAGTACTTAGCGTCTTTCTCGCAGTACGCTTTATCTTCTTTAGACGCGAAACAGATTTCCTTCACCATTGAAACCGGCAAGGGTGCAGGCACCAGAACAAGCTCCTCGTTTCCATACACCTCTTCTGGGAAGCGCACGTCTTCCCAACCGCCTGACCTCAAGACCTTCACACCACCAGACACACCTGACAGATCCAGCTCCGCACAACACGGACGCAAAAGCGGCTGCTCGGCCACAGAATGATCAAGCGCAGATCGCCAGATGCTCTCAGGAAACAGGGGCACCCAGCCGGGGATAAGGGACAACGTATCCTGATAGTATTTTTTCCCGAAGCCACTGGGCGGCATAACCATGCCCGCCGACAGCATGAACATCAGGTTCTGATGATTGGTGACAAGGTACCATTTGACCTCATGGCCTCTGCCGGGTGGGGCAATCATCTCACCACTGCTGAACAGCTCTCCGCTTGCCATTACTTTATCTCCAGCAATGTGGTGTCGTCTTGGGGGATGATCGCGTCAATAGGATATTCATCACCATGTTGGCGAAGGAAAATCACATGCTCGGTTGCTCTGGCAACCATGACATAAAACAATTTCTTTATTCGATCCATATTCTGCGTGTCACATTTAAACTGATCAATATCAGCAACAAACACGATATCGAACTCCAGCCCCTTACAGGCCTGGGCGTTTATGACCATCACACCACCTTCATCAAAAGGCATCTCGTGCTTATCGCGATATTTGAATGTCGTAAGCGTTACCGGCGGATGCCCTTCCACCACATTTAAAGATACCAAAATATCAAAATATTTTTCCCTTACCTGATTATTTGGACACAAAATGCCTATCAGCTTTCTCGGATTATTTATCGCCATTTTAATGATCTGACTCAAAATCCGAAGAAACTGACTTGGTTCGTAATTAAAAAGAATCGGCTTTTTGACCTCATAGGATGGAGGATCAGGAAGCTTGGGCGGAGGGCTTGCGGGGTCGCCCGTATAAAATGCTCTGGCAAGCCTCGCTATTGCCAGGTGGTTACGGTAGTTCTCGGTCAGCTCGATGGTGTCATCCGCATCAATCCCGAGCGCATCCTCCAAATCCTGTCGGCTGCTGTTCTGCCCATCGACGATTTGCTGGTTCTGGTCAGCAACAATAAACAGATTTTCAAATCCCATACTGACCAGCGCCTGATAGAAGCTCGGCGGCATGTCCTGGCCTTCATCTATTATTAAAAACGGTCGATCAGGCGCGGGGTCATCGCTTTCATGCGACTCACACTGTGTCAGTATTTTATCCCAGTCGAAGACCTTCTTTCCATACCAGGTTTCTGCTGGCCGCCACGGAAAATCCGTGTTTACCTCGTCAATGAAAAGGGTAATGAACCATTTCTGCCATTGCTCGTTTAGAAGCTCATTCCCGAACAACCTCTTGCTGGATTGCCTTAGCAAGTGGTTAAACACCAGAAACAGATAGTCCTGACTGTCGTCGGCCAACGCCTTGGCCCGCAACAAGGCCATTACCGACTTCCCGGTACCCGGGCCACCGATGATCAAATGCTGACCTTCAAGGGGCAGCGCCCGAACGCGTTCCTGCTCTTTGCTGAGATCCTGGATGCCGGGAAGCTGAAATCTACGCTTCGCCATCTAAGCCATCCCCAGCAAAATCGAGAATCGATTTCAGATCATTATCCCGATCACCACGTACAAACAGGCGGTCCAGCAACACGTTGCTATACGCGCAACAGGGTTCAGGAATCAACGCACAGGCATGGCAAGCAGCCATATTGAGTAAACCTGGGCCCTGCCCCTCATGTTCAGCACATACCGGATCAAGCGAACACCACTCTGCGTGATCAAATAGACGACTCAACAGATTCAACAGCCGTTGAGGCTTGGCCTGCTCAGACAATCCGCCAAGGGAGCCGACCACATCAGGTACCGCCACATAAATAAGAATCCCTGCCATGGGCTGCTCTTGAACAGTTGAGCAGTAAATCCTCTCTTTTAGCGAAGCAGCAGGGTATCCCGCCTGGCTCTCCAGCTGTTTGATCAGCATATGAGCGAGGGTATGCAGCAATAGGAACCGGGGCGACACGCCCACCTCTGGCTCAAAACTAAAATCAGACGCCTCATAGCGCCTTGCCAGATCTCTCGCACGCTCCTGCAGCAACGCTTGTGACTCCCAGCGACGCAGTTGGGCCTCATTAAGAGTAAAGAACAGACCTTCGCCAAACAGCTCCAGCGCTGGCAGCCAGTCGGTTTCGCCCTCAATATCCGGCGGAACGACAGCGCCCTCTCTGGTCAGCCGCTGAAAGCCCTTCATCACCATGATTTCTTTCAGGCGATCAACCGCCACCACCAGATCGACCAGCTCTCCAACTCTCGCTAAACGTGCCCCCTTGCCCTGTTTTTCAATCAAGTCGCGCCATTCTTGCGTTAGATGGCGAGGTACAAAGTCTTCGTCCTCGGCCAGATCCGGAATCAAATCTGTTAATGCCGCGTATTCGCTTTCTAAAAGAAGGCCCTTGGTAATTTGCTGTCCATACAGCGGATAACCTTTTGCAATCTCGTCAATGGCTTCCGAGAGTTCATCCATCGAGCATTGAAACTCACGCGCCATCTGCTTTAAAGCCTGCTTTTTTTGAAGGACCGTTTTAGCCTGCTCGACCTTTTTGAGCTTGTCTGAGCTAGCGTACAACCGGTCAACAACTGTCCCCCTGCGCACCCTGGACTCCGGCGGAATAACCAACGCATTCTGAGTCACAGCCAGATGCAGCCGCGTATCGTTGAGCTCAAGAATCTCTGCCATCACATCAGAGGTTTCCGGACGGGTTGTCAGCCACGGCTGCCGACTCTCTCCAAATGGCAGCCGGTCCCGCGGATCAAATTGGCTGACGCAGCTGCATTGATTGCAGCGAAGATCCATCCGCCCCTGACCTCTCGGCTTCAATGTCAGGTATGGGAAATCCCAAGTTCGACGACAACCTTTCTGGTCCGGTGTAACCGCGTTCTTGTGAGCCAGAAAATGCCATGGAACATCAGCCAAGTGGCCCTCTTGGTGCGCCAGCACCCAAGGCACCTGCTCCAGAGTGCCTTTGCCACAAACAAGGCAGGCAGCTCGAAAGTTGTCCTCACCACGCCAGGGCCTATAATGCAGAGCGCCGCAAGCAAGGCTCATGCAACGCATCCAGCCAGGGAAAATGTTGGCAGGCACGCACTCGCCTTGCACCCCTTTCTGCGTTTCAGAAGCGATGGGCGGCTCCCGCAGCTCCCTATCAATCTCCATTGCGGATTTGACCTGCTCAACGTAGGGAATCACCCTGCCAACCGGCGCGCCTGAGCGATCTGTCCACTCCCGAGTGTCCCTCACTACCAACAAATACTCAGGTCCGCGAACAACAGCCCCCACAGAGCAGTGCCGCAACAGGTGCGAAAGGCGCACGGGTATCAAACGTTTATCACTCATAGCGCTTTCAGCAACCCCGTATCCTCGACATTGCGCATCGACTGCAGTGTGGGCCATACACCCCGTATCCGGTCATCATGGTTGAACAGCAACCGCTCAACTGACCGCTCTTCAGCGGACGCCTGATAAGACAGCTGCCGCTTCTGCGCCACGCAACTCCGCGCATGGCTAACCCACTCGTTGACCAAGGTTTGTATGTGCGCTCGAATTTCATCCCCACGCTCTGGGTCTGCCCTCACACAACGCCGTATATAGGCATCAATTACTTGAGCAACCACAGTGTCATCAGGGTCAAACCTTCCGGCGGCATCATTCGCTCGCAACGTCTCTACGACATGCCGCACCGCGATCACCAGGCCAGCGTGCAATGCGCGCAGTCTTGCCTGGTGGGTAAATGGCGTGATGCTGGTCGGCTCTACAAATCGATAAAAGGACTCATGGTAGGGACGAAAATTTTCATAGTGAGAAAGGCTCCTTGCTTGATCCCGGTAATAGTTGGCGAAAACAACACCAGGCACTTCGCTACGGCCAACACGACTGCTCGCCTGGATGTATTCAGCGGTCGTCAGTGGCTGGCCGTTGATGACCATTAGCGCAAGCCTGCTGACATCCAATCCCACAGAAACCATATTCGTCGCCAAAACCACATCAACACACTCCGCCTCAGCTCGTGTTTTCTCCAGATTGGCAAAGGTGCGAGCGTTTTCCTCCGCACTTGAAACGCTAGTTAACTGGGCAATTCTGGGTTGGATTCGGGTCAACTGAGGCTCAGAATTTTCACTTCGTCTGGCATGCTCTCCGGCCTCATATACAAAGCGTTGAAACCAGTCCCTCACCCCGATATTGAACGCATTGTGACTGTTACCTACGCCTTTCAAACTGCCGTGATAAACGACCTGACTCCACCAAGCTTCCAACAATGCCGCGCTGTCCTGTTCAGCCTGGAACAAAGCCTCGGGTGCAGCCAACAGCGCAGCGGCAAGAGGCGCCAAGTTTTTATCGCGCCCGAGCATAGGCGCAAAGTAGCCAACGTATAGCCGGCCGGGTCTTACGCTGGTAGGGACTGTCCTGGCAAAAAACGAGTCATCGCAATTGATACCCGGCGGAGGAAACACCGAGACGTCTTTGCCATAGAGTCTGCAAACCTGATGCTCGGCCATGCGGATGGTCGCGGTTGAGGCTACAAACTTGGGGTGAATGCCCCGCTGCACCAGTACCGTCTCCAAACCGGCTTCGTATAAACCAGCAACCGAGCCCAGTGCCCCCGCTACCAGGTGCAGCTCATCCTGCACGACCAGTTCCGGCGGGCGATTTCCGCCAGCGCCAAACAAGCACCCTGCCCGCTCATCCCATGCCAGCCGAGCAAACTTGTCGATAGTTGCAATCAGTAATGTTGGTGGCTGACGATACAGCGCCTCATCTACAACGTTACACGGCAGTAGCCCCTCACCCTCCGCTGCAAAAGAGCAGTCGCTCCCTGTACATACAAAGTGAAATCGGGTGTGGCCTACCTGATAGTTGGTGGGTGCCTGAAACGCATGGTCACACCATGGGCAACGATCAATCACCAGCGCAGAAACAGCCTTCTGACTGCCCTGGGCAGCCGTTTCAACCAGCTGCTGCGCCTTAGCGAAGGTATTCGGACTACTCGCAGAACCAACCCAGAGGCCAATGCTGAATGGCTCATCGCCCAGCTCTCCATTACTGTCGCGGCGAATCAGCTCAAGAGCACAGATCATGCGGGAAGCACGCAGATACTGCTGGGTGGTAAGCAAGCGCAAGGTGTAGCGCATGAACGACGTAGTACCGCCGCCAGACTGGGGAAACTTGAGTCGACGCCAGAGCATGACAAAGGCGATCAGGCCAAGGTATGCCTCTGTCTTGCCGCCGCCAGTAGGAAACCAGATTAGATCCACCGTATCCCGGAAATCATCTTCCTGATCAATCGATGAGCACAATGTAGTCAGCACAAACGCCAGCTGAAACGGGCGCCAATTGTATTGCCCGGTATCGGTAGCACGGCCTTTGATACGCGACGACTGCCGCATCTGATCCAGCATGGCCTGATTCGCCAAGGCAAAAGCGCGAGCGATCTGGGGGTCCCGCTCGATAAGCGCAATCCCACTCTGCATGCGAGCCAACGCGTCGTTCATGCGGCGCACAATACGCTCGCCGGCCTTACGTTCATCGCCAGGAAAATCTCCCAGCTCATCAGTGCGCTCTGCAATCCAACCGCCATAGCCCGCCACAAAACGTCGCAGCGCGGCACACACTTGCTCAGTCTGGGTTTCAGCCCGCGCCAGGTAGGCCAGATTGAGCACCTCGTCCCCACCAGCAACATCTGCCGTAACCTGCGGCACTTCGACCACTGGCATAAATTCACTGCGAATCTCGCGCACGCCGCGCTGGTCTTCCTGCCAGTCGACGGCACAGCCATGGCCAATCGCGAAGATTTTCCGGTTCTTGTACTGCAGCTCCAGCTCCTGCTCCTCCTCATTGAGCAGACTGAATTCCACCCTCGGGTAACGCCCGACCGCACCGGCTTCAATCACACACCTGAGTCGCACTTCGAACAGCGCAAGCCTAAGCTGCTCATCAGCCCATTTGCTTGCCTCCAAGTCAGCGGGCATCTGCTGATTATTGAAGAGCGACACGGTAACGATGGTGCCCGCTCCGTAAGGGCGTGCCTGCACATCCAGACCAGCTCTGCTGATGAGCTCCTGATCATGTCTGTCTGACAGAACAAAATGCCTGCCTGGGCGATCCAGCAGCAAGGCATCCTCATCCCCGCCAACCTCGAAGCGCGCATAACCGCCATCAAATTTGCCTTCGTCATCGCGGGTTTGGCGGTAAATAGCTGCAGAGAACAGGACTTGCAGTGCCCATTCAGTGCCGTCCACATAAAAAGAAAACCCGACAGATGACGGTGGAATGTAGCGACGGCGCACTATGCCGGATGCGGTCTTGTCGGCATCCCCTTCCACCGAGCCGGCATAGTCATCCTCGGAAAAGTCGTCATCTTCCATGGCAGGGTCAAGGCCCTCACCGGCTTCAACGGTAGGGTAAAGCACCCCCACAGGATATCGTCGCAAGGGAGACATACCCTGCAGATCGCCCGGCATTGCCGGGCCGATCAACTGTGTTTTTATCCAATCAACGAGGCGTCTGCGCTCAGCTGAGTAGTCCATTACATGCCCTCGTGAATGTTGGCGCTGATGGAAAATTGACCCACCCTGCCGATTGAAATTTGACCCAGGGCGGATTGCTGATTTTGTTACCAGCAACTGTGGATAAGTCGTAAGCGTACGCTCGCTACCGTCTTGACCCTCAGGTCTTAATCCGCTTCAGGCGCTGGTTGATGGCGTCGCGGTCAAAAGCCGTGGGATCGAAGGTATCGCCGTACCAGTCGAGCATGTCCAAGTATTCGGGATGTTCGGGGT
>JBLXCH010000100.1:0-12174 GCA_048265065.1 Motiliproteus sp. | reverse complement strand
GGGCTTGGACTTTATCTTGCAAGAGAACTATGTGAAGCCAATCAGGCGCACTTGTCGCTGGTTGAAGACGACGAGCCAGGGTGTCGTTTTCGCATCACGTTCGCTCATCCGGGGCGGATGATCTAGATAACAACGACCATCGGGCGTTAGCAATTCAACAGGGAACCGGTAACACATCATGAGTAACCACACAGCGCTGATCGTAGACGACGAGCCGGATATCCGCAGCCTTCTGGAAATCACTCTAGGGCGTATGGGCATCACCACCTATTCCGCCGCCGATCTGACCAGCGCACGCGCCATTCTGGAAGAGCACAAACCTCAACTGTGCCTGACCGACATGAACCTGCCGGACGGTAACGGCATTGAACTGGTGCAGTGGATCCAACAACACAGCCCCAGTACCCCCGTGGCCGTTATTACCGCTTATGGCAGCATGGATACTGCCATTGAATCGCTAAAAGCAGGCGCGTTTGATTTCGTTTCCAAACCGGTCGAACTGCCCCGGCTCCGGGAGCTGGTCAACAGCGCCCTGAAACTGTCGGAACCCAAAGCCGAAGTTACGGCAGAGGCCGACAACCCCGGCCTGTTGCTGGGCAACTCCCCTGAACTGCGCAAACTTCGCAACCAAACTCGCAAGTTGGCCCGCAGCCAGGCACCGGTGTTTATCAGCGGTGAATCCGGTAGCGGTAAAGAACTGGTTGCCAGAATGATCCACCTACAGGGCCCACGCGCGGAAGCGCCGTTCGTCGCCGTTAACTGTGGCGCAATTCCCTCAGAGCTGATGGAAAGCGAATTCTTCGGGCATAAAAAAGGCAGCTTCACCGGAGCCGTTGAGAACAAGGACGGCCTGTTCCGAAGCGCCGATGGTGGTACCCTGTTCCTGGACGAAGTGGCGGATTTACCTCTCGCCATGCAAGTAAAACTGCTGCGCGCCATTCAAGAAAAAGCCGTGCGACCGGTTGGCGACACCAAAGAGATCCCGGTAGACATTCGCGTGCTGAGCGCCACTCACAAGAACCTGCCTGAATTGGTGCTATCCGGGAACTTTCGCCAAGACCTGTTCTATCGCATCAACGTGATCGAGCTGGCCGTTCCCGCACTTCGCGAGCGAAGAGACGACATTCCCATGCTAGCCGAGCACATCCTCGAACGCATTGCCGGGGAGTACGAGTGCGATCCAGCCACCCTCACCACGGCCGCGATTGACCGGCTGAAAAGCTACGACTTCCCGGGCAACGTGCGGGAGCTGGAAAATATTCTGGAGCGGGCGTTTACGCTGTGTGATGAGGACCGTATTGATGCGGAAGATCTTCATCTTGGCGGAGGTGTGGCCCGTGGTAGCGCAGCGCGAGGGCCTGGCAACGATGGCGAAGGGCTTTCGGCTTTAGTACCTGAAGGGGAGATTGATTTAGAAGACTATCTTGAAACCATCGAACGGCAGGCGATTGAGAAGGCGCTTGAGGCGACGCGCTGGAATAAGACGGCGGCGGCCAAGAGGTTGGGAATTAGTTTTCGGGCGATGCGGTATCGGTTGAAGAAGTTGGGGATGGAGTGAAGGTTCGTGAACTGGTTGGCAAATATAGAGGCCAAGAAAACCAGTAACCTTGTAGTTTTGTAGAATTGCTTCGGCTCAGGGAGAGCCGATTAACGACCAAGGAAGGCAAGTTATGGCACCCGTACCTCAAAGAATGGCAGGTCTTACCCTGCTGGAACTACTGATAACAATTACCATTCTGACTATTACCATTTCACTATCAGCTCCTACGCTAATGTCTGTCGTAAGCGAGAATCAACTCTCGACAACAACCAAGCTTCTCGCTCGGACCGTATCATTTTCCAAAGCAGAAGCTATCAAACGCGGGCGCAGAGTCGTTATGTGCTTAAGCAAAAGCACAACCGCCTGTGACTCGGAAGCTGCAAAGTATGTTTTGGTGTTTGAAGATTCCGATCAAACAGGGAATCCAACACAGGATAAGGCCCTTGTCAGAACTCTTAAACTGAATGCCTCCGTCATAGCCGTCTCGTATAACCGCTCATTTCTGGCATTCTCCTCTAGGGGTTACGCATCGGGAACAAATGGCACATTCAAAATCTGCCATCGAAACGGAAACGGTGAACTCCTCGTGATCTCTACCTTGGGTAGAGCAAGGCAGGCCGTCGATTATGATGGCGACGGCCTAGTCGATAAGGTGCCGGGACAACCAATTTCCTGTTGAACAAGGTTACCAGCAAGAATTGTTTGCGGCTCCACCTTTAGTGAAGGCCGACTTGCCTACCTCTGTATGCACAAACCGCCAGCAATCAGTATCACGCGTCTGAGGTCCGCCACTAGCCGGCACCGCTGTGAGACTGAAGCAGGTATAGACCGTAGAAGAGTTTATTGTTTGGCTGCAACTATTGTTGGCCAAAGTAATGGTGTAATACCCTTCGTCCGAGTCGATGACCTTGGTTCCTGCGCTAATAGACGTATCGTTGAGCAACACTCGGTAATCGCTCGCAAAAGTTGCAGGAGCCTGACGTGTGTAGTAGCGCTCCTGTGCTGCTGCGAGCCTTGATAGCGTCGTCATTGCATCCGTCCTTTGAGTCCGCATGACCGAGTCAAGATAGCTAGGATAGGCAATTGCAGCAATGATCCCGATGATTGCTACAACGATCATTAACTCGATTAACGTAAACCCTTTATGCACTCTCATAAACGCCCCTATCAGAAGCTTAGCGAATCAATTTGACGCCAGGATTGACGACCACTTTTCTGCTCCGGCGAGAAAACCTCTTCAGAGTCGATAGCCCCTGTGGACATATTAGTGATCGCCTTCAAAGAACCAGAGCCTCCCTGGTGAAAGGTTACTTCTGATGCCAGTCCGGCTCCTATACCAACAACACTAAGCGCCATCTCGCTACCATTAACAACGTACTGATTAGTGGTCGATAACGGCGCATACGGTGTAGCGGTACCTGTCATGATTGAAAGCACATAAAGGAAGCTCTCTCCATCAAGCTCGCAACTCTGCGCTGGAGGCAAATACTCAGTGAATGCAAAGCTGTCGCGACTTGCAGGGTTAAGGGTTGCACGCCCAGTGACCCGACCTGCGGGTGCCGAAGCGGGTGATTGAAGCTCTCTTTTCCATCCGGGATACTCGCGCAATGCAGCTTTAAAGTCTTGGAAGTACCCGACGGTTTGGCTTCCAACAACCACCGTTGGCGTGCCGTCAGAAACCGATTTAGTTAAATCCCTGACCTCACCCGATGTTTCAAAGACCCCTATGTTGGTTACATCATAGAGCCCCGCCGAAGCTACCGAACCATATGTCATATCACCTGAGGAATCCCGCGGCTCCTTAATCCCATAGAAGTACTGCTGGTCTGCCAGAACATTATCAGAAGGCACCAGAAGCTTTCCTGTACCAAACAACAGCCACCGATCCCCGTATGTATCACGCACGGCCGTAGGGGCCGACTGAATCGGCTGTCCGACATCCATCATTTCCGTTACCTGTGCTCCGGACATGCCATATGTCGCTTTTACTGAGCCCTGATTATCTTCTAGCAAGATGCGGTAAAGACTACCACCAGGCTCATCAGTTGCAGTTGCAGCATTATCAATGATGGAAACATACATAGCATCATCACCGTTATCGCGATCCCAGTCGGCTACTTCTATACCGCCAACGAAGCCATTACTGTTCCCACCGAGAACCAAAGAATCCTGCCCACTTATGGTGACGAAATAATCACTTGTCGCTGATGCGACAGCTGAGTTGTCAACCAACTGTTCTAGATCTATGGCAAACAGCCGTGCTGATTGATCGCTCTCCGCTTGACTAATAGCCGTCGCTCCTCGTGGACCGCTACCTAAAACAAGGTACCAATCGTTAACCGATGGACTCGTCCAGTCCCCTGTATCCGAAGATGGCTGTCGATTCTTGACAACAACAGGTTTGCTCAGTGTAAATCCAAGCTCGGGCGCAGTGACTTCTCCTAGCAACGTTGGAGGTTGCTCCGGATCGGTCACATCAAACACAACATAGGCAGACTGCATCACCCTGTCAGAACCATCCACTTCAATCTCGATAGGAGCACCTCCAAACCGCATCCCCATCACCAGAACCGTACCCCAGCCATTCGGGTGCGTATCATCGTCCGAAAAAATATTGGCGTCGAATACTAAAGGTTCACCATCCATGTAATAGACATGCTGGTAATCAAGCTCCGGCAACCAGCGTAGGTGCGGCAGCAAGTTCGAAGGCACGTAGGCCCAGAGCTCTTGCCCCAACGGATGATCCGCCACCGATCCCGAATACGGCTGAGTGCTAAATGACTTGTCGCCAGCATTCCAGAAGCCGCCGTTGAAGGCGTGGATCATTCCATCATTGGCTCCTACGTATATGACCTGCCTACGGTCAAGATACTTGTCAACAAACTCGGCATAAGAGGAGTCGCTGTATAGCACGCTGTAGTTATCTTTAGGTGTGGCCACAACGGCAGGCGTTGAGTGAATAATATCGCCAAGGCGCCAAACTTCTTCCACGTTGTCTCCATCATAATCGATGGACCTACCCCGAAAGCCCTGAATTTCTTTGCCTCGGATGTAATCCATTAAATCACGGATGTCATCATCTGAAGCGCCGGGCAATCCCATAAACTCTTTGAAACTACCCAGCATTGCGGAGTTGGCACTCGTAAATGCTGTTACATCATTTTGATCGATCTCAGCATCACTGTTCAGGTCCATAGCAGAAAATATATAGCGACGATCGCCATCGACACTGCTGTAGTTAGCCCTTTGCTCCTCAGGGTTTGATAGCTCCGCGAGTCGATCTACAGCACTCCAAATAGGCTTCAGTTCATTGAGTTCAACCGCCTGCCCTGAAGGCGTCAGCTCAAAATTTGAACCAACGTTGTAACGCTGGACAAATGTTTTCTCCAAACTTGGGTCATATTCAAACTGCACGACCATATCTGTATCGTAGCCATCCAGTTCTGCGTTGCCATTTGAGTCCTCACGCAGGAACCCATAGTCGTCGATAAAAATTGCCCGCAAGGTTCCCGTCCAGGTTACTGTCTTGGCCCCTACCGAGAACTGCGGCTGATATAGCGCCTGATAAACTGCACCAACTCCGGAGCTACTATTTGCAACAACAGCTGCGTTGGTACCAGAGGCTGTTCTTGCAACCAACGACTCAAACACCCGCTGCAGTTGGCCGGCGAGCAAACCCGGGTTACTGGAGTAAAAATAGTTATCGGGGATCCCGTCTGCGCCATTTGCGCCGGTACGGTTGTTTACTAAGTCCCATTCGCGCGTGTCGGTTCCTGACCCTTCAAACGTCGGACTACCACTGCCATCCATGTCTCGGAAACCGCCATATTTGGCAGCTAAGAACAACGGTTTATCAAGCAGCCTATCTGCACCATTCGCGCTCGGCGTATATGCTTTGGAAACCGGATCATAGCCGTGCGTACCGGTATCCCCGCATCCAACACCAGCCTCGCTGACTATTGGCAGGTACGGCAACCCATCTACTCCGGTCCCTGTCAATTGACAGAGGTCATTGCGGTTTTGGCCTCCCGGCCGAGTTAACCAAGCACTAATACCATCTTCGCCATCACTACCCGTAACCACATACCCAAACCTCAGATTAAATCCGGCAGCGGTGTATGCCACACCTTGGCTGATTCTCAGCTGACCATTTGTCACAGCGGAATCATAAGTAGCACCAGCCCGCGTATCAGTGCCCCCATCAGCACAGCGGTGCCCAGCCCCTCCAACACAAAAACTTATTACTTGTGTACCATCAAGATCGTAATCGTTACCCCATGAAGAATCCTCCCAGTGGAATAACAGGGTGCCGGCCACAACGTCCCCGCCAGAGTTGGTCTCCATGGCAAGAATCTCAACATCAAACAGGCTGCACGGCAGCCAAAGTCCGTTCTCCCCATTTTTAGACTGGCAAGCAGGCAGAAAACGTATTGCTCCGCCTCCTACAGGAACCTCAAAGGAAGGAACCGACTCTGCAAGCTCAACACCATAAGTATCAACAGTTTGCTCGCCATCCATACCGGTATCGGTACGCAGGTCAGTGGTTTTTGCATGATAGGCTAAGCCGGCAACTTGATAACTGCCCTCCAGAGCTGGAGCTTCAGGGCAAATCCCGAGCGCAGAACCTAGCCCACTTAAGCTTTTGGATGTACACAGGCCATCACTTGTCGAACCGTTACTACCAATCAATACACTCTGCGAGCCCTGCCCATATTCAGCCTCTCCGACCGCATTCGTTTTCGCCGTCAGCGCACTTTCACCGCTTAAACCGCCAACACCAGATACCGACGCAAGTTCATCCCCGTCAAACGAGGAAACTCCCGATGAAATCATGATGATCGAGCAGGCAGCACACCGCGAGTCAACATTTAAAGGGTTTACACTCAATCCAGGCCACTGAGCCTCTTTTAACTCACTTATGACATCCGCTGAACCACTTAACGAGTAGGCTGATGTAGCTGCACTGGCACCAGAAAAATAGCGAACAGCCTCAGCATAGATTTCAGACACCGGGTTACCCCAATCACGACAGGGTTTCGTACCATTTTTAAAGTCGGTGATCGATATGCCGGGTGAATCACAGGGGGCATACTTACTTCCATTCCAGCCTATGATACGAATAGCATTTACAGTGGAAATAATTCCATCGACATCACGAAAGACGCCTGTTTCAAGGTTTATCTCATCATCACTTTCGTCGTCATTTGAGCCGAACAACCCAATATTTTTACGTAAGACGCCACCCGATACATACTTTTCATAGCTACCGCTGATGAGGCCGAACTTAAGGTCACCGTTTTCACCGTATTGCTGAAGTAGCCCTACCGGCTTACTCGTGCCGGATGGATAGGCCTTACAGAACTCTGAATCAGCATCCTTGCCAGCCACACAGATTCGCACTCGCACTCGTTGCTCCGCACCCTCATTCAGCCGCTCAGTTTCTGCAGGCCGATTAGATCCTGAGCCCCATTGACACTGAGTACCTTCGTTAATTGACCAGCGTCGGTGGCTTCCGCTTGCGATTCGTAATTGTGGGACGCTTGCGTTGCTATACGGGTGTGCTGAAGATACGTTACAAAACGTGGCTGCCCCGCCACCAGCAAATTGGGAAGGAACAAAGTCTCCAATATCAGAGCCGTCATAAACTTTGGCAAAAGCGTGAACATCACTAGGAATATATGCGCGTTCAAGCACCGTCTCGCTTTCAGTATCGTCTGCGCGCAGGCCGCCGTATAAAACCTTGCGAAGTACATCAACACGAGTCATTGTCGCCCAGTTCAGGAAGTTGCCGCTCCACTTCTCGGCACCAGGGCACGAGTGGCCATTCGCACCCCCAGCAGTGTTTTGAGGCTCATAAACATAGTCACCGGAGTCATAGGTATAACACCAGCCCGAATTAAAATAGCCATAGTAATCAAAGGTGTCGTCATACGTGGTTTCAATAACGCCATCGCTGTCTATGTCTGTATAATCGCTATATGCCTTGTAAAACAGCTGGTTATCCACCGACAACCCCAACATTACAAGCGGTGTTTCCCGGGCCGTTAACACGGGCGGCTGCATCGTAAAGTCTCCAGAACTTAATGAATCAGAGTTCTGTGTAACCGCGACTGCCGATGTCATAACAGACAGCAGGGCCACCATTAAAAAAGGTTCGAGTTTGACTCTCATGATCTATCCTCCAAGCCCTGCATTAGTTAACTAGCTTGTACGTTGACTGAAGCATTACCGTCGAGTCAGTAGAGGCTCCACTAGCAACAGCTGTAATTCGAAACGCCGGGGACCATTCTGAAAAAACATTCAGATCAGGCTCGTAATTATTCGGGTCCCGTGGCATAAAACACCTAAACTCGACAATGTACCGCGCGTTTTGAACTGTCCCTGCAACCTGTTCGGTCGCCAATTTGGTTTTTGACGCTGTTGTCCAAACTGCACTGTTTTCCCACTCGTTAACCGTGCCCGGTGTGCAGTTGGCGACAGTCGTGGAAGACCCATCGAAACTGCCCTGAAAACACAACCCGTTGGTGCATGCTGCTGAGTAACACATGCTTCCAGAGCAGGCTGGATTGGTATAGGCCTGAGTGGTATCAAAAGTGTTCTCAACAAAATCTTCCGCCTCTAGAAGAGCCGCCTCGGCAGCCTGAAAAGCCATGTCATGATCCCGGAAGTTGCTCGCCATGCGCTCTTCCAGATTCGTCATATTCATAGAACTAACACCAACGATGGTTAGCAGTAAAAGGAAAATCAGGCTGACGATTAATACGCTTCCACGCTGTGAGTATTCCCGCATCATCAACGATTCCTCAACTTAACTGTACGCACGTAGTTTCTCGTCAGAGGACTACCATCAATTTCGGTGAGACTTTCCGCCTCTATATCCAGTCGCACGGTGGTGACCTGGTTCCACTCAGCCGCAGTGTCTACGGCACCCGCCTGCTTATATTCCAGTGTTTTTGCTGGTTCTTCGTAAACCCCGTACAGAATATCGAGGTCCGAGATCCCTTCAACTAGTGGTTGATAAACATTTCCTGAAGCATTCGGGTCAAGCTCGCTCGCGAATTCAACCCTATATAACGTAGGGGCGTTTAGTGAACTATCTTGAGCTGGATCACGAATGTAATAGCCAATACTTTTAACTGAGAACACACTAGATCCCGGAGTGTATGCGATGGCCAACGCTCCACTCGTATCATCACAGGTGAAATTTCCCTTTAAGCTTTTTGTGCAGTTCCCTACACCAGAGGAAGATCCGAAAGTGAAAGTGTTGCCCGTGTTATGGACAACATGATCCGCGTTGTCATTATTATTAGTAGGCCCTGTCATCACAAAAATACCACGGCTAGAGCAGTTTGAGTCGACAATCATCATGACCTTGCCGGGTTCGTGGTCATGGTCCTCACTAAAGTGGATAACTGCTGAATTTGGGTTATGGCTGGTAACCACCATCTGTTCTCCCACATCCGCAATGTATATGACTACAGCATCCGTCCCTGCAAGTGCTTTGGGAAAGCGGGAGGTAGGCAGAGTCCCGTTATCCCCGTCATAGCCCTCGATACCGTCCGAAAAGTTTAAGAGCGACGGAGGGGCATTCTCGATCGAATTCGCGGTCGGCATGTCATTGCGGCAACCAGAGAAGCCCGCCATACGGAGATCGTGGGAGACGAAATCCAGACTAAACCGGCCATTCTCCTGAACCTGGGAAACCGCGTCTTGCACCTGATAGTCTTGCTTTGATGAAATAAATATCGTCAGTATCCCTGTTGATAAAAGAAGCCCAAGCACCAAGGCAATCATCAGCTCAACGAGTGAAAGACCATGCTGTTTAAAAATAGTGGGGGTTTTCTCTCTCTTGCTCATCAGATCTTCACTCTATACTGGAACAGCTGGGTTGCGGCATTCTCCGAACTGCTATATTCAATCTCAATGGCATACTCTTGCCATGGCGTAGCCGTGCCAACAGCTTCCGGCGTCAGAGCAACTTTCGCGCTTGGGAGTATCGTCAGCGCTCGCTCTTTCCACACTTTAAAATCGTACTGCGCCAGCTCTGTCGGGCTACACGGGGCAGAAGTACAGTCAGTACCTGACGTGGGTACGCTTTCAGTTTTAGTGAAGGTATAGCTGCCCGAATTGACTCTTGCGGCTTCACGGTTCGACCGAAGCCTGTCAGCCATATCCATCGCCAGCAAGGTTGCTTGAGTTCTAAAATATGCTTCGTTATTAAACCTGAGACTCTGAGTCTGCAGCCCTGCCAACCCTAGCAAGCCTATAGCTAAAACCAAGACTGCAACCAGCACCTCAATTAGACCGTAGCCACTTTGCTCCGATATTTTCATTATCCATTAACCCTTCGATGCCCGGCCTGTTAGGCCTATGTCAACAGTGCGATCATACTGCGTGCCGGCAGAGTGAGAGAAAGTGACGATACCCTGCCCCCTGAGCAGCAACCCTCGGCTACCATATGTGATCCGGTCATCCCCAGCGCTATGGCCAACCGTAACCTGACCATCCAATGGTGCGACAGCACGCACCGGATCATCCCCGGTATTTTTGTCGCCATTCCCATTGGCATCATGAAACACGAGCCACCCACCGTTCCAACCAAGGCTGTCATCACAACTCCCGCCATCACTGGACTTGCAAATCGTAACGGCTGTTCCGCGCTTGATGGCTTCACTTCGGGCAAAGGTTACAAGGGTAAAAAATTCATCGCGATCAAAAGCAAC
This sequence comes from Motiliproteus sp., assembly GCA_048265065.1. Classification (GTDB taxonomy): domain Bacteria; phylum Pseudomonadota; class Gammaproteobacteria; order Pseudomonadales; family Balneatricaceae; genus Motiliproteus. Next base: position 1,911 of record JBLXCH010000100.1, on the reverse strand, counting down.
GCTGTTTGACACGATGATATTTCTAAATGAAGGAATTGCTATGGTGACTGCAATCGCAAGAACTGCGATCGTCACCATAAGTTCAATGAGGGTAAAGCCACGGGTGCTCTGTGTGTTAGTAATAGCTGACATATCCCACGTCCATTTTCGCATACTAGTACACTAGCCAACTCATGCCAAAGCCTCCAGGTTTTAGCGATAAGCGGAACAACAGACGGGATAAGCGGTATTCGGGAGAGTATAAGTGTGAAGTGGTTCAGGTTCAGGTGCGGCTGAGGTCAACTGACCTCAACCACGTCAATTCTCAGTTCCTTCGGCATAGAAAACACAATATTCTCTTCCCGCCCAGCAACCTCCTGCGGCTCTTCACCACCTAATTCCTTCAAGCGGTTTATCACATCAGCCACCAGCACTTCAGGCGCCGAAGCCCCGGCCGTCACACCAACCGCGGTCTTTCCTTCCAGCCACTGCTTGTCGATTTGCCCGGCTTCATCAATCAGGTAAGCAGGGGTGCCCATCCGTTCCGCCAGCTCACGCAGGCGGTTGGAGTTCGAGCTGTTCGGGGAGCCCACTACCAGCATCAGATCGCAGTCGCCGGCCAGTTGCTTCACGGCATCCTGCCGGTTCTGGGTGGCGTAGCAGATGTCGTCTTTGCGTGGGCCTTCGATTTTCGGGAATTTGGCGCGCAGCGCGTCGATCACCCGGGCGGTGTCGTCCATGGAGAGCGTAGTTTGGGTCACGTAAGCAAGGCGCTCAGGGTCTTTCACTTCCAGCTTTTCAACGTCGCTTTCGTCTTCAACCAGGTAGATGTTGCCGCCGTTGCTGTGGTCGTATTGGCCCATGGTGCCTTCGACTTCCGGATGGCCATGGTGGCCAATCAAGATGCATTCACGGCCGTCGCGACTGTTGCGCATGACTTCCATGTGCACTTTGGTGACCAACGGACAGGTGGCGTCGAAAACCTTCAAGCCACGGCGAGCGGCTTCGTTTTGAACAGCCTGGGATACGCCGTGGGCACTGAAGATCACTAAGGTGTCGTCAGGCACTTCGTGCAATTCGTCAACAAACACAGCGCCCCGATTGCGCAGGTTATCAACCACAAACTTGTTGTGGACGACTTCGTGGCGCACGTAGATGGGCGCTCCGAATACGTCGAGCGCGCGGTTTACGATTTCTATGGCACGGTCTACACCGGCACAGAAGCCACGGGGGTTTGCTAATCGGATTTGCATATCTTTACCCTTCAGTGTGTTTGCCCAGCGGGCTCCACATCGATGATCTGTACTTCAAAACTCAGTGTACGCCCTGCCAACGGGTGGTTGAAGTCGACTTCCACTTCATCACCTTCCACGCGGCTAATCACGCCGGGTAGTTCCTGCTGCCGGGCATCGGCGAAGGAAATCACTACGCCCTTCTCCAAAACCATATCGGCACTGAATTCGTGGCGTTTGAAGGTCTGAAGGTTACTGGGGTTATGTTGCCCAAACGCTTTTTCCGGCGGTACTTCGAAGGTTTTGTGGTCCCCGGCTTTCAGCCCCATCAGATAAGCTTCGAAGTTCTCCGGCAGGTTTTCATCGCCGATTGCCAGCGAGGCCGGCTCTTTGTCGAAGGTGGAATCCACAATTTCGCCATCTTCAAACTTGAGAGCGAAATGCAGGGTTACCCGGGTACCCTTGTCGATTGCCAAGTCGTTCATAGGATCAATTGCTCCTGTCGGCATCCCCGCTGTCTCCAGCGGGTTTGCGGAATGCATCAAGTACCATCATAGCTGCGCCGATGGTGATGGCGGTGTCAGCCAGATTGAAAGCGGGGAAATGCCAGTCCTGCCAGTAAAAGTGCAGAAAATCGACCACGTAACCGTGAACCACACGGTCGTACACGTTGCCGATGGCGCCGCCCAAGATCAGCACG
>JBLXCH010000099.1:0-12300 GCA_048265065.1 Motiliproteus sp. | reverse complement strand
TGGGTATTTTGACGGTTGCTGTAGTGACTAAACCGTTCCCGTTTGAAGGTCGTCGCCGTTTAAAGATTGCCGACGAAGGTATTACTGCATTAAGTGAGCATGTCGACTCGCTTATTACTATCCCAAATGAAAAGCTACTCGCTGTATTAGGTAAAAACACCTCCTTACTTGATGCCTTTAAAGAGGCTAATAATGTGCTTCAGGGTGCGGTACAAGGGATTGCTGATCTTATAATCCGCCCAGGCATGATCAACGTGGATTTTGCTGACGTAAAAACAGTGATGTCTGAAATGGGTATGGCGATGATGGGTACGGGTGTTGCTACCGGTGAAGACCGTGCACGTATTGCGGCTGAAGCAGCAATCCATTCACCTTTACTTGAAGACATTGACCTTCAAGGTGCAAAAGGCATTTTAGTGAACATCACAGCTGGTTTGGATTTAAGTTTGGGTGAATTCTCAGAGGTTGGCGACACCATTGAAGAGTTTGCTGCGGAAAATGCAACTGTTGTAGTAGGAACGGTCATTGATCCTGAAATGACAGATCAGCTTAAAGTGACTGTAGTTGCTACGGGTTTGGGGCATCAAGAACAGCCAATGATCCAGGTGGTCAGTGAGCAAAATCGTTCTGCCGCTACGCATCGCCGTAAAGATGGAAGTTTGGATATTGAACAAATGGATCTTCCTGCTGTGATGCGTCGTCAGAATAAACAGAACGCAAAAATTGAAGCTCCAGAAAATAGTGCCGATAGCCATAGTGAACACCAACAAAACCTTCAGTCAAAAAGAGCAAGAACAGGCACGGATGACGATATTGAGTTTCTCGAAATTCCAGCCTTCTTAAGGCGTCAGGCTGATTAAAGGATGAGCTATTTATTGTCAGGTACTTTTGTTAGAATGATGTTGATTTTCAACTTCCGAAAATAGAACGGTACTACATGATTAAGCAACGCACGCTAAAAAACGTGATTAAGGCGACAGGTGTTGGCCTTCACACGGGTGAAAAAGTCTATCTGACATTAAAACCAGCACCTGTGGATACGGGGATTGTTTTTCGTCGTACCGACCTTGAACCTGCCGTGGAAATAAAGGCGTGGGCTGAGAATGTCGGTGATACGACCTTATCCACCAATCTAACCAATGGTGATGTACGCGTAGCAACGGTAGAGCACCTGCTTTCTGCGTTTGCTGGTCTAGGTATCGATAATGCTTTCATTGAATTGAGTGCTGAAGAAGTACCCATTATGGATGGCAGTGCTGCACCTTTTGTCTTTTTGATTCAGTCTGCTGGGATTAAAGAACAAGATGCGGCTAAAGCGTTTATTCGGATCAAGAAAAAAGTTGAAGTTGAACACGACGGCAAAAGAGCCAGCTTTGAACCGTTTAATGGCTTTAAAGTAGGCTTCACTATTGAGTTCGATCACCCTGTTTTTAAAGATCGGAACCAGGTTTGTTCGCTTGATTTTTCCAGCACCTCATTCGTCAAAGAAGTGAGTCGTGCTAGAACATTTGGTTTTATGCGTGACTTTGAATATCTACGTTCACAAAACTTGGCCTTAGGCGGTAGCATGGATAATGCGATCGCTATTGACGACTACCGGGTGCTGAACGAAGACGGTCTTCGTTACGATGACGAGTTCGTGAAGCATAAAGTGCTTGATGCTGTTGGTGATCTGTACCTTTTAGGTAAAAGCTTGATCGGTGAGTTTAAAGGTCATAAGTCAGGACACTCTTTGAATAACCACTTGTTGAGAACATTGCTAAGTCAAGAAGACGCGTGGGAAATCGTTACTTTCGAAGATGAGCATGAAGTGCCTATTTCATATGTGCAGCCCCTTTTAGCAGGCTAACGGCTAACCTAGTTTTGGAAAAAACCGGAGAATATCTCCGGTTTTTTTGTTTTAAGGGATCGATACCCTTGAAATTCATCATTTTGTTACCCAGTTATGTAATGCTTCTGTTGAAATTTTTGCTACGAAAGAAACCGCCTTATTTTGCTTTCGACCTTCGCCAGGTTTGCAGGTAGAATGCTAGGCTTTGTGAATTTTATCGGTTGGGTAGCCATGGGTTGCTAGCCAACGTCTGGAAATTATAAGCATTATGATAGCGCCTCTTTTTAGAAAAATTTTTGGTAATAAAAACGACCGTGAACTCAAGCGGATGGGCAAAATTGTTAAGTCTATTAATGGGCTTGATGAATCCATTAAAACGCTTAGTGATGACGAACTCAAAGCAAAAACAGAAGAGTTTAAACAGCGCTTTCAGGAAGGTGAAACGCTGGACCAGTTGTTACCAGAAGCTTTTGCTGTTTGTCGTGAAATGTCAGACCGTGTCTTGGGTATGCGCCACTTCGACGTACAGCTTATCGGTGGTATCACGCTACATGAAGGTCGTATCGCAGAAATGCGAACTGGTGAGGGTAAAACATTAGTTGCCACCCTAGCGGTGTATCTGAATGCGCTTTCTGGTGAGGGTGTGCACGTAGTTACCGTCAACGATTATCTTGCCAAGCGTGATGCTGAATGGATGGGGCGCTTATACGAAGCGCTGGGCTTAAGTTATGGCGTCATTTATTCGGGACAAATGTCAGAGGAGAAAAAAGCTGCGTATGATGCTGACATCACCTACGGTACCAATAATGAGTTCGGCTTTGACTACTTACGCGACAATATGGCGTTCAATGCTGAAGGTAAGGTGCAACGTGGTCTTGCTTATGCGGTAGTTGATGAAGTTGACTCAATCCTGATTGACGAAGCTCGCACACCGTTGATCATTTCTGGTCCTGTTGAAGGCGGTCCTGAACTTTACGTACAGATTAACAAGCTGATCCCTAAGCTCGAAAAGCAAGACGAAGTGCCTGAAGAAGAAGGTGATGAGGTAGAAAACCCTGGTCACTTCATTATTGATGAAAAGCACAAACAGGCTGAGTTGACTGAATTAGGTCATCAGTACGTTGAGGAGCTCTTGATCGGAGAAGGTTTGCTTCAAGAGGATGAAAGCCTTTACTCACCTAAAAACCTGAATTTGTTACACCATGTTCACTCAGGTTTAAAAGCTCACGCATTGTATAATCGCGATGTCGATTACATTGTTCAGAACAATCAAATTGTGATTGTTGATGAACACACCGGCCGTACGATGGAAGGTCGTCGGTGGTCGGAAGGCTTGCATCAGGCTGTTGAAGCCAAAGAGGGTGTGGCGATTCAAAACGAAAGCCAAACTCTTGCATCAACCACCTTCCAGAATTACTTCCGTCTTTATTCAAAACTATCAGGTATGACTGGTACCGCTGACACTGAAGCGTTTGAGTTGCATCAAATCTACGGGTTAGATGTTGTGGTTATTCCTACCAATAACCCGATCCAACGCGAAGATCATAATGATCTAGTGTTCTTAACCTTAGAAGAAAAAATTAAAGCGATCATCGTTGATATTGAAGAACGCACAGCTAAGGGCCAGCCTGTGCTTGTGGGCACGGCTTCCATTGAAATGTCAGAAGTCGTTTCAACATTGTTAGGTAAAGCAGGCGTTAAACATAATGTACTTAACGCCAAGCAGCACGATCGAGAAGCAGAAATCGTTGCCGATGCAGGTTTACCTGGTGCGGTAACCATTGCGACCAACATGGCTGGCCGTGGTACTGATATTGTTTTAGGCGGTAACTGGGAGTCAGAAGTCGCTCGTCTAGATAATCCAACGGATGAACAAATTGCTGCAATTAAGGCCGATTGGAAAAAGCGCCATGACCAAGTGCTGGCAGCCGGTGGATTACACATCATTGGGACTGAGCGCCATGAGTCACGACGAATTGATAACCAGTTGCGAGGTCGTTCTGGTCGTCAAGGTGACCCAGGCTCTTCACGCTTTTTCTTAGCGCTTGATGACAATCTCATGCGGATTTTTGCCTCTGATCGCGTCAAAGGCTTTATGCAGAAATTAGGTATGGAGAACGGTGAGGCGATTGAGCATAAAATGGTGTCTAACGCCATTGAGAAAGCGCAGCGTAAAGTTGAAGGTCGCAACTTCGATATTCGTAAGCAGCTACTTGAATATGATGACGTGGCGAATGATCAGCGTAAAGCGATCTATGAGCAGCGTAATGAGTTGATGGAACGTGATGACATTTCAGACACGATTGAAAATCTGTATGAAGAAGTTGTTAACGGTGTTATCGACGAGTCTATTCCTCCTCAAACACTGGAAGAACAGTGGGATGTGAGTGGGCTGGAAACGCAACTTCAAACCGATTTGAACTTAGCGCTGCCTGTGCAAAAGTGGCTGGATGAAGACGATGACCTGCACGAAGAGAGCCTGCGTGAAAAAATTCTGGCTGAAGCAATGGGTGCTTATAAAGCCAAAGAAGAAATCGTTGGACCTGAGTCCATGCGCGTGTTTGAAAAGCAGGTGATGTTGCAAGTGTTAGATGGTCTGTGGAAAGAGCACTTAGCGACAATGGATCATTTACGTCAAGGTATCCATTTACGTGGTTATGCGCAGAAAAATCCTAAGCAAGAATATAAGCGTGAGTCCTTCACTCTTTTCCAAGAGTTGCTAGAAAATATCAAACATGATGTTGTGAAAATCATTTCACACGTTCAAGTTCGCGACCCTGAAGAAGTGGAAGCGTTAGAGCGTCAGCGACGTGAAGCACAAGAAAGTCAGCAAATGGAGTTTCAACACGCTGAAGCCAGTGCCTCGGAAGAGGAAGCGGTAGCCGCCCAAGACGACAGCAAAACTTTTGTGCGTGAACAGCCGAAAGTGGGCAGAAATGAGCCTTGTCCTTGTGGATCTGGGAAGAAGTACAAGCAATGTCACGGTCGTTTGAAATAAACCATAACAACCGGTTTTAGGAGTTAGGCTCGTGGCAGTAGGACCAAATACACTTCCAGATTTTGCAGAAATCCCCGGTATTCGTATCGGAATTACTAGCGCAGGTATTAAAACACCGGGTCGTAAAGATCTTGTAGTATTCGAGCTTGCAGAAGGTACAACTACTGCGGGCGTGTTTACTCAAAATGCATTTTGTGCGGCTCCAGTAGTCGTCAGCAAAAAACATCTTGCTACTTCGTCTCCACGCTATTTATTGATCAATACCGGCAATGCCAACGCTGGAACTGGAACAAAGGGGATGCAGGATGCCGAATTAAGTTGCGAACGTCTTGCTAAATTAGCACATGTTGCCCCTGACCAGATTTTGCCGTTTTCTACAGGGGTGATTGGTGAACCCTTACCAATAGAAAAAATCTGTCATGCACTGCCTGATGCGTTAGCAGCACTGTCAAATAATAATTGGGCAGCAGCAGCTTCTGGGATAATGACCACAGATACCCGCCCAAAAGGAGCTAGCCGCAGGGTAGACATTGGCGGAAAAACCATTTCTATTAGTGGAATTTCTAAGGGCGCAGGCATGATCTGCCCTAACATGGCGACAATGTTAGCCTATGTGGCAACTGATGCAAAAGTCGACGCAGTAAGTCTACAAGCGTTACTTTCATCGACTGCGGATAAGTCATTTAACCGCGTCACTATCGATGGTGATACGTCGACGAATGATGCATGTATTCTGATGGCAACTGGCGTGTCAGGTGTAGAACTTAACCCGAGAAGCGCTGGATGGGATCGTTTTGTTGAAGCTGTCGAGCAAACGCTAACAGAACTCGCCCAAGCAATTGTTCGCGATGGTGAAGGTGCGACGAAATTTATCACTATTTCTGTTGAGTCAGCAGCCTCGACGACTGAAGCATTAGATACCGCATATACTATTGCTCACTCTCCTTTAGTAAAGACAGCACTGTTTGCTAGCGACCCAAACTGGGGGCGTATACTTGCGGCGGTAGGCCGTGCTGACATTGATCATTTAGATCTTGAAGCTCTGCAAATTTATTTAGGCGATGTTTGCATCGTTGAAAACGGTGGTCGTGCTGACAGTTACACAGAAGAGCAGGGTCAGGCGGTAATGGATCAAGAGGACATTCTTATTCGGGTGGTTCTAAACCGAGGCGAAGCAGGTGAACAAGTTTGGACGAGTGACCTGTCACATGATTACGTCAGTATTAATGCGGATTATCGTTCTTAGTTTTGCGCTTTAACCTTATCATTCAGCCTTAAACCTCCAGTCCTTCGAGTCGTATGAGTGACGTTAAGTTAATACAAGTGGTTGCGGCTGCTATTTTAAATCATCAGGGTGATGTCTTAATCGCTAAGCGCCCTGAACATGTCCATCAGGGTGGTCTCTGGGAGTTTCCAGGTGGCAAAATCGAGCGTGACGAATTGCCGATGCAAGCATTAAGTCGCGAGCTGCAAGAAGAAGTCGGTATTCTGCCTACTACGGTTACCCCGCTAATTAAAGTCATTCATCACTATCCCGATAAGTCTGTGCATTTAGATGTTTACAAAGTCACCGACTTTGATGGGGAAGCTCAGGGTATGGAAGGGCAGGCTATTCGCTGGAGCAAAATCGATAACTTGCTTAGTGATGACTTTCCGGCGGCAAACAAACCGATTATAGACGCATTACAACTCCCACAGGCCTACATGATTACCGGTGAGTGGCAGACGTTTGCTGAATTTGAACAGCGCATGATGGACGCAATAGCCGGTGGCGTCGAGATGATACAGTTGCGTCTTAAAAGCCAATCGCTAGACGGTCAAGCAGCAGCATTGTCAATGGCCACTGAGCTTTGCAAAGCCCATCAGGTAACGCTAATTCTTAATGCAGAAAACGCACTGGCTTACATCGATCAAGTCGATGGTGTGCATTTGACATCGGCGCAATTGCAAACGATAAGTGAGGCGTCATTAGCAGGTTTAGAAAATAAAGTAGTGGGTGCTTCCTGCCACAGTCGTGACGAAGTCGAAAAGGCCATGAATCTAGGAGTTACCTATGTTTCTCTGTCGCCAGTATTATGGACTAGAAGCCATCCAGAACAAGCTCCCATAGGTTGGGAGCAGTTTTCCGAACTGACTGATTACTCTACGGTTCCTGTTTATGCCTTAGGTGGACTAACTCGAGATGATATTGAGAAAGCGATCGCTTGTGGTGGACAAGGTATTGCTGGGATCGGCACCTTTTGGGGTGATTAGTGTAACTTATCTGCTGATGTCCACTCTGTTGGTTCATCGCTAAAAATTTCCGGCTCTCCTGATTCTGCTGTAGGAGACTTCCCCTCGATTTGATACTCCTCGCTGGCCCAAGCGCCTAAATCAATTAATCGGCATCGTTCAGAGCAAAAGGGTCGATAAGGCGTTTTTTCGGTGATATCTAATAATGTTTGGCAATGTGGGCAGGGGTACGTTTTCATAATATGCACCGTAAAATTTAAGCGGAAAACTGTTTTGCATGAGCACTGAAAATAGCATCAAGTTCGTCTACTTGTGCAACGAGCGTGTCATAAGATGACTCATTATCGATGACATAGTCCGCTTTTTCTAGCCGTTTATCTCGGCTTATCTGTGTTTCTATGATTGCGTTGACCTGCTCAACGGTATTGCCATCACGACTGCTGGTCCGTTTTATTTGAGTGGCTTTAGTAACGTCGACAACTAAAATTGAATGCGCATGTTTGTAAAGGTCAGTTTCAAGCAGTAACGGTGCTACCAGCAAGCTATAGGCAGATGAAGATTCTGATAGGCGTTCTAAAATAGTGGTGCGAATGAGAGGGTGTAGCAAATTTTCTAACCATTGTTTGTTTTGGTGATTAGCAAATATCAGGCGGCGAAGTTCTGCTCGATTGAGTTCACCGTTTGCAGTTAGTGCTGTAGGGCCAAAATAGTCATGAATACTTTTTAATGCTTTGGAACCTGGCGCAACCACTTCTCTGGCAATCAAGTCAGCATCAATCACGTCGATCCCTTTAGCAGCAAAAAGGTTTGCAACTGTGGTTTTGCCGCTGCCAATTCCACCTGTCAAGCCAATAATATATGACATTGTGTAACGATCTCGTGGTTTGTTTCGATATGGTTTTTCTTGGAAATGAGATTTTTCTAGATGCGGCTATCAAAGTCCAGCGAGTTGCCAGTAGGAACTGAGCAAACTGTCACCCCAAAGCATGGCAATGAGACCCGCCGCCGCAAGAAAAGGACCGAAAGGAATGGGTTGACTGCTTTTTTGTCCTGAGGTGATCATCAACAAAATACCAGCGATTGCGCCGACTAATGACGAGGCGATGATGATGACCGGTAGCATTTGCCACCCCATCCAAGCACCTAAGGCGGCTAGGAGTTTAAAATCACCATAACCCATACCTTCCTTGCCCGTGAGTAGTTTAAAGACCCAGTAGATACTCCAGAGCGATAAATAACCTATCGCCGCGCCCCAGAACGCATTGTGCAGATCCGTAAATAAGCCAAAGCTGTTGGCCAGCAAACCAAGCCAAAGCAATGGCAGAGTGAGCGAATCGGGAAGTAGGTGATGATCATAATCAATCATCGTCAAACAGATTAATGTCCATAAAAAGAGCAGCAGAAATAAGCTGCTCCAATCAAAACCGAATTGATACACAACCAAAGCAGACAGCGCCCCTGTGGTTGCTTCGAGTAGAGGGTAACGAGCAGAAATAGGTTGCTTGCAAGATGAACATTGCCCTTTCAACAACAGATAGCTAATGACGGGGATGTTTTCTAACGGGGTAATAAGATGCTGACAGTGCGGGCAGCGTGAGCGAGGAACAGCTAAGTTAAACGGCAGCGTTTCTTCTGAAGGCTCTTCGCTCTTGTTATTCAGTTGCTGGCACTGCTCTTGCCACTCACGCTCCATCATCATGGGTAAACGATGAATGACTACATTGAGAAAGCTACCAACGAGCAGCCCCAATAAGCCGGCTAAACTGATGCCTAACCACGGGTAGTAAGCGAGATACTCAAAAATATTCACGATTGAGTCTTCTTAACAGGAACAGTCACTAAACCACATTACCCAACTGGAATATTGGTAAGTACATGGCGATAACTAAGCCACCAACAAGAACACCTAGAACAGCCATGATGAGTGGTTCCATGAGCGAGGTTAAACTATCAACTGCGTTATCAACCTCGTCTTCATAAAAGGTTGCGACTTTGTCGAGCATCTCATCTAAGGAGCCGGCTTCTTCACCAATAGCGACCATTTGCACCGCCATGTTGGGGAAAACGCCGGTCATGAGTGTCGCGTTTTTGAGCGACTGACCAGTAGAAACACCGTTACGAATTTGGTAGATCGCTTTGCGATAAACCACGTTCCCTGACGCGCCGGCGGCTGAGTCTAGTGCGTTAACCAAAGGTACACCCGCAGCGAAGGTCGTGGATAAGGTGCGAGCAAAGCGAGCGATGGCCGCTTTGTCGAGAATATCGCCAATGACCGGAATTTTAAGCGTGAAGCGATCCATGGCGTCTCGGGCACGCTCTGATCGGTGCAATAGTTCTTTAAAACAAAAACCAAAGGCAAAAATAGCAATGAGGACTATCCACCAATAGCTTTGGGCGACTTCAGATAACCCAATAACAAATTTGGTGAATGCGGGTAAGTCAGCGCCAAAGCCTTGGAAAATAGATTCGAATTGAGGAACCACTTTGATAAGCAAAATGGCAGAAACAACAATACCGACGATAATAACGGCAATCGGGTAAGTCATGGCCTTTTTGATTTTGGCTTTGAGTTGCTCAGTTTTTTCTTTGTAGGTGGCAATTCGATCAAGCATAGTCTCTAGCGCACCGGACTGTTCACCGGCTTCTACTAGATTACAAAACAAATCATCGAATTGACGAGGGTGTTTGGATAGCGCAGTGGCAAAGCCTGTACCGCTGGCAACATCTGATTTAATAGCATTAATTAACGTTTTAAGCGCGTCTTTTTCAACACCCCCAGCAACGATATCAAAGGCTTGAATTAGTGGCACGCCGGCTTTCATCATGGTCGCAAGCTGGCGAGTGAAGAAAGCAATATCTAAAGGGACAATTTTCTTACCCTTGGCACCAAAAGCTGATTTGCGCTCTTTGGCGACCTTGGATGGCATAATGCCCTGCTTGCGAAGCAATGCTTTAGCAAAGGCTAAGTTTTCTGCCTCGACTTTACCTTTACTGTTATTGCCGCTCTTGTCTTTGCCTTGCCAAGTAAAAGTGACTAATTTTGCTTCTTTTGCCGCCATATTAATATCCAGACCGGTAAGCTTGTTACTTACTTTCGCTGAGGTTGTATATTTGAGAAGTGCTACAACCCATTTTCTTTACTGATGATAAGTCTTAGTGATTTTAGATGATGCGTTGGTTATTCATATAGATCTAGATCAGGCTTTAACTACTCGGTTAACTTCTTCTAGGCTGGTAAGGCCGTTTGCTACCTTAACTAGACCCGACTTACGCAGGTTGTTGTAGCCCATTTCAGCGGCCAGTTTAGCAATTTCTAAAGAGTTACCGTTGCTCATAACGATTTCGGCGAGCGGTGGTGTCATGGGTAGCACTTCATAAATACCCACACGACCTTTATAGCCGTCATTACAGCTATTGCAGCCAACCGGTGCGTATATGGTTAGGCCACCGTTAATTTGCTCTTGAGTAAAGCCTTCTTCGAGTAATGATTGGTTAGGGATTTCAATCGCCTTTTTACATTGACCACAAAGTCGTCGTGCTAGGCGTTGTGCGATGATAAGTGAAACAGAAGTGGCAATGTTAAATGCTGGAACGCCCATGTTGCGCAAACGGGTTAACGTTTCCGGTGCGCTGTTGGTGTGAAGGGTAGAAAGTACCATGTGGCCGGTTTGAGCGGCTTTGATCGCGATTTCAGCGGTTTCTAAATCTCGAATCTCACCCACCATGACTACATCAGGATCCTGACGTAAGAAAGCTCTTAGTGCGGTGCTAAAATCCAGGCCAACCTTAGCGTTGACATGAACTTGGTTAATGCCTTCTAAGTTGATTTCTACTGGGTCTTCTGCAGTGGAAATGTTTCTTTCAGGCGTATTGAGAATATTAAGACCGGTGTAGAGTGAGACGGTTTTACCACTACCTGTGGGTCCGGTCACCAAAATCATCCCTTGCGGCTCAGCGAGAGTTTTCAGGTACATTTGTTTTTGATCTTCTTCATAGCCCAATGCGTCGATGCCCATTTTTGCGCTGGCACTGTCGAGGATACGCAGTACGATTTTCTCGCCCCATAGTGTTGGCAGTGTGTTGACACGAAAATCAATGGATTTGGTCTTAGAAATACGCATCTTGATACGGCCGTCTTGTGGTACCCGGCGCTCAGAAATATCCATTTGCGACATGACTTTAAGTCTTGCTCCGATACGTGGAGTCAAGTTGACGGGAGGGCGAGCGACTTCGTGTAATACACCGTCGGTGCGAAAACGAATACGGTAGGCTTTCTCATAAGGCTCAAAGTGAACATCCGAAGAACCGCCTTTAATCGCATCAAGAAGGATCTTATTCACAAAACGGACAATAGGTGCTTCGCTGGCGCCATCTTCATCGCCGCCATCGTCTTTGTCCGGCGCAGAGGTATCATCCAGCTCTAGATTTTCTAAGTCTTCGTCGTCTAAACCGTCGAGCGCGGAACCGCCCTGGGAGTCTAGATAGGCTTCGATTGTTTTCGTGAGCTTGTCTTCTTCAACCACAACGGCATCGGCTATAGCGCCGGTTTGAAACTTGACTTCGTCCAATGCATTCAGGTTGGTTGGATCTGAAACGGCGATATAAAGCCGGTTACCTTTATGTACTAATGGCAATATATGGTGTTTACGAATTAAGTCTTCACTGACTATGTCTTGGGGAATTTGGCTGATATCAAACTGATCAAGGTCGAGGAGGGGGGCACCAAATTCGTCGGCTGCTGCTGCCGCTGCTTTATAGGCACTGACTAGCTTTTCTTTTACCGCGTAGGTAATAAAGGATTCTTTATTATTATTGGCGGCGGCGAGCGCTTCGGTAGCGCTTTCGGCAGACAATATGCTGTCAGCCACTAGCCGTTTCGCAAGGCCTGATAAAGCTTGTATTGGTTGTGCACCCATAGAGTTAATACCTTCTATATCCTATACGGCCTTATCATCCGGTAAATATTGAGTTAGGTCAAAGAGAATAACAGTTGCTTGAATCACCGGTTGTGTCGTGCTTTAAAGGCTGACTATACTCTTCACAAATAAAACGGGTGATGCGTTCATTCAATGCATTAAATAATTAATAACTCAGTTTAGATTAATGACTCCTTGGCGGGTGTCACACATTAGATGCCAGCAATGGCGATTGAACTTCTTGGAGAGCTCAAATGAAAAAGCAATCGGGTTTTACTCTTATCGAACTGATGATCGTTGTTGCGATTATCGGTATCTTGGCA
>JBLXCH010000098.1:0-12324 GCA_048265065.1 Motiliproteus sp. | reverse complement strand
AGCACACTGATAGCGTTCTTGAAGAGATGGGTTACTCTGCTGACCAGATCAAAGACATGCACGAGAAAGGCGCTGTTTAAGATTTCTTAAACTTCCGCTCTATCAAAAAAGCAGCGCCTAGCGCTGCTTTTTTTGTCTGTAATTCGATAACTCGTTAAAAAACTACACTCATACAGTTAAAACCTAAGTCCGCGGCCCAATTCCTGTCCCTTCGCTAGAGAAACCGGGTAACCGTCCCATCCGAAAGTAGCTTCCTAAACCGATAACATGGTGCGCAAGGTACAAGGCATCAACACCAGATAAAACTAGACCATTAGCATCTTTAGCAAAAACCTTGTGATCAATATCAGCCACAGTCAGATTTGCCTGAGTAGCAGACTCAGAATCGGTGGAGACATCGACAAAAATAAGGTTGCCATTATTTTTCGAGATTAGATAATCAACTTCAACAGAGCTTTCAGCATGATCACTGTTATAAAAAACAGTGACTGGTACTTGAACTTTATTAGCATCAAAGGCGCTTTTCATTTCTGACTCCTTTAACTGGTAAACAAAAAGTTAATTTTTCATTGTCACTACAACAGTTAACGTAAAGTCGAAGTTACCTTTTTTCAAGCCATCAAAAACAAAAAAACAGTCCTAGCGTTAGTTTATCGACGTCGGAGTTTCTGAAGGAGAAAGAGCACCAGAAGCTAAGCGAGCCAGCGCAAACTCGCACTGTTCATCTCCTAGGGATGCCCCTTTTTGATAAAACATAACAGCCATTTCATGGTTCGTATCGACACCGACACCCTGCTCATAAAGTGAACCCAGCCATAAATGTGCTTCTGGATAGTTCATATTAACGGCTGTCATCAGATGGCCAATACCCTGGCTAACATCTTGTTTGCCATGGCTACCTGTCACCAAATAATGCCCCATAATAGCCATTGTGCGAAGGTCACCCTTTTCAGCACAACGGGACAACCATGCAAAACCTTTTTCAACATCCTTCTCCACAACGCTACCGGCGAAGTACATATCAGCCAAGCAATTTGCGGCATTGTTGTAGCCACTTAAAAAGCACTCTTCCAACAACTTAATAGAGCTTTCAACATCCTGCTGGCAGCCTTCACCAGTCATTTTCATCATTGCGATCGTTGCTTTAGCTACAAGTACACCTTCATCATGACCACGCAAAAGCAGCTCGAAAGCTTTGGCCTTATCTTGTTCTACACCAAAGCCGGATTCATACATCCAACCTAAGTTACAACACGCCCTCACATCATCATGCTCGACGGCACGCTGATACCAGCGCTCCGCTTCTGATAAGTTTTGATCAACAGCAATTCCGATTGCAAAAATTTTACCTAAGTGAAACATAGCTCCCGAGTCACCTGACTCAGCCTGGGTCTTAATTGCTTCAATCGCATTAAAATATTGGATAGGTTGAAGCTCATCTAGGGTTTCATAAGACTGCTTAGCCTGCTCGGTGTACGAAGCATTCTGAAGACGGTGAACTAGATAACAGGCGAAATCACCTGCCGACTTACTGTCTTTGATGAAAGACCACACAGTTTCATCAATCTGACTGTCATCATAAGAACTCGGCCAAGCCGAAGGCTTGCCAATAAAGTGCTCAACGTTTTTTTTCATGAAAATGCGCTTACCTTTTACAACAACTGATTAGGTGGGCTTATTTCGTCGGTTTTTGCCATGCGATGATGACATAGGCACCCGTTTCGATACCTCGTTTGATCCCGGCCTGCTCCTGTTCGGCAGCAATAGCAGGATCTTCATGCTTACTAAAGTGCACTGCTGTACGAAGCTTTCCTTGGATGGGTGATAATGCTCTAAGCTCGTCAGGTGAACGAAAATAGGCCTCTCTAAAAACTGAGTGCTCATCGTCTAACGCCGCTTTTTTCCGTCGATCTGCCCACGAACTCAAGCTATTCAGTGTTGAGACTACAACCCAACCTCCGGGTTTGGTGACACGAAACATTTCATCAACAGCCTTTTGCGCATCTGGAACAAACTCTAATGCGGTGATGCTGACTGTTTTATCAAAAGCGTCATTGAGAAAAGGTAACTGATACATTGTACCCGCCACAGAAGCAAACGGCTTTCCTGCTAATCGCGACTGAGCGTCAAGAATCATCGGAACAGAAATATCCAGACCTGTCAGTTTGGCACCACTATCAATAAAAAATTCAGTAAAAATTCCACTACCACAGCCGACATCAAGGATATTTTCATTCTCAGATGGTGCTAAGAGATTCATTGTCATGGACTTTTCAGTATCCATGACAAGCTCCCCAATGGGTGTTTTAAACCATGCCGTGTACTTATCCGGCATGTTGTCGAACAACTGTTTTTCCATACCCACCAACTAGCTTAACGTCGCATCTGGGTTTTCGACTTTATTCAACGCAAGGTAGTTTGTTTTACGCATGATGTAGAACATAGGCACGAGTGGGATCAGTAGTTTCCAACCATCACAACGGTTTTTAACAATAAGCTCATCGCCTTCTTGTAGATCTCTTACAGCTATGCCATTACTGAAATACCAGACCACAGTAGCAAAAAGCTCATTAGCTCTTTTAGGGATCTCAACTTCAATCGTCTCACCTGCATTAAGCACACCGAGTTCTTTTGCTTCAGTGCGAATCTGGTAGGGACGCCCCATATCCATAATTTGCTTTGGCCGACTAATTTTAATCTTCATTCTTAATCTGTGCTCCGCTTAAAAACAGTGTTCTGGTGCAGGAAAACGTCCGGTGACTACAGCGTCGTTGAAGTCTTTCAACGCATCAAGTACATCATTATGATCTGCCATAAAGTTATACGAAAACTTAGGTGTATGACCTTGAGTGATACCCAACATGTCATACAACACCAATACCTGCGCATCACAATCGGGGCCGGCACCAATGCCAATAACAGGAATATTAACGGCTTCGGTAAGTCTCGCACCCAATGCCGCAGGGATACATTCAGCAACCAGCATATCAGCGCCAGCCTGCTCTAACGCAATCGCATCTTCTATCATCTTTTGCGCAGCATCTTCTTGTTTGCCTTGAACTTTATAGCCACCGAGCTTATTAACCGACTGCGGCAACAATCCTAAATGCCCACAAACAGGTACGCCATTTGAAGTTAGGAGGCGAACCGTTTCAGCGTATTCTTGACCACCTTCAATTTTGACGCCTTGAGCACAGCCTTCTTGCATCAGTGTGCGCGCGTTAGCCAAAGCAAGTTCAGGAGTAGCAAAACTAAGAAAAGGCATATCCACGATCAACATGGCACGTTCAATACCACGAGACACAATTCGACTGTGATAGGCCATTTCATCAACCGTGGTCGTCAGTGTCGTTTTATTCCCTTGTACAACCATACCTAAAGAGTCACCGACTAAAACAACATCGACACCCGCCTTATCAACTAGCTGTGCAAACGTTGAATCATATGCCGTCAATACTGAAAACTTTTCCCCACGAGCTTTTTTGTCAATTAAGCGTGTGACTGTGACTGGCTTAGTATCTTCAGTTGGATTGGCGTAGCCCATTCAATACCTCATATCGCTAGCTAATCTGAAATCCTTCATGAGACAAGAATTAACAGACTTTAAAAGAACCGAAATATTACGATGAATTGCCTATGGTTACTAGGTAACTGCATTAAAGCCCCAATAAAAAAGGTGACCGTTATGGTCACCTTTTTAAGTATTTATGCAGCTACTTGAAGTAGCTACAAAGAAAGCGATTAATCGACTTTCTTAATGTGTAGCAAGTTGGTGCTGCCTGAAGTTCCAAACGGTAATCCCGCAGCAATAGCGATAAAGTCGCCTGACTTAGCGAAACCTTCACGAATTGCAATCGCATTAGTTTCGTTAAAGATTTCATCAACCGGGCTACCCGCTTTTTCTTCAGCCACTGTCACAGCATGAATACCCCACGCCATTGACAACATACGAGCCACACGAACGTCAGGAGTTAAGGCTAGAATAGGCGCATCAGGACGTTGACGTGCTGCACGTAGCGTAGTGAAACCTGAAGAAGTGAAAGTCACAATTGCCGCAGTATCGAGAACACGAGTAACATTGTTAATCGCTTCACAAACGGCATCAGGCACATTGTCATCGTCTGACGCTGTAGACATCGCTTCAATCGCTGTTGGGTAGTAAGGATCGCTTTCTACCTGCTCAACAATTTGGTTCATCATCTGCACAGCTTGCACAGGATAAGCACCAGAAGCAGATTCAGCAGACAACATAACGCAGTCTGCACCTTCGTATACTGCGTTAGCAACGTCAGATACTTCAGCACGGGTTGGTACTGGGCTGTGGACCATTGAGTCAAGCATGTGAGTTGCAACAACAACAGGCTTACCCGCTTTACGGCAAAGCTGAATCATACGCTTTTGAGCACCAGGCACTTGCTCAGGAGGCATTTCAACACCGAGATCGCCACGAGCAACCATCAAAGCATCCGTTAAATTAACGATACCTTCTAGGTTGGTCATACCAGGAAGCTGCTCTAGCTTAACGATAATTTTTGCTTTATCGCCAACAATCGCTTTTAACTCAGCAACATCTTCTGCTTTCTGTACAAAAGACTGGGCAATCCAATCAGCGCCATGTTCTAAAGCAAACTGTAGATCAATGTGATCTTTTTCTGTCAACGTAGAGATAGGTAGTTCTACTCCAGGAACGTTAACACCCTTATGGTTCTTAACTTCACCATCAACGATACAGGTTGTTTCTGCAAAGTCAGCTCCACAGGAGTCAACGCGCAAACGCACCTTACCATCGTCAATTAACAAATCTTTGCCTGGCTCCAATGCTGCGAAAACAGCAGGGTGCGGCAAGTGAACACGTGTTTGTCCACCTAAAGAGGTATCTAGATCTAAACGGAATTTATCACCTTTATTCAAGCTGATAGGCCCGTCAGCAAAGTCACCTAAGCGAATCTTTGGACCTTGTAAGTCTGCCATGATGCCAATAGCACGACCGGTTTCTTCTTCAAGCGCACGGATGCGCTGGAAAAGAGTGAGATGACTATCATGTGTGCCATGACTGAAATTTAGACGAAAAACATCAACGCCCGCTTCAAACAACGCACGTAGAGTATCTGGATCTGAACTAGCTGGCCCGAGTGTAGCTACAATTTTAGCTTTGCGATTACGACGCATTATCTTAATCCTTCGTGCAACCCGTTATTATAATCTTCGACCTTGAAAGGCCGATAGGGAGGTAAGCTCATCTTGAGCTTATGCATGAGAAAGCGGTAAGAAAGACCTTACCGCTTTTTTCAATGTGTGAAATTAAGCGATTTCGTGGTTCGCCATAATTTCAAGAGCGCGTACCATTGCAGAGTGATCCCATGCAGCGCCACCATTAGCAGCACAGCAGTTGAATAGCTCTTGAGCATTCGCTGTGTTTGGTAGGCTAAGGCCCATTGCGCGAGCACCAGACAATGCCAAGTTAAGGTCTTTCTGGTGCAGAGCAATACGGAAGCCAGGGTCGAAAGTACGCTTAACCATACGCTCGCCGTGAACTTCAAGAATCTTAGAAGACGCGAATCCACCCATTAGTGCTTCACGAACCTTCGCAGGATCAGCACCTGCTTTAGCAGCGAACAACAATGCTTCACCAACCGCTTCGATATTCAAAGCAACGATGATTTGGTTAGCCACTTTAGTGGTTTGACCATCGCCATTACCACCAACCAAAGTGATGTTTTGACCCATTAGATCAAACAAAGGCTTAGCTTCATCAAATGCAGATTGATCACCACCAACCATGATAGTCAAAGAACCTGCTTTTGCACCTACTTCACCACCTGATACAGGTGCGTCAAGGTACTGACAACCTAGGTCTTTGATCTTCGCTGCAAACTCTTTAGTTTCCATAGGAGCGATAGAGCTCATATCGATAACCATGTTACCTGCGCTCAAACCTTCAGCAATACCGTTCTCACCGAACAATGCTGCTGCAACGTGAGGGGTGTCAGGAACCATAGTGATAACGATGTCAGACTTTTCTGCGACTTCTTTACCGCTTGAACAGTTAGCTACACCTTTATCCAGTAGTTCTTGTGGAACACCAGCAATGTCAAAACCAACAACTTCATGACCGCCATCAACAAGGTGACCACACATGTGGCGACCCATGATACCCAAACCAACAAAACCGATTTTGCTCATTTGTCTCTCCTAAAATATTATTCTAAAAGTATGAAACGCTGCTTCTAAGCAGCGAAGTCCTTATAGGTAATCAGCAGCCCAGCTAAGACCTTCTTTGGTTCCAGCAGCAGGTGCGTATTCACAACCGATCCAACCTTCGTAACCAATCTTATCTAAGAAAGCAAAGATGAATGGGTAGTTAATTTCGCCCGTACCTGGCTCGTTACGACCTGGGTTATCAGCTAATTGGATATGTGGAATCATCGCAAGATTAGCTTCCATAGTGCGAGCCAAATCACCTTCCATAATTTGCATATGGTAGATGTCATATTGAACGAAGATGTTGTTAGATCCTGTTTCCGCAATGATATCTAACGCTTGCTGTGTACCAGTAAGGTAGAAACCAGGAATGTTGATTGTGTTAATTGGCTCAATCAAAAGGCGAATACCATGCTCACCAAGCTTCTCAGCGGCAAATGCGATATTTGCAACAAAAGTCTTACGTAATGTATCAGCATCAACACCTTCAGGTGCAATACCTGCTAGGCAGTTAATTTGCTTACAACCTAATGTTGTTGCGTAATCAATTGCTTTATCAACACCGGCTTTGAACTCTTCTACACGATCTGGGTGACAAGCGATACCACGCTCACCAGCACCCCAATCACCCGCAGGCAAGTTGTGTAAAACTTGAGTTAGACCATTGGCTTTAAGTGTCGCAGCAATGTCGTTTTTGTCGAAATCATAAGGAAACAAGTATTCAACGCCTTTAAAACCAGCGTCGGCAGCAGCGGCGAAGCGGTCCATAAAGTCCACTTCGGTGAACAACATGCTGAGGTTTGCAGCTAATTTTGTCACTCTTTCATTCCTCCACAGTTAAACGATTTGGCATATCTGAAACGGCAAAGGGCCAGCGAATGCCAGCCCTTAAAAACAAGCTACAAATTAAGCGATATCGCGTAGGCTTGCTTTTGGATCTAAGTCGATAGTTTCTTCGAATTCGTTGATGCTATCGATTTCAAGACCCATAGAGATGTTAGTTACACGCTCAAGCATGACTTCAACCACAACAGGTACACGGTACTGTGCTGCAATCTTTTGAGCTTCTTGGAATGAACTAACTAGCTTGTCAGGATCAGTCACGCGGATAGACTTACAACCTAGGCCTTCAACCACTTTACAGTGATCAACACCGTATTCGCCAAGCTCAGGACTGTTAACGTTTTCGAAAGACAACTGAACACAGTAGTCCATATCGAAACCACGTTGCGCCTGACGAATCAGACCCAAGTAGGAGTTGTTAACCAATACGTGAACGTATGGCAGGTTAAACTGCGCTGCAACAGCCAATTCTTCAATCATGAACTGGAAGTCGAAGTCACCAGAGATACCAACAACGCTACGGTCTGGATCAGCAGCACATACACCTACAGCAGCAGGGATAGTCCAACCTAATGGGCCAGCTTGACCACAGTTAATCCAATGACGAGGCTTATAAACATGCAAGAACTGAGTCGCAGCAATCTGTGAAAGACCGATTGTGCTCACGTAGCAAGTTTCAGGACCAAAAGCGTTGTTCATTTCCTGATAAACACGATGCGGCTTAATAGGAATGTTATCGAAGTCAGTCTTACGCAACATAGTGTACTTGCGTTCTAGACATTCACCAGCCCAACCAGAACGATCTTTCAACTTGCCTGCTGCCTTCATTTCTTTAGCAACTTCGATGAAAAGATCCAGTGCTGCACCAGCATCAGAAACGATACCGTAATCTGGGTTAAATACACGGCCAATTTGAGTCGGCTCGATGTCAACGTGAATGATCTTACGACCTTCAGTGTAAACTGGGATAGAACCTGTGTGGCGGTTAGCCCAACGGTTACCAATACCAAACACAAAGTCAGACGCCAACATTGTCGCGTTGCCGTAACGGTGAGAAGTCTGAAGACCAACCATACCCGCCATCAAATCGTGATCATCAGGAATAGTACCCCAACCCATCAACGTAGGAATTACAGGAACACCAGTCAATTCAGCAAATTCAACTAATTTATCAGAAGCATCAGCGTTGATAACACCACCACCAGAGACGATGACTGGGCGGTCAGATTCTTGCAACATGCTGATTGCTTTTTCAGCTTGCGCACGTGTAGCAGCAGGCTTGTAAACAGGAAGCGGCTCGTAAGTATCTGGATCAAATTCAATTTCAGTCATCTGCAGGTCGATAGGTAAATCGATCAATACAGGACCTGGACGGCCAGAACGCATTTCGTGGAATGCCTGTTGGAAAGCACGCGGAATTTGACCCGCTTCTTTAACAGTCACTGCCATTTTGGTTACTGGCTTAGCAATAGTCTCGATGTCTACTGCTTGGAAATCTTCTTTATGAACACGGCTTAGTGGCGCTTGACCTGTGATACATAGAATAGGAATTGAGTCAGCCGCAGCTGAATACATACCGGTGATCATATCAGTACCGGCAGGACCAGAAGTACCGATAGCAACACCGATGTTACCCGGATTAGCACGCGTATAGCCTTCAGCCATATGCGACACGCCTTCCATGTGACGACCGAGTACGTGTTTAAAACCACCTTCTTGCTTCATAGCCGCATAAAAAGGGTTAATCGCTGCACCAGGAATACCAAACACCAAATCGATGCCTTCTTTGCGCAATACATGAGCGGCCGCTAGGGCAGCAGTCATCTTGGCCATGAAATTTCCTCTTATATATTAAAATTCAATGGCGCGGATTGAATCACATTACCACTTTTCAGTCAATTACCTGCTGATATATATAACACTAGATTAAATGCCATTAAGTCCATATATATCAATAAATTAAATACAAAAAAACAGTGAATTTTACAGCTAAACAAATACCGCAAACGCGATCAAAGCAAGGCACCCGTAAGGAACAAAAACAGAAATCGAGCACAAATAATAAAGCTCACGCGCGTCATCAACACCCAAACAGACAACGTTAGCTACTGACGTTTCGATATTCAATACTTGTATAATGCCCAACAAATATTTCAACTCTATGTCTACCAACACACCTATCAAGCCCTGAGCTGAGGATTTATTAGATGCCTTTTCTACAAACCGACCGACTGAATATTTATTTCGAAGAAGCCGGAGAAGGCGAAAAGCTTCTTTACATTGGCGGTGTTTGCGGGGATTTACGCAGCAGACCAAACGGTTTAACCAACCCACTAAAAGAAAGCTTCCATGTTCTTGCCTTTGACCAGCGAGGTACTGGTCAAACTGAAAAACCAGACACTGAATACAGCATTCTTGACTACGTCAATGACACCATCGGCCTATTGGACGCCAAAGGCTGGAAGAAAGTATTTATTGTCGGTGTTTCATTCGGTGGCATGGTCGCCCAAGAGATCGCTATCCGCCACCCTGAACGAGTTAAAGCAATGGCTTTAGCTTGCACAACGGCAGGAGGAGCAGGCGGTAGCTCATACCCTATCCACGAGCTTAGCCATCTCGATCCTGCGATCAAATCTAGAAAAATGATGGCAATCGGAGACATGCGCAGAAGCGAAGAATGGCAGGCCGAAAACCCCAAAAAGACCGATCGCCTAGTCGCCGAATCTGCCAAAAACGCATCGCCTTTTCTCTCAGAGGCAGGAGGCCCTGAAGGCTTCGCTCGACAAGTGCACGCACGAAGCAAGCACAACACCTACGACCGCCTAAACACGATTCAAGCACCTGTATTGGTACTTGCTGGGCGATATGATGGTCAAGCCAAAATCACCGCGGTAGAAAATCTTTATCAGCAACTGCCTAACGCAAAAATGCAAGTATTTGAAGGTGGTCACACTTTTTTAAGTCAAGATACCAATGCGTTCCCTGCTATACGGGATTTTTTTAACAGCATTATTGCTGATCAATAAAACCTATTCCAAATAGGCACAAAAAAACCGAGCAATGCTCGGTTTTTTTGTGCCTTAGTGCACTGATTAGTCTTGGAACGTATTCACTAGCGCGCCAACACCATCGATTTCGATCTTGATTTCGTTACCATCACGCAACGCACCAACACCAACTGAAGTACCGCAAGCAATAACATCACCTGGCAGCAATGTCATATCTTCAGAGATTTTGCTGATCAACTTAGCCGTATTAAAAACCATATCGCTAATTGGATAGTTTTGACGTTCGCTATCACCATTCAATGTAGATTTAACAACAAGCTCATCAGGATTAAGACCAGTAGCAATGACAGGACCCATAACACCAAAGGTGTCAGCTGCTTTACAACGAGTCCACTGTTGGAATGAAGGGTCACGGTGCAGAATCTCAAATGAAGTCACATCGTTGATGCAAGTAACACCGAACAAGTAATCCAAAGCTTCCTCTTCAGAAACATCACGACACTCTTTACCAATAACTAAACCTAACTCGCCTTCAAAAATGATACGACCCGCGTAGGCTTTTGGGCGACGAATTGGCTTATCAGCAGGCCAAAAGGAGCTGTTCGCTTTAAAGAAATAAAGCGGCTCTTCTGGCGTATCCATGTTCAACTTGCCCAGCAACGCATGAAAGTTGTTAACCATCGCAATCATCTTTGATGGTTCACACGGTGTCATTAATTCAACATCAGCCAGCGCAACTGTCTCACCGGTTGCTGTTGGGTTTGCAAACATATCACCCTCATAAACTGCTACCTGATCACCCTCTACCTGACCAAAAGCAACTTTATCTCCCTGTTGGAAGCGAGCCCATTTACTCATGAGTAATTCCCTCATCTATAATTTTATAATTTAAAAACGAAAACAGTAAAAATTAGCGACCGAGCGAAGCTAAAGCCTCAGCGAACTAAGGCTTTTAACGACGTCGTAAAATACGGTATTTATTGGTTAGCTAGCACATCTAAATGAGCAATGGCGCTACGAGCAGTAGCACCTAGATCGTAACCACCTTCCAAATAAGAAACGATTTGTCCTGGGCAATGACGGTCAGCAAACTTAACCATCTCCTCAGTAAACCAAACGTAATCGTCCTCGGTAAACTGGAGCTGTCCTAGCGGGTCATCTTGATGCGCATCAAAGCCTGCAGAGATAAAGATCATCTGTGGCTTAAATTTTTCCAATGCAGGCAACCAGGTTTCTGTTACCGCTTTACGGAACTCAGCACTACCCTGCCCTGCAGAAATTGGCGACTTAATGATATGCTCAAAATTAGAGATCGGATTAGTATGAGGATAGTACGGATGCTGGAAACTCGAAGCAAAAAGCACACGAGGATCGCTTTCAAAAATATCTTCAGTACCATTACCATGATGCACATCGAAATCAAGTACAGCAACACGCTCAAGTCCTAGGCCATCTAGTGCATGGGCAGCACCTACAGCAATGCCGTTATATATACAAAACCCCATCGATTGATCGCGAGTAGCATGGTGACCACAAGGACGAACAGCACAGAACGCATGACGCGCTTCACCGGAATGAACCATTTCAGCGGCTTTACAGGCTGCGCCAGCACCACGCGAGGTCGCTTCAAGCGAAAACGGATTCATGGATGTATCAGGGTTTAACGAAACCATGCCCTGCTTTGGTGACGCCTCAAGAATCATATCAATGTAATCAGTCGCATGAACGCGAGCAACCTGATCGTAAGTAGCTTCAGGGGGTTCAGTCATCAACAACTTCGACTTTAAATCTTGGCGATCATCAAGAACCACTTCAAAAGCTTGCAAACGCTCTGGACGCTCAGGATGACCCGCACCCATATCATGCTTCTGAAAAACCGGATGTGTAAACAATGCAGCAGCCATGTAGCTCTCCCAACTCTGTTTTAGTAACTCGATGACACGCCTGACATCGTAGAAAGTGCGGCAGTATACCACCGATAACCATTTTGCTGTATTCCCTTAAAATACAAAAGGCGCCTATGGCGCCTTTTACGAAAAATTGCTAGCGGGGTTAGGCAGCAATATCAGCCAAACCACGCCTAGCAGCAGCTTAAATCAACGCTTAAACTGGCACACCCACAAACTTAACTGACTCATCTTGCAGCGTCTTGTTCAACAAGCTCGTGCAAGCGTAAATCGCTTTTAGTGCCGGTGTTGGCGTATCCGTAACCTCTCCTAGCTCGATAATCACACCCAACATTCCATCGATTTCTAAGGGCTTACCCGCTTCA
>JBLXCH010000097.1:0-12455 GCA_048265065.1 Motiliproteus sp. | reverse complement strand
CACGCCTCCGGTCGAGCGGGCGACGATATGGAAGCGGCCATCGCCGTCTTCGATGATGTACGCCGTGAGGATGGCGCCGGCGGCGATGAGGTCCGCCAGGGTGGATTCAAAAACGGAGCGTGTTTCTCGACTCACTGATGGGCACCCAAAAATAGATTTTGGGCATCAGAGGCTGTCAGGCGGGATACCGCCACCCAGGCCCTGGGCTGGCGTATTGAACATAACAGGGATTATCGCCACGCCTATCTGCCGCGCTCCCGTAGCGCCCGGTGCACCAGATGACTTGAAGCAGAGAACCCAAAAATTCAGAATTTTAGGAAAAATTCCTAGGAACTCTCTGTCTGTTTCTGACTACACTCCAACTTGCGTGTTTGAAAAGGGCACGATCAGGATGATGTCGATCACGCAAAGCCACGGAATCCCTGAGGGATAGGCCGGGTTGCCAAGCACTAAGGACAGGTGGATTGCGGTCAATCCAGGCTGGCATGCTGTGGCATTTTTGTCGTTCAACCCCTCCGCTTTTCTTCCTCCTGCCTGTCGGGTACTTCGACTGTATAAGGGGAATGCTCATGAAACACCTTCCAAAAGGCTTGGTGGCCGGAGGGCTCCTGTGCCTGATCGCCACACCGCTGGCGTACGCCAGTGAAACCCATACCGTAACGCTCGCGTTTGAAACCGACCAGCTGGACTTCGACTCCGGCGTGGTTAGTTCGGATGCGCTGGACCAATCAAGCACCTCGGGAACATCAGATATTCTCGTGGCCTACAACGCCACCCGGGCCAACAAAGCCGTGATGGTTCTGACGCCCGCTGAAGGAGGGACAATGGCCTTTCTCGAGAATACGGGGCTGAATGACGTCTCGGCCGACACCCTGTCGGGGATGGCGTTCACGTCAGAGACCGAAGACCGCGCCGTCACCGTGTTCGACACTGTGGTGGTGCAGACCGACACTGGGGCGTACTACAAGCTGGGTAACCTGTCGGAAGCGGATGACTCCGTCACCTTTGACTACCAACTGGTTGAATAGGAAGGCCCTCATGAAGACAACACGCATAAGACAGGTATTACAACTGTTCGCAGGCATTGCGGCAACCCTCGTGATTAGTGCGTCGGCACAAGCAGTTACTACGGTAGAAACTGAATTACAGAAACTCCTAGCAAACGATGGCGCAAGTGGTGATAGATTCGGCAACTCGGTAGCGTTGGACGGCAATGTCGCCCTAGTCGGCACTCCTCTGGATGACGATAATGGCAGCGGTTCCGGCTCGGCTTATGTGTTCCGATGGGATGGCAGCAGCTGGGTTCAGGAGGCCAAACTGACGCCAAGTGATGGAGCGCCATTGGACCTTTTTGGAAACTCAGTAGCGATAGACGGTGATACCGCCGTGGTCGGCGCCTCCGGTGACGACGATAACGGCAGCGGTTCCGGCTCGGCTTATGTGTTCCGCTGGGATGGCAGCAGCTGGGTTCAGGAGGCCAAGCTGACACCAGACGATGGAGCGGCCTTTGACCAGTTCGGCCGCTCATCCGCGCTGAGCGGCAATAGTATCCTAGTCGGCGCTTTCGAAGACAACGACAATGGCCCTATTTCCGGCTCGGCTTATGTGTTCCGCTGGAATGGCAGCAGCTGGGTTCAGGAGGCCAAGCTGACACCAGACGATGGAGCGGCCTTTGACCAGTTCGGCTTTTCGGTGGCAATGGACGGCGACACCGCCTTGATTGGCGCTCACGAAGACGACGATAATGGTGCTCGCTCCGGCTCGGCCTATGTGTTCCACTGGAATGGCAGCAGCTGGATTCAGGAGGCCAAACTAACGCCAAACGATGGCACGACATGGGACCGGTTCGGCTGGTCGTTGGCGCTAGATGCTGGTAGCGCCCTAATCGGCGCTTTCGATGACGACGACAATGGCAACAGCTCCGGCTCGGCCTATGTGTTCCGATGGGATGGAAGCGCTTGGGCTCAGGAAGCCAAGCTGCTCCCAAGTGATGGGGCGGCTCAGGACCTTTTTGGATTCTCAGTAGCACTTTACGGTGATAATGCCGCTATCGGTGCTTACGGGGACGCTGACAATGGGAGCGCTTCCGGTTCGGCCTACGTTTTTACCCGCAGCGGCAGCAACTGGAGCGAATCTGTCAAGCTGCAAGCCTCCGACGGTAGCGCTATGGATAGGCTTGGGTACTATCATCGTGGCGTCGATATCAGTGGCACTAATGTTATTGCAGGCGCTTCTTTTGAAGATGCTCAAGGCTCCGATGCTGGCGCAGCCTACATTTTCGGTCTAACCAACATCCAAACCAACACCCCACCCGTCGCTAACGCCGGCCCCGACCAGACCGTAGAAGCAACCGCCAATCCCGACAGCCCTGTCACATTGGACGGCACCGGCTCCTATGACGATGACGGCGATGCGCTGACATACAGTTGGACCAACACCTCGGTCAGCACCAGCGGTGTAACGCCGACCGTAGATCTCTGGCTCGGTGTGCATACCATCACGCTCGAGGTGAGCGACGGTACTGACACAGCGACCGATGACGTTGTCATCACCGTTCAGGACACCACACCACCGGTCATCACACCACCGGATGAAGTGACGGCCTTTGCGACCGGGGCCCTGACCACTGTCGATATCGGGATCGCTACGGCGACCGACCTGTTCGAGCCCATTGCCATCAACTCGGACGCGCCGGCGCAATTCCCGGTAGGGCCCACCACCGTGACCTGGACAGCCACCGATGCCAATGGCAACTCCGCCACGGCTGAGCAACAGGTCACCGTTCAATACGACTGGGCCGGTTTCTACGAACCGGTCGAAAATTTGCCGACGCTCAATACGGTAAAAGGCGGCCGCACCGTGCCGATCAAGTGGTCAGTCCCGATACCGGGCGGCGGCTACATTCGCGACACCTCGATCGTGACCGGTGTGCAGTTCGCCTCGGTTGCATGCGACGACAGCACCGCCTATGAAAACCCGGTGGAAGCGGAAACCAGCGGCAACAGCGGGCTGAGCTACGACATGGATGCCGAGCAGTTTGTCTACCGGTGGAAGACCTCGAAAGACATGGCAGGGACCTGTGCCCTGTTTATCCTGACCCTGAACGACGGCAGCGAGCATTACGCCAAGTTCAAAGTGAAGTAACACGCAGGAACACAGCCAGCCTCGGGATATGACCTCGCGGGGCTGGTTTCACTTCACATAACAGGGATTATGGACTAGAGGCGTTCGCGGTCGAACGCCTCTGGAAAGGTAATGATCGACAGGTTGTGTACGTCGCCAACCTTACCCAGCTCACGCCACTCGGGAGCATCAGGCGACCCAAAGTAAGTCTTATTGATAAACACTCGCCCTCGCTCTTCTTTTAACACCTCGTCAAGAATGGACCCTATGACGGTGTGCTCCATCATAGGTAAATCGCGGTTCTGGGAACGGACAATGGAATAGTCATTGATTTTACGCATGCTATAGACACTCTGGCTTATGATTGAATGCACATTATACCACACTTGTCAACAGCCAAACTTATTCTCGTTTAATGAAGCCAGAATGATATGCTACGACAAAATATATCATCATAAGGATATGTGCATGATACGGATTATAACTTTAGTTGCCTTGATTGTTTTTGCTGCGGGGTGCGCGTCCTACGGAAAAAAAATAGACCCTGATTTTTCTTCTAGAATCAAAAAAGGAAGTACGACAGAAGCTCAAGTAATCCGTGCGATTGGTAGTCCAATGAGTGTTAGCATCATGCCTGACGGCCAAAAGTTTGCTATGTACATGTACACATATGCGCAAACAAAAGCTAGCACCCTGATACCCATCGTTGGCGCATTTGTTGGCGGAGTTAATTCCCAAACACAGTCACTTCAAATATGGTACGACAGCGAAGGAATTGTAACAAATTATGCGTACACCGACGGTAATAACGAGTTAAATACAGGCATCTTAACAAGGCAATAAAACCTGATAAACCCGCACGGCTTACGAGCTGTGCGACCTTTTATTTCTACAATGGCCATAGGACTTATTCCACCTATTCATTGCAAACGTACTGTACAAATTTACGATCAAACTCACTCTCACTATTACCGAAGTAAACACTATCTTCGTGCGCTAAAAAATTCGTCCAACCAGTATAACCACCATAACCGTTTTTAGCGTTTACCCAGCCGCATACTGAGGTCGGCTGATCTGGATGATCAACGTGATACTGCACTTCAAGGCCACGATAATTTGCAGAAAAGGGGTCTTTCAAGACCATATCCATGTATGGCTTGATCGTTGACTGCCAAAAATCGGCTTCTTTCCCCGCCAGTTCAGCCCTGGCAGCCCCTGTCGCCAGCAACGCGACAAGCACCAGAATTCCCCGTCCGTTGAGAGTCATCACGCCGTTCTCTCGCAATCGTCACCAGAACCGACTTTACCATAACCACGATTAGGCGCCCCTATAGAGACGTCAGCCGACAATGTCCCGCAACGGAGTCGGACGGCCCAGCAGGTAACCTTGCGCCTTATTGACGTTCAGGGCTTGCAACGCCTTGAGCTCCTCTGGTGTTTCCACGCCTTCCGCAACGACCTTGATACCGGTCTTCTCCGCGAACGACACCAACGCTGCCGCCAGCGCGAGCTGATCCTGATTTTCGTTGAGTCCGCTGATGAGGCTGCGGTCCAGTTTGATGATGTCAGGCTTAAGCTGCAAGATATGGCGGAAGCTGGCATAGCCGGCACCGGCATCATCCACTGCCAGGCGCAACCCCCGTTTGCGCAACGGCGCGAGCACCGAAGCAATCTCAGCATAGTCCTCAATCGTGCTATGTTCCGTCACTTCCAGCACCAGACGTTGCGGCGCCAGCCCGACCAATAGGTCTGGATCTTCACAGTTCACAGCACAAAGCGGACATAGGCAAGCCGGGAAATAGGTATACTGTCCCCGGAATTCCAAGAATTCTCCGAATCGATAGGGATTACGATGCGAGCACTTCTATTTGCTACACTCCTAACAGCTTCTACTGCACGCGCTGAGACTTATATTTGTAAGCCGGAAGCTGTAACGGGATTAATGATGCTTGAAAACAGCTATCTTGTTGTTGATTATAGCAAGTTAAAAAAACTAGATGCTTTTGTTGTTTCAAGACCTACCTTTTCAGTGCCCGACACTGCCACAACTCTCACTCTTTCTAACACTAAAGGCGAAAATATTTACGACTGCAACGTAACTGGTGAAACAAGAAACAGCGTACTCGTATGCATCGATAAATGGAATACTATGGTTTTCCGACTAGACACAACGAACGGAAAATATGTTCAAACTGATAGCACAAGAACAGTTAAAGCAGATGGTTATGAAAGAACGCCTTATCCTCAACTTCAGGCTGGAAGCTGTGATCTTTTTAAACAGTAAAAGAATTTACATATGGAACGACTGCTAGCTACTTCTACTGTACAGTCCGCAGTCGGCACAAAGCGGACTTGATTATATCCTCACTATGCCGAGCTTGACCCGGTCCGAATCGAACGGCAGCAAAAAAAATCTGTCAAGAGTCAGACTGTAGCTACCGGTCTTCCTATTCACGATTCGTACATGCTACTCTAGTCAAAAACGACGATTACAAACAGCCAAATATTTTAATATAGAGGATATCCACATGCAGAAATACGCGATCACTTTCGGTATAGTCTTAAATTTCATTAGCTATTTCGTTAGTGCCAAAACATTCGACCCACATAATGAATTATATTATGCAGAAGTACCCAGTAAAAAGTCTTGCGGTATACGAAGCCAAGACGAACGTTACTATCTTATTACCAATATATGTAAAGAAAGCTATTTGGCTATTTATCGAATGATCAGTGACTATGGAAGAACTATTGAGATATACAAATTAGAACCAGGAAAAACAAAACCCTGGCTTAAAGAATATAGCCTTTGGTACAACTTATACGATATAGAGGAAATTGACTCCAAGTGCGGAAACGGCGTCGCAGCCTTTCTCCTTAAACACTCGTTCTACGAAGGTGAACTTGGCGATAAGTTATTCCATATCAAAGACTACGAGCAATATTTTGCATTAACTCTAGAAGACGAGTATGTAAACCTATACTGTCATGCGGAAAATATCGAAAAAGCAAGTCACTGATGACCTTCTCTTCGATTTCCGGTCATGCGTCATTCAAGTACAGTCCGCTACCTAGAACACACTGTATGCGCACAATATTCAAATTTTAGTCATATACAGAAACTACGGTTAGCGGAATCCCCCTATCAAATCGGTAGTAATAAGTCGTCATTTAGGCGCTTTGTATTGAAATAACTGATAATTTTTCAAAAAACTCTTGATTTAATGTCTGCGCTCAGTAAATTTACAATAGATGTACCAATTCCAGGAAGGAGCAACCGCTATGGTGCACATATCGGCACAGAGCAGACATGTAACTATTCAGCTTGTTTCATTTAATAAGTTTTCGGCATTATTTCGCGGCGTCGCCATGAAGGCCGGCAACCGCCCCTCGAACAGCAGTGTCAACGCCTCGGAACCACTCAGGTTCTGCTTGCGCGCTGTCGACAGATAGCTGCGCACACGACAGAAGATCTGCGCTCCATCCATCGAACGCAAGCAGCCGGAGATCTTCTGCTGCACCTTGAGCATGCGGATATCACGCTCGCCTTGATAATGCCGCTCGCCGGATTATGCCGCCTCCGAATTAACGGACGAGCCCTGACAAGGTCGGCGACCTGGTCGTCGGGCTACAACGCGGCATAATAAAAGGCTCTCCAGGAAGGCCAGTAAGGGATCTGTTGACCAGAATCACCGGGGGGGGGTCTGTGAGTGATCAAAGTAGGATTGGATATGAGCATCGAGGAGGCATGCAGGCTGCGCTGGTTCTGTTGGAAAAACGGTATTGGTGGACATAGGGCGTCTCCTCGATCTGGCTGAAAGCCAACTCAAGGGGAGCATGAGAATTATGCCGCGTCACCCACCATTTGAACGCACGCCACTTGATCGATCACGCGATCAACGCGGCATAATCCGGCGAGCGGCATTATCAAGGTTATGCCGCGCGCGGCATAACCTTGATTATTCGTAAAGGGGACCACCGGATCGTCCAGAAAGCGCAGCACATCCGCCTCATAATCGCGCAACCGCTCCAGCAGGTTGCGAGCCCGAGAGCGCTTGAGCCGACCGCGCTTGCCCTGCCGTTGGCTTTCATCCGGTGGCGGACACTCGTCTTCCGCTTTCTTAAGGCATTGCCGGTATGCCTTTCGCCACCCCTCCGCCTTTTCCGGCGGCAGGCTGCCGCCGGCATTCTTGACGGCATCATCCATGGTGCACAGCAGCGTCTGCATGCGCTGTGCCCAGGCCTGTTTGTCCTGCTCCCAGGCACGTTGCAGCTCCCGCAGATGGTGGGCATTGCAGAGCGCATGCCGGCACTGATAGCGGTAGTACGTTTTCCAGTGGTCGTGACAGAGCACGCCGTGGAAGCGCGGCAGGATACCGATTTCGTCCATCGCCTCGTGGCCCCGTTGCGCATGGGGCGCCAGCCAGGTCAGGCCGTCATTTGAGGCGCAATGCAGCCAGTGGCGTTGGCCGCCGATATTGATGCTGGTTTCATCGGCGTGGATCAGATCCGACTCGGCCAGGCGGTCCTTGGCCCAGCGCTCGAAGCCAGCCGCCTTGTCAAAGGCTTCCTGGTTGAAGTTGAACAGCGACCCCGCGCTGAGCGAGATGCCGACCTGATCCTCGAAGTATTCGCGGACGCGTTCGTAGGGCAACAGCTGGTATTGCGACAGATAGACCGCATGCGCCTTCAGGCGTGGGCCATACTGCACCGGACGGTCGACGCCGACCGGGAACGGCGCCACGATGCGCTGCCCCTGGTCGTTCAGCAAGATTTCGGCCTGGTACTCGGTGACGAAGCGGCTGATGTCCAGGTCGAAGACTTGGCGCTTCTCGTAACCGATCAGCCGGAATTCGCAGCCCTTGGGCAGGGTGCGTCGGTCCACTTTCACGGTCTTGATCGCATCCGGCTCCTCCACCGGTTGTAGCGTCTTGCCGATCCGGCCCGGCTGTCCGCCCGGTTTACGCTCGCCCTTGCTGCGGCTCTTCTTGGGCCGGTTCGGATCCTGGGAGGGCGGCTTGCTGTTGGTGGCACTGTTGGTGGCACTGTTGGTGGCACTGTTGGTGGCACTGTTGGTGGCACTGTTGGTGGCACTGTTGGTGTTGAGCCGGCCGGTCATAATCTGGATCAGTACCATCATCATCTCAATGGCCGCGCGCAGCGATGGCGAGAGCGTTTTGTCGTCCTGGAGCTGTTGTCTGACGTTCGCCAAGATGGCGTCGACATCCATGTTGCTGATCTTCATGAGCCTGAGTACCGTCGATTGATGGCCTATCATCGCACGACTTTTTCAGATCGAATTTTTCCTCTTGTGTGCGGATATGAGCGACTTTTGCATGGATCTCCCGCCCCGGGGATACGCAGACGCACCAGACGGCTCAGAACGGCGACGTGGCGCCGTGAGGCGGACTTTGGAGCGGTGCGCTGACTGTCACCGGACTTTTCGAAATTTTGGCAAAAACTCTGTCAAGCACTTTTTCCAAGAAATTGAGCTGAATAGTTACAATTTTCAAATCAAATGCATTCAGATCGTTCTTTGCATTGTGCGCCAAACTGATTTAAACAATCGTAAGCTGATCTATATTCATTAGGAGGATTTCTACCTATATGGCAACAACAATTACCGCTATTTTGTATATGCTTAATTCCATGCCATTCTGGTCTTTCACATATTAATCCAGCAATTTGCTTATCAACTCCATCAACATCAAAATCAGCGATTTCCAACTTTTCTTTTTCTTGAGTATCACACTCAGCAAGAGATGGAGATGAAATAAATAGAAATGATATAATACCCATGCAATACAGTAATTTTTTGTAAGAGATCATCGAGTTTATCCTTATTTAGAATAGTAAGTTTAAGCCATTTTAAAAATCTCTCTATATACAGAAAGATCATTTAAAATATTGCTTATTTTCTATATATTAGACAGGCAATTCCATAGTCAGCTAACTTATATTCATGAAGCTGTTCATTGAAATAAATCTCGTTCCCATTTTCTATTATGCTCGCAAGTTCATCATGGGTTATAAAAGGAGAGTAACAAACGACAATACGGTTTGAATTTGGTGGAGCTAAAACAGTTGATATTTCCCTAGGACGTAAGGACTCTCCTGGTCGAAGACATCTGCTGTTATTTGGGCGTTGTATATCGGTAATATCAACAGTATCCCCAAACAACGTCCCTCCTATAAAGAAGGCCGCCGTAGGTGATCCGTGGCAGTATATTCTTTGGCTGGTATTATTAGAATGTATATCTAATAAGATTCTATTGTTACGATATCTTGAGACTTCAAACCCAAAATGGGCTCCAAACTCTGGAACTTTCTCCTTAAACTGAATGGGTGTAATCAAGAGATCATTTCCAGTCTCTGGCTCGTATATTGAACCGGAGACGACAAGATCATGAGTGATATATGGGCTTATTTTTCTATCGATGTTGATTGAAATCGATAACTTTATATAATATTCTGGAAATTGTAGTCTAAAATTTGGAGCTGTTTCTGGGTCCAATCCACCCATTGTTTTATTTACAAGCTCCTTAAATTTGTTTAGACTCTCATCTGAAAGGTTAACTATGTTGTATTTGTTCGAAAAAGCATTAATTAGCTTTGTTTGAATTTCAGTCTCCCAGCTTTTTTTACACTTATTCAAATCATTTTGGATTAGTCTATTATCATGATCACTGTATCCGATGATATTTAGAGATAGCGAACTTACTTCAATTAATATATTCTGTTTTGATAGATACAATAGGTTAGGATTTCTGTTGTTTATACTCTCAAGCTTATCCACCAATACTCCAAATCTGGCATTAAGTTCTGGCAGGCTACACCCCACAGCCATACTGGGTAAAAGTATTGCGAAATATATTATTATTTTATTGATCATCATCAATCCCAACTTTCAAGTTAATGGTTTTTAAAGTTTGGCTTACTTGGTATTTTCTTGACGACATGTTTCCTTCAAATAAGCCTTTTTTTGCTGTGTTTTCAAAAAGCATCACAGATTTAGGCTTATATATCTCTCCCTCTAGTTCATAGCTGAATGAGTTTTCGAATTGCTTTCTTCCACAATCGCTGCTTTCGTGAAGTCTAGAAGTTTTTTGATCTTGGTTAAAGGATCTTTTGTTATTAAACCCAAAAGAAAAATATCCTATTACATTGAGCTTTAGATCATTACTACCATCTCTGGCGCCTTTAAAGACATCTTTCATTGTTTTTTTGTATTTTCTGCACCACTGATCATCAGACAAATTCTTCGCATCATAAGCTATTTTATTAATCCTGTCCGAGAACTTTTCATAATCAGCTGGATCGATAGATAACTTTTGCGTCCATTCTTGGGAGTTGATTGGTATATCAATACCAGCTTTACCTTTTAAACCGTCAAGCAACCAATCTCTAGTGACATCAAAATCAGTATCACCAACTGATTTCCAAATATCAGACTTAACCTGAATCAATATACTTGCAGCAATATTTGATGCTTGTATTGCTGTAATGTAGTCTGGGCCTTTTGGTGATGAATAGTCCTTATAAATACTGGTGTTTTTGATTGCGTCAGCGTCAATACTGTATTGATCGATTTGAGAAGTTGATAAGTAATAAGTAGATGATAGTTCAGGCAGGATTTTTTTATTATTTATAAGTTCAACAATTTGATCTATATCCTTTGAGCTCGATTCAACGTTAAAAGTTATAGTTTCGTCTTTTTGAAAGCTTCCTGACATGTCAATTTTTTTTTCTTCTCCCGTCACGGGAATATATAGTTTTATCGTTTGGATCGGAAACGGGTGGATATTACCTAACTGAACCCAACCGTATTTCAAATTATGTTTTATTTCATCTCGAATATTGATTAAATCATAATCTTGCATTTTAAAACTTATTTTAACTAATGACTTATCACCTATTTTAAATAGTTGTGCATACTTTCCATTGTCTTCCTTAGTGATAATGAAGTTTCCGAGAACATAAAATTTAGCTTTATCTAAATTGTATACTTCATCAACTTGGGTTTTTAATCTATTGTTGTCAATATGTTCATATACTCTAAATGTATTTCTCCCATCACTAACGCTGATAGATGTGTCTCCTGCAATAGTATCTATATTGCTAGTTCTAGTTTCACTAGCAAAAATAACACTTGCATAAGTGACTAGATTAACAACAACGAAATATAATGCCACGCCATTTTTCATGTCTTAATACCTCAACCAGATACTAAAATGATTTTTAGATTTGTTTAAATTTAAATCGGCTTAAAATAGTAGTGGTGAAACGATGTAAGACGAGTTGAGGTGTAAAGAAGGAGACTTGTCTATTCGGCGAGTTCATCGACAGATCAAGATCGATTTCGTCAAGCTTAGGGGGGGGATATCCAGACATCAGCTTTCTCCCGTAGTTGAGGAAGCACAAAGGCCTGACCGGTGTACTTACTGCTACCGTCTAGATGGCAAACGGTACATCGACAAAAAGATGCATGAGCCTGCAATCAATCATACCCTGAGAGGAGCTTCCTATTAACTGATATCTATAGCAGAATATTCATTAATTTCTAATCGGAAAATTCGGAATTTTGGCCGTCACCCTTGACAGTCTTAATTTAGATAGTTTGAATTTAGTGCGAAAGCTGGGATCACGACTTGTTTGTGGCTGCCAAGTGTCCGCAGTAACGGGGTAGAACCCGACTGAACCGCCCCGGCTTTACCGGAGACCCCAAACCTTGAGAGGATGGAGTCATGAACTCGACCAAGAAGTATTCCCCGGAAGTGCGTGGACGCGCCGTGCGCTTAGTGTTTGAACAGCAAGGCAAATACCCGTCTCGATGGGCGGCGATCTGCTCGATCGCCAGCAAGATTGGCTGTACGCCCGAGACCCTGAGAGCTTGGTGCAAACGCACAGAAGGCGCCCAACCCGGACCAACTGGATCGCAGTCTGATCGAGAACGACTCAAGGAACTGGAACGCGAAAACCGGGAGCTGAAGCGCGCTAATGAGATTCTGCGTAAGGCAGCGGCTTTTTTCGCCCAGGCGAAGCTCGACCGCAAACCGAAGTGATGGTCGCGTTCATCGATGAGCATCGTGCCCGGTATGGGGTCAAGCCGATCTGCGCCTTGCTGCCGATCGCCCCATCGACGTATTACCTGCGGATTCCGGGGACAGTATACCTATTTCTCAGCTCACCAATGTCCGCTTCGGGCACGCAAGCGACTTCCCCACACGATTCCTGGCCGATACAACCAAGACGGTGGCATTTGGCATGAAGAATACGGGTGGACGAAGTAGACATCCGTATCCAGCGCTTTGGCAATGTCTACGATTGCTGGG
>JBLXCH010000096.1:0-12511 GCA_048265065.1 Motiliproteus sp. | reverse complement strand
GCGAGTTCGAGTCTCGTTTCCCGCTCCAATCCTCGCAAGAGGAGTTAGTAAGTCCCATTCGTCTAGTGGTCCAGGACACCGCCCTTTCACGGCGGTAACAGGGGTTCGAACCCCCTATGGGACGCCACTTCCTGAAAGCCGATCGGCTGACGGGATCTTAAGCGGGAATAGCTCAGTTGGTAGAGCACGACCTTGCCAAGGTCGGGGTCGCGAGTTCGAGTCTCGTTTCCCGCTCCAGATTTTGATCTACAGACGTCTACTGGTGTCTGTAGATGTCTGTAAGTAATTGAAAAAAGAAGCGAAAGCCTCTTTTTTCGATCCAGTGAAGTCCTCTGAAATCCACCGACGGCCAGACTTTTTAAGGCCAGTTTTAAGGCCAGTTTTGAGGCCATACAAACCGGGTGGTGCCAGTTCCGGATTGTTGCTGGGGTCGAGCGGGAGCTGTGACGAGCATGGAGCCTAAGTCTCTACTTAGGAGCTATGTGATGGCACTCTCTGATCTGACTATCCGGCAGGCCAAGCCCAACGGAAAAGCCTACAACCTCCCTGATACAGACAGCCTGGGACTATTCGTTTCTACGAGTGGCGGCAAGTCCTGGCACTTCCGTTATTATTGGCAAGGCAAGCAGAAGCGCATATCGCTGGGCACCTACCCCGAGATCGGCCTGCGTGAAGCGCGTGCTTTGCGTGACGAGGCCCGCACGCTGCTGGCCCGGGGCATCAACCCCCATACGGAGCGCAAGCAGAAACGCCGCGCCCTGTACCTGGCGGTCGAGCATACATTCGAGTCGGTCTTTCTGGCCTGGGTCGAGCACCGCCGCAAGGAGCTCAAGGAGGGTCGC
Source organism: Motiliproteus sp. (assembly GCA_048265065.1). Taxonomy (GTDB): domain Bacteria; phylum Pseudomonadota; class Gammaproteobacteria; order Pseudomonadales; family Balneatricaceae; genus Motiliproteus. The sequence continues at coordinate 11,669 of JBLXCH010000096.1, read as the reverse complement.
CAAAGTACCCTGTCACAGATCCTGCGTATCTTCGCCAAGGATGTCCTGCCGACTCTGGGCAAGACCCCCATCTACGACATCACCCGTTCCCAGCTGCTGGAACTGCTTGCACGGATCGAACAACGCCAAGCGTTCACGACGGCCGAGAAAGTCCGCGGCTGGTTCCGCCACTTGTTCCGCTACGCTCTGGTCATCGTCGAAGGACTCGAGATCAACCCAGCCTCGGATCTGGACGTCGTTGCCGTTCCCAAGCCGCCTGTCGCACATAATCCTTTTTTGCGCCTGAATGAGCTTCCGGCCATGCTGCGAAAGTTGCGGGCTTACCGGGGACGCAGCCCACAGACCCAGCTTGGTATCCGGTTGCTGCTACTGACCGGGGTGCGTACCGGCGAGTTGCGTGCGGCCACGCCCGATCAGTTCGATTTGGAGCGAGGGCTCTGGCTTATTCCGCCGCAGAATGTCAAACAGCTGCAGAACAAAATGCGCAAGTCCGGCAGGCGGCCGCAGGACGTGCCGCCTTATATCGTGCCCTTATCCGTCCAGGCCATCGAGCTTGTTGGCTACCTGCTGGGTGAGGTTAAACCGGCACAGCGCTATCTGCTCGCACACCTCAGCGATCCAAAGAAGCCCATCAGCGAAAATACTCTGAACAGTGCGCTACGCCGGATGGGCTTCGAGGATCGTCTGACCGGCCATGGTATCCGCGCTACGATCTCCACGGCACTCAACGAAATCGGCTATCCCAAGGTTTGGGTCGACGCCCAGCTGTCGCACGCGGACCCCGACAAGGTCAGTGCCGCATACAACCATGCGATGCATGTGGAGCCACGCCGGCACATGATGCAGGACTGGGCGGACCGACTGGATATGCTGGAGCAAGGGCAGGTTCAGGCTGCCAGCGCTCACCTGGCGATTCATATCGAGGGGATGCCGTCGGTCAGGAACACAGAGAACCTGTCTGATACTGCGAGCCGTATGTTGGCAACTCCTGATGAAAATCCCGTAGTGAGGGCTTCGATTGTCGTCAATGCAAACGCGGACGGTCAGTCGGTTCAGCGGTTGTCACCTTTGCCGCCGGTATCAGAGCCCGTTGTGGTGCAGGAAGTCTCCGGCATCCAGCGCAAGCATCAGGAAATGCTCGCGATATACGAGACGCCGCAGAATCTTCCAGTGCAATTGTTTGCGCAACTTGCCGGGAAATCCCGCGACCAGGTTAATCGGGAACTCAAGGCTGGCAAACTACTCGCGTTGAAAATGGGAAATCGCGGACAGCGTGTCCCGGACTGGCAACTGGACCCGCTCAAGAGCAAGCTGGTTCGTGCGGTGCTCCGGCAGGCAGGAGAGGGCGATGTGTGGCAAATCTACAACGCGCTGACACAAGCGCATCAGCAGTTGGATGGCAAGGCGCCGATAGATCATGTAACACTGGAGAACGTCCATTCCGTTGCAGAAATTGTCGTTTCCCGTGCTGTTTGAATGTGGCGCAGTACTTCTACGGGGTACAAGGGTTATAAGCCTCCGGCTTTGCCGGATATACTTTAACTGAAAGCAGCCCCAGTTGCTGGCCATCGTACGACGACCCAATCGTGATTCATGAACGCCGGAGGTATGTCCGTATGCCCGGAAATGTGAGGGGGGGCGTGGCTCCCCCTCCTGCTCGATGCTCCTGTCCTGTCGCCGGACTACGACTGAAATAGACCTACAGAAGTCGGAAGTTCACTCGTCGAGGCAATGTCGGGCAGTTTCTGGCTGGCATCAAAGAGCGCACGTGCCGCTTCAGGGGTATGGGTTTTTGCAGTGCATTCCTGGAACTTTTCCCACAGCTCTTCGGTGCTGAGCGGGTCGAAAGCGTGGCCGCGAACCGTGGTGATTGCTCCGGTATCCAGCTTTGAACCGTCTCGCATCATGATCACGACGCGATCACTGGGCGAGTGCGCGGGATCGCGTGCATCGTATTCGTCCACCGGTATCAGCTCGACCTTCGGCATGAATGTCTGGATGTCGGGGCGCTGTACGGTATCGTCACTGAGTTCTTCGATTCCCATCCTTCCCAGCACGACAGCCGCTGCCATGGCGAAATGTGCGCTGAACTTGGCTTCCAGGCCTGTCTGCGGAGATTCGTTCACCAGTACGGTGGTCTGGCCGCGACCCATGGTTACCTCGACCTTCGCCACATCCTCGGGGGTGATGTTCTTGCCTTCCAGAAGCTTCACGGTCGAGTCGAATGAACGGTGCATAAAGTAGCAGGTCGGATAGCGCTTAACGCACAGGCGATGTTCCAACAGGTGCCAGTGCTCGCCACCGAGGTCTGCGGGCGAATCCCAATCGGCAGTCATGCTTGGATTGAACGCGGTCAGGTAACCACGGTAATGCTCCAGCGCGACTTTCGAAGCCGTTGTACCAGCGGCGGCCAGGCGGGCTGAAATTACACCGTTACGCGCCGCCATGCCTGCATGGTATGGCTTGGTCATTGTGCCAAAGTTGACGGCCAAACCGCCGGCATGGCTGGCAGCTATGGCCAAGGCTGCAGACGCCCGCTCGGCCGGTAGCTTGCGCAGCACGGCGACGGCTGCTGCGGCCGAGACGGCGCCGAATACCGAGGTTGGGTGCCAGCCCTTGGTGTGATAATTGGCGCCGCGCCGCACCAGCTCGGCCCAGATTTCGTAGCCGGCGACATAGGCGGTGGTCATTTCCTCGCCGGTCGATTTGAGGAAGTCCGCCTCTGCAAGGATGGCGGGAACCAGGATTGCACTCGGATGGCCGGTTAAAGCCTGGTCATCGTAATCCAGGGCGTGGGCCGCTGTGCCGTTGATTAGCGCGGCGTCGGGGGCGGAAATCCGCAGGTCTGACAGGCAGGCACGGGCCTGTTCCGGGTGCGGCCCGACGGAGACTTCACCGTGGATAATGTCCACGATCGGTTCGCCGATACCTGACATGATCACGCCAATGGTATCGGTAAAGGCATCTCGCGTGAGGGTTACCGCTTCGGTCGGCAAGGACTGGAAGCGAATTTTTTCGAGGAAGATCCCCAGGTCGTTGGTCAAGGCCATATGCGAGTCCCAAATTTAGTTGGCGCCGGCGGAGTTCCATGTTGTATGGATGAGCTCCATTATCAAGTCTTTAATCTATAATATCCCATTTCGTGGGATATTTGCAATTAAAAATTTCCTGGGTATCCTGCTCTGGCACGTTCCGAGGTTTCTGTTGCCGGGTCATGTATCTACACCCGCTATTGCAGCTGAATCGACTCTTTGGCTTGACCTGAGACGTCGCTATCCCAGCGAAAAAGGCCTGTTAAGCGAGGATTTCGGTCGATTTTTAGCCTGTCTGGCAGTTGAGAGCCTTGGCTCACACACTGGCCCGTTGCGGGCAAGGCGCTCTTGGCGCTTGGTCTATCAGTAGGAATATACTAGTTGCAGAATATGAGATTAAGTATATTTCGTGGTATGGAGTGGCTGGCTCTAGCCTAAGAACAGAGGCCATATTCAGCAATGGAATCTTCCGCACCTACTATGTTTGCCGCGGTCTGACCGGAGGAGGAAAAAATGCATATGTCTACCAGCAGGGTTGGCTTTATTGGTTTGGGGCGCATGGGGCGGCTGAGGCTGACGCCCTGGGTGTCCGGCTGTGGGTGGCGCCAAGGCTGCTGGAAACGCTGAAGGAGGCGGGGGAGGGTGGCTATCTCAATCAGGGCAGCATGCTGCTGAGCCAGTATATGGGCGAGCAGGCGGGAATCGACGTGCGCGCGATGATGCAGAGCGGCGACTGAGCGCTCATTGTGTGGCGTTGGCGCGGTGCGTTTTGAGTAGCAGCGGGTATTTGAAACTGGGAAACAGCGCGGAATACCAATGCTCTGAACCAAGGCTGCTAACCGCGGCGGCTAGGCCTAGTGACACGCAGGGCATCGACTACCAGGGAAAAAGCCGGCGACGGTTGTCGGCGGCTGGGGTAGTACAGATAGTACCCCGGGAATGGGTCGCACCAGTCCTCCAGCACACGTACCAAGCGACCTTCCTCGAGGTGTGGTGCGAACTCTTCCTCCGGCAGGTATGCGATGCCCAGCCCCGCCAATGCGGCATCCACCATGTTGGGGGATGTGTTGAAAATGAGTTGCCCATCCACGCGCACATTCTTTTGTTGGTTTCTCTTCTGAAGATCCCAGACATTAAGCCCGCCCGCGCTCTGCATGCGCTGGTTGATACAGCTGTGCTTCAACAGGTCAGTCGGCTCCTTGGGAGCGGGATGAGAATCAAAGTAGGCAGGCGAGGCTGCCACGGCCATACGCAACTGCGGTCCAATCGGTACGGCGATCATATCCTTCTCAATGGTGTCCCCGAGCCGAACCCCCGCATCGAAGCGATCGGCGACGATGTCCCGGAAGCCATAATTCACGTCGAATTCGACCTTGATGTCTGGATACTCGTGCAGCAAGGGAGTGAGCTTGGGCAGCAGAGTCGTTCTCAAAACGTGATCTCCGCACGTGATGCGCACCATTCCGGCAGGTTTGTCACGCAGCTCCGTCAGGTCATCCAGCTCCGCCTCGATCTCGTCAAAGCGATTGCCAATAGCGTACAGCAGGCGTTCTCCTGCCGTAGTGGATGAGACGCTGCGAGTGGTGCGAGTTAGCAGCCGAATCTCAAGCCGCCCTTCCAGGCCACTGATTGCCTGGCTGAGTGCCGATTGTGTCACGCCCAGTAGCGCAGCGGCGCGGGTGAAGCTGCCTTCACGCGCCACGGTGACGAAATACAGTAGGTCATTGAGGTTGCGTCTGGCCATAGCCCAGTCTCCCACGGACTTTATGAAACATTAATTAGTATAGCTTATAGGCCCTTTAAGAATCCATTAGCTAGTAACGACAAACTGGGTGCGGGAGAATACAACACATACAGATGGAACGTCTGGGCACCCTGGCTGCGAACATCGTTGTAGATGGCGGGCAAGCCGTTTGGCGTTCACTCGACAAAATTCGAGCAGGAAAGGAAATTTCACCATGAAAACGCATGATAAAGCTGACAGCACAATGACCGATCAGGGGAGGGTTGATATGAGCCGCCGTAACTTGCTGAAAGTGACCGGCACCGGTATTGGTGCTCTGAGTGTTGGAATGATGTCCTCGGGACCTGCCGCCGCGCAGCAGCAAGTGAAACTGAGTGACGACTGGGACAAGACCTTCGCTAAAAGCAAGCAGGTTGACCACAGGAAAGTCTCCTTCAAGAACCGCTACGGTATCATCCTCGCAGCAGACCTGTACCAGCCGAAGAACGCCAGCGGCAGGTTGGCAGCGATTGCCGTCAGTGGTCCCTTTGGCGCGGTAAAAGAGCAGGCATCGGGCCTTTATGCACAAACCATGGCCGAACGTGGCTTCATCACGCTGGCGTTCGATCCGTCCTACACCGGAGAAAGCAGCGGTGAGCCGCGCAATGTTGCCTCACCGGACATCAACACCGAAGATTTCAGTGCCGCGGTGGATTTTCTAGGGTTGCAGTCGAATGTGGATCGTAACCGCATCGGTGCCATCGGCATTTGTGGCTTCAGTGGCATGGCACTCACGGCCGCGACCAACGATTCGCGCATCAAGGCGGTGGCCACGACTTCCATGTATGATATGTCTCGCAGCATGAGCCGCAGTTATAGAGACAGTTACACCCTGGAGCAGCGTCATCAGGTCATCGACTACCTAAGCCAGCAACGCTGGGCCGATGCGCAGAGTGGTACCAATGCGCTGGGCTACCATGAGGTGCCTTTTGACGAAAACGGCAATATCGTAACTGGACAGCGTGTACTGCCTGAAACTCTCCCCGCTAACCCACACCCAGTCCTAGAGATATTCTTTGACTACTACCGCACTCCGCGTGGCTTCCATCCGCGGGGCATCAACTCGACAACGGCGTGGACGGCCACGACCCCAATGTCGTTCTTCAGTTTTCCGATGTACGCCAACATCGAGATGATTTCGCCGCGTCCGGTTCTGCTGGTGGCGGGAGAAAACGCCCATTCGCGTTATTACTCTGAAGATGTCTATAAGGCGGCTTCCGATCCTAAGGAATTGGTGATTGTGCCCAATGCCGATCACGTCGATCTGTACGATCAGATGGATAAGATTCCGTTTGACAGGCTGACGGCGTTTTTCCAAAAAAATCTAGCGTAAATATTAAGGGTGCAAGCGATGAACAAGAAGGGTAGGAACTTAGGGCTAACTGCGGTCGCTGGCGCGGCGGCCCTCATAGGCGGCTATCTGATGCTGTCGACCTTGGCTCTGGTGCCTGCGCCGGCCTTGGCCAATGTGGGAATGGTGACCTTCCCGGCGCTTGAAGAGCTCGTCCACTACACTACGGTCCGACGTGGCGTGACGCGCGAGCATATGCTCACCAGTCAGGCCGCCATCGACGCCATTCAGGCCGGACAGCCGGTTCCGACCGGCACCAATGTCGTTCTGGTCGACTACCAAAGCGACGTTCTCGCCCGCTACCTGGTGTCCGAGAAAACAGGAGATGGACCGGACGGCTGGGCCTATCAGGCGTTTACGCCCGAGCAGGCGATCAAGACCGACGATGAAAGTCCTGCGCGTTGCTACTCCTGTCATCAATCCCGTCAGGGTCGGCAATACATGTTCACCTACAACGATGTGCGGAGCTTCAAGCCTTGACCTCTGATCATCCATCCACATTGATCCACAGGAAACGCCGCATCGGGAAGTCTCCGCTTATCGCACGTCTTCTGCTACCCGGCGCGATGGCAATCTTCCTGCTGCTCTCGCTGGCCTATTGGTGGCTGGAAAACGTGCCGCACGAGATATTCGGCACAGCGTTGTTCGCGCTGCTGGCGTGGCACATCGGGGTAAACCGGCTCTGGTTCAGGAACCTGTTCAAGGGTCGATATGACGGGCGCCGCACTGTGGTCGTCGCGCTCCATTTGCTGCTGATCATCAACATGGTCATCCTGCTGATGACCAGCATCGTGATCTCGAAATCACTGTTCAGCGCGCTGCCGATCCCCGACAGTATTTATCTGCGGGAAGTCCATTGGTTCTCGGCCTACTGGGTGATGATGATCGTCGGCATCCATCTTGGCCTCCATTGGGCGCGGGTGATGGCGTTGAGCCGCTCGACCCTGGGATTGCCGCCTGACAGCTCGGGCAGGGCGATGGCGCTTCGCATTGCCGTCGTGCTTCTCACTTGCTTTGGCGTGTGGAGCTTTGCCGTGCTCGGCGTCTGGATCAAGCTCACCTTCACCTACAGTCTCGATGTCTGGAACTTCAAAACCTCGGTTACGCCATTCTTCGGCCATTGGGCCGGTGTCGTGGCACTCCCGGCAATTTTCACACACTACTCAATGGTGTATTGGCGCCACCGATCCACGATCGCCCAGCCAATCGCACGCAAGGAGACGCGCCTGATTAAAGAATATGGACAAGATTCCGTTTGACAGCCTGACGTCTTTCTTCAAATCACCTTTTGTTGAAGTTAAATTCAAATGAATAGAGTTTTATGACATCCCACACCAATGATGCCCTTTTGGACACGCCTCCTCCGTCCGAACAGAAAACAGAGCCCGCTTATTGGAGCGGCGTGTTTGCCATGGCGCTGTCCGTCTTTGCACTGGTTGCGTCGGAATTTATGCCTGTCAGTTTGCTGACGCCTATCGCCGGAGCCTTGCAAGTCACCGAGGGCATGGCGGGACAAGGTATTGCCATTGCGGGTGCCTTCGCTGTTTTCACCAGCCTGTTTATTTCCGTGCTGGCTGGGGGCATGAATCGTAAAACGCTGCTGCTGGTACTAACCGGTATCATGGGGCTTTCCGGCGCGATCGTTGCCATGGCGCCCAACTATTTCATTTACATGGTCGGACGCGCGTTGATCGGCGTAGCGGTTGGTGGCTTCTGGTCTATGTTGGCCGCCATCGCCATGCGAATGGTGCCGACACATCGCGTGCCTCGCGCGTTGGCGATCTTCAATGGCGGTAATGCACTGGCGATGGTGGTGGCTGCGCCGTTGGGTGCCTATTTGGGGACCATTATCGGTTGGCGTGGTGCCTTCTTCTGTCTGGTACCGGTGGCACTGATCACGTTCGTCTGGCAGTGGATCAGCCTGCCCGCCATGCCCGTTGAGGCTCGTCCAGCAAGAGTTGAAGGTGCCTTCGATGTGTTCAAGCTACTGCGTAGACAGGTCGTACTTATCGGCATGCTCGCAGTTGGCTGCTTTTTCATGGGGCAGTTCACCTTATTTACCTACGTTCGGCCATTTCTCGAAACCGTGACACAGGTCGATGTCGCCACCCTCTCATTCGTTCTTCTGACTATGGGTATCGCTGGTTTTGTTGGCACCACCCTCATCAACACCACGCTCAGGTGGGGGTTCTACCCGACGCTGGTCGGTATACCGGTTTTGATGGCTGCCATCGCCGTGGCGTTGATCGCCTTTGGCGGCTGGACAGCCGCCGTAGTTGCCCTGTTGGGCTTCTGGGGGCTGATTGCCACCGCCGCCCCTGTGGGCTGGTGGGCCTGGGTACCGATGACGTTCCCGAGGGAAGCAGAAGCCGGTGGCGGTTTGATGGTCGCCGTGATCCAGCTGTCCATCGCCCTGGGCTCTATTATTGGCGGCTTGCTGCTCGACGTCAGCGGCCACCAGAGTATCTTCATAGCCAGTGCGGCTCTGCTGTTGATCGCCGCTTTTCTGACATGGATGACATCACACTTGCAACCGGCCCAAACGACTTGAGCCGCGCGAGATTCACAGTGAACAAACGGTACTTTTGAGGAGAAATATAATGACAGTCAAAGCCTATGGCGCTCACTCAGGTGAGCAGCCGCTTGAATCCATGAATATCACACGTCGAGCGCCCGCTGAGCATGACGTGCAGATCGACATCGCCTATTGCGGTGTCTGCCATTCAGACATTCACCAGGTCCGTTCAGAATGGGCCGGCACGCTCTACCCTTGTGTGCCTGGGCATGAAATCGTCGGTCGCGTTGCCGCAGTGGGTGGGCATGTGACGGATTTCAAAAAGGGGGATCTCGTCGGTATCGGCTGCATCGTTGACAGTTGCAAACACTGCGATGACTGCGACGAAGGCCTAGAGAACTACTGCGACAACATAGTCGGTACCTATAATTTCCCAACCCCGGACGCACCCGGACACACACTGGGCGGCTATTCGCAGCAGATCGTCGTGCATGAACGCTATGTACTGCGTATCCGCCATGCCGAGGAACAACTCGCCGCTGTCGCTCCGCTGTTGTGCGCTGGCATCACCACCTGGTCGCCGCTGCGCCACTGGGGGGCTGGCCCCGGCAAGAAAGTCGGTATCGTCGGCATTGGTGGCCTGGGTCACATGGGCATCAAGCTCGCACACGCACTGGGTGCTCAGGTGGTGGCATTTACGACCTCCGACTCCAAGCGCGAGACAGCGAAGGCGCTGGGCGCGGACGAGGTCGTGGTATCGCGCAATCCCGACGAAATGGCCGCCCATGCCAAAAGCTTCGACCTGATCGTCAATACCGTGGCGGCCCCGCATGATCTAGATGCATTCCTGGCACTGCTCAAGCGCGACGGCACCATGACGCTGGTAGGCGCTCCAGCCTCGCCGCACCCATCACCCGAAGTGTTCAATTTGATTCTCAAACGCCGCTCATTGGCGGGTTCGGTGATTGGCGGCATTCCCGAGACTCAGGAAATGCTAGATTTCTGTGCCGAGCACAACATCGTATCGGATATTGAAATGATCAGCGCCGACGAAGTCAATGAGGCCTATGAGCGCATACTCAAGAGTGATGTGAAATATCGTTTTGTGATGGATATAGCTACACTCTAAACCATGAAAATACACCAGGAAGAGGCTTAAACTTATGCCGGCGACCAAAATCTGGTCGCCGGCATCTACTGGAAATCATGAGTGCGAGCGTATTAGCGCTTTCTGGAGGTGGGATTGGCCCTGTAGAGTGAATTGCTCTATACAATCCGGGTAGGGCGTTTCCATTATGTATTTTTTGTTGAGGAGTTCAGTTCTCTGATCAAATCCAGAAGGTTTTTGCAAGCAGTAGATAGTTTGCCTTTTCGCAACCAAACAATTGCGGAATGCGTTATTATTGGGGGGTCGATTATTTCTTTAAAAATCAATCGTGAATCTGAAATTAGTGATTCAGCATCTTTTGGCATTAGTGCCATTCCGATTCCGGATTTTACCCAGGTTATTTCGTTAAAAAGGCTGTCGCTTGTGCATATTATTCTTGGTTTGAATCCGGTTTTGATACATAAATCGGAAAACATGGGATTCCACCTTCGTGAAATGATTAGTGGTTGGTTGGCGAGCTCGATTAACCTTAGTGTCCTGTTCTCTTTACCACAACTGAGTTTATCCCTGTTCATCAAGATGCCAAATGGCTCATCAGAAAGCGTAATATATTCATAATCTTTTGAGAGAAAAGGCGTTCGCAAAATGCCAATTTCAACTGCTTTGCTGTCCAATAGCTCTAATATCCGTAAACTGTTACCCTCCCAGGCCTGGAATGTCACGTTGGGGTACAATCTATTAAACTGACTGAACACCTTTGGCAAAACCGAAGCCCCTGCCGAAGACCCCATACCTATTGTAATAGTTCCGCCTAAACCAGAGCTAAACTCAGTTATTTCATTGACAGTGCCTTCGAATAATTCCAATATTTGCTCCGATCGCGTCGCCAACACATTTCCTGCTTCGGTCAAGCTGATTCGACGACTGCCACGCTCAAATAATTTAACGCCCAGACTTTCCTCGAGTTGCTTCATTTGCCGGCTCAAGGGGGGTTGCGCAATATTGAGTCGTTTGGCAGCATTGCTGATATTCCCTTCTCTTACAATAGTATAAAAGACCCTTAGATCCCGAATGTCCATGTACAATCCATCTTCTCTATGACTATTAAGTATATAATAGATATATCATTTATGTTTTTACAAGGGATTTAATTGAGGAATGGCTACTTCAAAGGAGTTATGTGAATTTTTATATTGTAATACTGCAGTTTGACCGTTGAGAAATGGGTGTAAAGAGGTGCCCTTCATTTGATGGTCCTGCCAGCCATCTGCTCGAGAGGATGACGCACCCACACGGCTCGCTCCCCAATCCACCCAAGTTAAGCAGATCAACCCCTCAGACTGCCGGAATACGGAACCGGCAGCGGTATTTCAACGCACCAAAAACTCTTGACAGGACAACCGCTTCGCGCGGCGACGCAAGCTGCCGCTGCCATCGTTGCTCGCCGTCATGCTCACCGGCCTGTGCAAGAGCGTCCAGGCTGAGCTGGATCAGTTCTTCGGCCACCTGAGACAGCAGGCGCAACTGGACCGGGCAGTCTCCGAACAGGCCTTCGCCCAGGCCCGGACCAAGCTCTCGCCCGGTGCGCTGCCGTTGCTCAACGATTACCTGGTCGACCGGGCCGAGCAGGCCGGCTGGGTGCCGCGCTGGCGGGGGCTGCGCCTGGTGGCTGGCGATGGCTCGGCCGTCCGTTTCGGCCTGCGATCCAGCCATGTGCCACGCGCCGCCGACCGCGATCAGATTGCCTTCGGTCTCTACCTGCCGGGGGCCGAGATGATGCTGGCTGCGTCCTTGCACAGCGTCCACGAGGGTGAGCGGCAGATGCTCTTCGAACACCTCGACCGCCTGCGCGAGGAGGACATGCTGTTGCTGGATCGCGG
>JBLXCH010000095.1:0-12694 GCA_048265065.1 Motiliproteus sp. | reverse complement strand
CGTTGGTTGAACTTGGTAGTGTTCTCAACTTAGACGAAGAATTGACGCCGCTCTTTGGGCAGCCTGAATGGTTTTTAGGATTGCTGCCGTCGAAGACTGCGGGAACCGTTAGGGTAATGGATACAGCGAAGAAAGTGATGCCCGAAAAATATAATCAGGCTGCCCGCGATGATTTGAAATACGTAATTTTGATGAAAAATAGTGACTGGGGCTTGGCCTGTCATGAGGTGGCCGAAGCTATAACGCTCTCGCCTGACGAGGTGCGCTGGCGCACTGGTCGAGGCTCACGGCCCTGGTTAGCTGGCACGGTAATTAAGCATATGTGTGCCATAATGGATGTAGCGTCTTTAGTGGATTTGGTCAATAAAGATCAATTGAATATTAAAGCGCCTCAATGGACTCGACAATCTGCCGACTAATATAGCATTGCTTTATTTGGCAAGATCAGCACACGCAGAGGAAAACCGATGGATATTAAGTCAACGTCAAATGGTGAAGATCCCGTCATCCAATGGGTAACGTTTCGTTTAGAAGACGAGACCTATGGCGTCAATGTTATGCAGGTGCAGGAAGTGTTGAGATACACCGAAATTGCCCCTGTTCCAGGTGCACCTGATTACGTATTGGGTATTATTAACTTGCGCGGCAGTGTTGTGACCGTTATTGATACGCGGAGTCGGTTTGGCTTGGCGATGTCTGAAGTGACAGATAATTCACGCATTGTCATTATCGAAGTTGATAAGCAAGTCTTGGGCATTTTGGTGGATGCGGTCTCAGAAGTGGTTTATTTAAACCAATCTGAAATCGAATCAGCACCCAATGTGGGTACTGAAGAAAGTGCTAAGTTTATTCAAGGGGTTTGCCATAAAGACGACCGCTTGTTGATTCTGGTAGAATTAGGCAAACTATTGAATGAAGAAGAGCTCTCTGAAATAGCGATGCTCTAAAACATTATTGTCAGTCTGGAGTCACCTGCCTATGAGTTCCATCGTTGCTTGGATGCTGTTTGCAGCGGTGGCTCTAATGGCGATTTGCGCTTTGGTCTTCTCACTTGTTGTCTATCGGCGGATGCAGACTGCTGAAAAACGATATGACGCACTAGTTAATGTTCTTCGTCATGAAATCGCGGTGATGAATACCGGCGCGATTGGCATGGGTCGGCGCTTGAAACAGATCGAAGAGAAGCTTGATATAACGGCAGAGAAGCAGCAGGAAATGGAAAATCGTGACCCCGGCGCGCTCGCCTATAACCAAGCTGCAAAGTTGATGGAAATGGGGGCGGATGTTGATGATCTCATCACCAGCTGTGGTATTGCCCGTCCTGAGGCTGAGCTCATGGCGCTGCTGCACCGTGAAATTCGTGCAAACCCTGCCTTAGACTCTCACTGAGTTTTATTCACTCGATTCATGATATTGGGGCTTTCTCCTCGTAATGAGTAGGCAAAGCTGATGACTTCCGCAATAGCTCGGTAAAGCGCCTCGGGTATTTCTTGGCCAAGATCCAATAGAGCTAATGACTCAACTAATGCGGGATCCTCATGAATTACGATACCGTGCTCTTTTGCAATTTTAATAATCTCTTCGGCGATATAGCCTTTCCCCGTTGCTGAAACAAAAGGCGGCTTTTCCTGATCGTAGGTCAAGGCAACAGCCAGAGGGCGTTTGTGGATAGGCAAATCACTCATGTTTTGATATCCACTAGCGGTGAGTGAGAACTCGGTAGCTTGGTCTCTTCCGGCAGTTTGTCCCTTACCTGTAGAGTTGCAACATTCAATCCGACATTTTCTAGCGCGCTCTGTAAATTGCCCAAATGTGGTGAAACCCATTCTTTCGTCGATGGGTCGCCGAAAAATAGCACGCTGATATCACTTCCTTCTAACGTTAAATCAACCCGCATAGGGGGTGTGTCTTCCATTTCAAAGCGTAATTGCACTTGCCATTTAGCCACTGCAGCGTCTTCATCTTCTCGAGTAGAAGGTTGTCGTTGAGTAATACGTAGTTGCAGGTTTTCGTTTTGCTGTTGCCATAGAATCGGTATGTCAGTGACTAGCACACGGGTTTTGTCACCGTCTGCATCATGGGTATGTTGAGATATGCTGCTGAGCTGATTGACCAGCACACGGCTAATTGCTTGTTGAGTCATCTCAGTGATACGTTGACCTGAGCTTTGAGGCAGGTTTTGTGTCTGTGCCGATGAGCTCAAGCGATTTTGTAATTGGAGTAAAAGCGCCTTGGCATCTTGTTTTATGCTTTGACTATCGCTACGGGCGATCTTGTTTTCTAACTGAGCACCACTATTTAACAGTTGTTGCTTTACTTGGCCTGAGTCGGTTTGTTGAGGAGAGGTCAGTGACCGGCCCATTAACAGCTGAAGTAGCCCATTAAGCAACGGCTGGTTACGTGAGAGTTGTTGGCTGAGTGCAGGGTCTTGCAAAGCGTTCAATAATTGGCTGAAGGGCTGCTGGATGGGTAAATTTTCGCGAAGCGCTTGATCCGCTGCGAGCCGAGCTGGTGCGGGAAGTTGCACACTAACCTGCCCGCTTTTATCCAGTGTGATTTTAACGTCGGTTCCTGGGGGGATCGGCTTAGGTGTTTGTATCTCAACAGCGGTACCTTTCACGGTAATAGTGGTGATATAGCCCTGACTGTTGGAGGCCGGTGCAGTGGATGATGTTCTGGTCGCCTGCGCATTATTAGTCATTGTCCCTTGAGGTGCGGCGTTATCAGCGCGACTTTGTGTTACCCGAGCATTAGCCGTTTCCCCTAGTTGTAGCATAGGTAGGCGTTGAGCTGCGCTTTCCGCAGGCTTGTTTGCTGGCGTGGTTGTAGTGGCTGTCGTGTTGGTACTGACAATCAACTGATTTTGGCTATCTCTGGTCAGGCTGACCTGGCTTCCTACACTCAACGGCGTAGGGGTGATGATGTTTAGGATTGTTCCCTGGACATTGATCCGCGTTTGAAATGCTTGAGCATTTGCTGAGCTGTTGCTGTTCGTTGTCGTGTTTGGGTTTGTGGTGGTACTTGCCGTCGCTGGGGATAAAGTGCCGCTATTTCTGCTGGTGGTCGTTGTGCTCGATGGGTTTTGGCTGAATGATGTCGAGTGCGTTTGGGATGCTGAGGCTGTAGTGTTTCCTTTAGCTTGTGGCTTCACGTAAGTTAAGTTGGCCGCAGGTTGTCTTGCTTCAGCTGCAGGATTTTGTTTTGTGGCTGAAGCGGTGGTTTCAGCGCTTTGGCGGACTTGACTTGTTGTGGCCTGTGGTTGAGCCGTGTTTTGTCGTGCTGGCTGGGGACTGACTTCAACAACCGTACCGGTTTGGACTTGACCGATACGCAATAGCGCATCTAGCCGGCCCTGAGCAAGCTCAGCCGCAAAGCGTTGTACGTTTCCTGAGCTGAGTTGTTCAATCACTTAAGTAACCTACTGTTGTTTCAGTCATTGTAGTTGTAGCTGTGGTTGTGTTGTTGTTTCTTATCTTATTATTATCGGCCGTCTTGTGAATCTCTAGCCCCTTAAACGCCAATCTTTGTATATAATGATGGACTTTTCTAGGGGCGTCATTGTGACTCTTCGCGTGTGTAAATAGGATGGCTTGGGTTTGTCACAGCCCCAATCAACAGACAATTTGTTAGCAGCTAAAGCGCTATTTTGTGAGCGAGATGAGCGTGTCTTGTTCGCTGATTTAGACTTCACTGTAAGCCGTGGAGAGGTGCTCCAGGTTGAAGGCCCTAATGGCAGCGGCAAAACGACTCTGCTTAAAATTATTAGTGGTTTAAATCGTCACTTTGAAGGTGAACTCTACTGGCAAGGGGATCCGTTGGCTTCTGTGCGTGATGAGTTCCTTTCGGCAATGCTGTATTTCGGTCACTTGCCGGGTGTTAAGGCAGTGTTGAATCCAATCGAGAACCTGCGCTGGTATGCGGCGCTGCATCCAGCGATGTCTGTTGATGATGAGTCTATTATGGCTGCGCTGGAAAAAGTAGGACTCTACGGGTTTGAAGATGTGGCTTGTCATGCTCTTTCTGCTGGGCAAAACCGTCGGGTGAGTCTAGCAAGATTGCACCTAAGTCAAGCCGATCTGTGGATTCTCGATGAGCCGTTTACCGCCATTGATAAAGCGGGGGTGAAGGCACAAGAGCAATTAATTGAGTCTCATGCGGCAAATGGTGGCGCAGTAATTTTGACAACACATCACGAACTTTCTATTGCGAGCCGACAATTGAACCTTGGGCGCACTGCTGGAGTCACAGCATGACAACTAATGTGCAAAGTTTGTCACTTAGCAAAGTATTTTGGGTCGCACTTAAACGTGATTTGTTACTGGCCTATCGGCGCCGTCATGATTTGATGAGCCCGTTAGCTTTTTTCTTAATGGTTGCGGCCTTGTTTCCGCTTGGGGTAAGCCCTGAGCCATCATTCCTTGCTGATATAGCGGCGGGTGTTTTGTGGATAGGTGCATTGTTAGCGACCTTGGTTTCCATAGATACGTTGTTTCGGAGTGATTTTGATGATGGATCACTTGAGCAGATACTATTAAGCCCTCAGCCTCTGGCGCTTTTAGTCCTAGCTAAAGTTATCGCTCACTGGATGGTAACTGGGCTGCCGTTAACGTTGATGACACCGTTATTGGCGGTCATGCTTTTTTTGCCGTCAGAAGGTTTTTGGGCATTATTGCTGACGTTGCTTATCGGTACGCCAACCTTGAGTCTCGTTGGGGCTATTGGTGCAGGCTTAACGGTGGGTTTACGTAAGGGCGGGGTGTTGATTACTTTGCTTGTGTTGCCTTTGTATATTCCGGTGTTGATCTTCGGTACAGGGGCCGTTCAGGCGGCGACGAATGGCTTGCCGATTAACGGATATCTAGCGATACTGGGTGCCATTTTGGTATTGGGCGTCGTGTTAGCACCGATCGCTGTATCGGCTAGTCTTCGAATTAGTGCTAGTCAATGATGGCTTTGTTTTTGATGATAACAACTATGCATAACAACTATGCATAACAACAAAGCTGACATAGCTGATAAATAATACAGATAAAGATAAGTTGATAAGGTATTTCTTCACCCATGGCTAAATCTTGGAAAATGCCCAAGTGGTTCTATCAATTAGGCTCGCCGCGCTGGTTCTATAACATTAGTGGGAAATTGATTCCGGGTTTTGCTATTGCAGCGGTCGTGTTGTTAGTTGTTGGTTCAGTTTGGGGGCTTGCATTTGCCCCAGCAGACTACCAGCAAGGTAATAGCTTCCGAATAATCTATGTTCACGTTCCATCGGCGGTGTTGGCGCAGTCGTGCTACATCTTGATGGCGATTGCTGGTGCTATTAGCTTAATTTGGAAAATGAAAGTCGCTGATATGGTAGCAAAGAGTTGCGCGCCTATCGGTGCGACTATGGCTATCCTGGCCTTAGCTACCGGTGCAATCTGGGGTAAGCCTACGTGGGGTGCTTGGTGGGTGTGGGATGCACGACTAACCTCAATGTTGATCTTGCTGTTTCTGTATATTGGTGTTTACACGTTACACCATGCGATTGAAAACGAAATTAGTGCGGGCCAGGCTGCGGCCGTTTTGTCGTTAGTGGGCGTCGTCAATATACCGATTATTAAATACTCGGTTGAATGGTGGAATACCCTGCATCAGCCGTCGACGTTCACGCTGACCGAAAAGCCGACCATGCCGCCTGAAATGTGGATGCCACTATTGGTCATGGTGCTTGGTTTTTATTGTTTCTTTGCCGTGGTGTTAATGTTGAGAACCCGCTTGGAAATATTGCAGCGTGAAAAACGTGCAAGCTGGGTTCAACCGCTACTGGAGGATAGATAATGTTTTTTGAATCCTTTAGTGCGTTCGTTGATATGGGCGGTCACGGGTTTTACGTGTGGGTCAGCTATTTGCTAGCGTTAGTTTTGTTTGTTTTTAATGTTGTAGTGCCCGTGCTTGGTAAAAAACAATATCTTAAAGAGCAGCAGCGAAGAATCCGTCGTGAACAGCAAATGAAAACCTCATCGCCAGCGATAAAGACAGATGACACAGGAGCGAATGTCTAATGTTGCGAACACTTTCGGCATTGTTAGGCACCTTTACCCTGAGCCTATTGTTGATGACGCCTGCTTGGGCTGCCATCGATACTTTTGAATTTGCTGATCCTGCTAATCGAGAACGTTTTCAAACATTAGCCGAAGAGCTACGCTGCCCAAAATGTCAAAATCAGAATTTATCGGACTCTAACTCGCCCATCGCGGCAGATATGCGTCGCGAAATACACCGAATGTTGGAAGATGGCCAGTCAGAAGACCAGGTAGTGGACTTTATGGTTGCGCGCTATGGCGATTTTGTTCGCTATCGGCCAAAGAACGATGATTCGACTTGGTTGCTATGGTATGGCCCTATTATCTTAATTGGCTGCGGCGCCTTAGCGGTTGTATTAATTTCAAGTCGTCGAAAAGCGGCCAGTACAGCAACAGAGCAAAAATTGACTGATCAGGATAAATTAAATAATGATCAGGATAAATTAAATAAACTGTTGTCCGACTATGATGACGATAACAAAGCGTAGAGCATTTCGTGATGTGTTATCGCTCTTAGCTCCATGGCCATTGTCTCAACGACAAGATAAGATGACAGCAATCTTCATTCAGGAAGAAAAGGAACCTAAGGCACTTTGGTGATTTAAACTATGGACTTACGTGATTGGTTAATAGCTGGAGGAGTGCTTCTTGTCTTGGTGATCGTCGTCGATGGCATTCGCCGCGTCCGCAGCCGTAGTAAAATCAAACTCAATATTGATAAAGAGTTTGAGAACCTTCCAGAAGAAGACTTTAGTGCAGAACTGCCAAATGGTGGTGCTCGTCGTGCCAAAGCAGCTACTCCTCAGCAATCAAATGATGAAGAAATTGACTTGCTGATGGATGAGAGTTTTAAGGGTGTCAGTCAGCAACCAGAGTCGCCTGCTATTACCCCATCGGCAAGCGTTAATGTAGAGAAATCAAAGCCAGTCTCAAGCTTCGCATCCACTGTGAAAAGTCGCGTTCAATCTGTGGGAAAAGAAGAAGTATCTCTAAATAATTCAGCACGAGTTGAGCCTGTATTCGGTGATGCTGATATTGATTTGCTGGATGAACCGCAAGACGAAACTGATACCCAGAACGACACCGAGGCGGCGCACGCTGAAGTGCTTGCGAAAGCTACGGCATCAAGTCGCGATGTGGGCGATTTAGACGGCGATATCTTAGGTCCTGTGCGTGTCCGAAAAGTAGTGAGCCAACCTGAAGCGCCTCAAATTGATCAACCGTTGCCAAATGCTGACCTTCACGATGACGACGTTGATCCTCGACTAACCACAATTGAAGACAAGTCAGAAGTAGCGGTTACATTGGTTGAGACTAAGACGCTTGATGCGGACGACTTAGATTTTAATAAGCCAATCACCGAATTAATGGCAGATCGATTACCGGCGGCTCCAGTAGCGACTTCAGATAGAGACTCAGATTTAGATTCAGTCTCTGAGACCTCCGCGTCTGCAGAACAATGGAAAAAAGCGGTTGATGCCGACGCTGAATCTACATCTGATAATGATGCTGTTGTGGCTACTGCAGCAGCTAGAAATGGGCTGGATGATGTGCCTGCTGAAAATGACGCGGAAGATACTGATTTACTGTTGGGTTCGGCGACTGACGATGATGACCAATTCTCTTCCGATGATGCCGCTAAACCATTAGCCGCAGAGCCACGTGAGGCAGCCGCTGCACAGTCGAATGCTGCAACTTCAAAAAGCAAGTCGGCCAGCGCTAAAAACAAGCGAAAGAATAAGAAAGGGTCTCGTATTCAGCGTTGGAAAGAAGAAATCCAAACCAGTTTTTTCGATATAGATCCAGGCTTAGATCCTGTTCAGGACACGACGGGACCTTCTAAAGGCGCGTCTAATAAAAGCGCTTCAGAAACGTCGAAAAGCCAACCAGCAAGCACCACTGCCGAAAAAGCAGAGTCCATTGAGAGTGCTGAGCCGCAAGTGTTGTCGTTGATTGTAACGGCTCATGATTATTTTGATGGCGCGCATTTATTTAAGTTAGTTGAAGCCTGCGGCATGGCGTTCGGTGAAATGGATATTTTTCATCGCCATGAACAGAATAACGGACAAGGCCCAATACAGTTCAGTATGGTCAATGGGGTTAAGCCGGGCACCTTTGACTTAGCTAAGAAAGATGAGTTTGCTACCCCAGCGGTTTCATTCTTCTTACAAATGGGCGAGCCCAAAGATTTAATGAATGCGTTTGATTGTATGTTAGCAACCGCTCAGTGTGTGGCTGATAACTTACAGGGCGATGTGAAAGACGAAAATCACAGTGTCATGCGCCCGCAAACTATTGAGCATTATCGTCAACAAGTGCGTGACTTTGAGCGCCGCCGTTTAGCGCGTCGCGCATAACTCTATCGCGTTATTTCACGGAAAGCCTGCATGTCTTCTCCTCAATTATTGGCCGAAGTGGAGGCTCTTCGTGAGCAACTTCGCCAGCATAATCATAGCTACTATGTGCTTGATACCCCGAGTGTTCCTGATGCGGAATACGACCGTTTATTTCATCGTTTAAAAGCGATAGAAACAGATCACCCTGATTGGGTAACACCTGACTCTCCAACACAACGTGTTGGGGCGTTACCGCTTTCTGCGTTTAGCCAAGTTCAGCATGAGCTCCCTATGTTGTCGTTGGATAATGCATTTAACGCCGATGAACTACGAGATTTTGATCGACGCGTTAAAGATCGTTTATCGCTACCTTTAGATGCGGTCATTACTTATGGCGCAGAACCAAAGTTAGACGGTATCGCGGTGAGCTTACTCTACCAAGATGGACGTTTGGTTCGTGGCGCAACCAGAGGTGACGGCTACACCGGAGAAGATATTACTCAGAACGTTCGCACCATTAATAACGTCCCGCTTGCGCTTATGGGCGATGGCTATCCTCCCGTGCTTGAAGTTCGAGGCGAGGTTTACATGCCCAAAGCAGGGTTTGAAAAACTCAACCAGCGGGCCATAGAGCAAGGCTCAAAAGCTTTTGTAAATCCTCGTAATGCAGCAGCGGGTAGTTTGCGTCAGCTAGACTCATCGATTACAGCGAAGCGCCCCTTGGAGTTTTGTGCTTATAGTGTGGGGCTGGTAGAGGGCGAAGGTTTAGCTAATCATCATGTCGAAGTGCTCAATCAACTTCAGCAATGGGGGCTTCGTACCAATGCTGAAATGCGCCAACTACAAGGGGTTGAGGAGTGTGTGGCCTATTACGCTGATCTTGAGGAGCGACGCAACGCATTACCCTATGAGATTGATGGCATTGTATTCAAAGTGGATAGTTTTAGTCAGCAACGGGCCTTGGGCTTTGTTTCGCGAGCACCCCGCTGGGCTATTGCGCATAAGTTTCCCGCACAAGAAGAAATGACCACGTTGCTTGATGTGGAGTTCCAGGTTGGTCGTACTGGCGCGGTTACACCGGTCGCACGATTAGATCCTGTGTTTGTGGGTGGTGTCACAGTAAGCAATGCTACCTTACATAACATGGATGAAGTTGAACGCTTAGGTATTTGTATCGGTGATAAAGTCATTATCCGCCGTGCAGGTGATGTTATTCCTCAAATTGTTAGTGTTGTTTTAGCGCACCGTCCAGAGGATGCTAGCCCTGTTGTAATGCCAAAGACTTGTCCTGTTTGCGGTTCTGATGTGGCTCGTATTGAAGGAGAAGCGGTAGCACGCTGCAGTGGAGGTTTAACCTGTTCAGCGCAGCACAAAGAAGCGATCAAACACTATGCCTCTCGTAAGGCCATGGATATTGATGGTTTAGGTGATCGATTAGTTGAGTTATTGGTGGATAAAAATCTGGTTAAACAATTGCCCGATTTATATCACTTGCAGCATCCCCAGGTTGCGGGTTTGGAACGCATGGGCGACAAGTCCGCGGAAAACCTGCTAAGTGCGATTGAAAAGAGTAAACAAGTTTCGCTGCCTCGCTTTTTGTATAGCTTGGGTATTCGCGAAGTGGGTGAAGCAACAGCAAAGAGTTTAGTTAGATATTTTGGGGGTCTAGACGCGATCATGTCCGCTGATGTTGACGCACTGCAGGATGTTCCTGATGTGGGTCCGGTGGTGGCAGGTTATCTCTGTTTGTTTTTTCAACAAGAGCACAATCGAGAAATTATTCAGGCATTAATTGATGCCGGCGTCCATTGGCCTGAAGAACAAGTCATTAATCGTGCGGAATTACCGTTAGCGGATCAGACATGGGTGCTAACTGGAACGCTAGAAGCTATGTCACGCGATGAAGCCAAGAGCCGGCTAGAAGCGCTCGGCGCTAAGGTTAGCGGTAGTGTTTCCAAAAAGACATCGCAGGTTGTTGCTGGCCCAGGTGCTGGTTCAAAATTGGCCAAAGCTGAAAAACTTGGCGTTGCGGTGATGGACGAACAGGCTTTGCTTAACGTATTGGCGGAACACAATGTCTGAGATTGAAATACCCTGGCAATCATTAAGTGAAGACGCCCTTGTCGGCTTGATTGAAGAGTTTGTTACCCGCGAAGGAACAGATTACGGACATAGCGATTACTCATTAGCGGATAAAGTTGCTTCTGTACAACGTCAAATCGCTGTGGGTAAAGTTGTCATCCTCTATGATAGTTATATGCAAAGTTGCACACTAGCGACGAAATAGCTGTTGCGCTCGTGTAATCCGACACAGCTATTCTTGTATCGCTTAACGTAAGTCGCACCGCGCACTGATGTGACATTCAGGCAATATTCAGTTATATCTGCCAGACTCATAGTGAATAGATAAGGCGTGTTTAGGCGCTCTAGAGGTCCTTTATGGAACAACTTGATGCGGTTATAGCGACGATTGCCTTGACGATGGGGGTCGGTTGGGCGAGCGGTATTAACCTATATGCGACCTTGCTCATGCTTGGTGTGTTGGCGAATACGGGTAATTTGGATTTACCGCCAGACCTGCAAGTTTTAGCAAACCCATTGGTGCTTGGCGCTGCCGGTTTTATGTACGCTGTTGAGTTCTTTGCCGACAAAACCCCCGGTGTTGATACGGGCTGGGATACGCTGCATACCTTCATTCGAATACCGGCCGGTGCTGCACTGGCAGCTGGAGCCGTGGGCGACATGAATGTAGGGGTAGAGATTGCGGCGGCGATTGTCGGCGGCGGCATTGCAGCAACCACGCACGCAGCAAAAGCCGGAAGTCGCGTATTGATTAACACTTCTCCAGAACCCTTCAGTAATTGGACTGCTTCGTTTGCTGAAGATATTGCAGTGATAGCGGGTATTTGGGCCGCACTTTATCATCCTATTGTGTTCTTAGTGCTCTTTGTCCTATTTATTATTCTGATGATTTGGCTATTGCCGAAACTATGGCGTGGTGTGCGGAAGGTGTTTGCTGTATTGGGACGATGGCTAGGTTTATCTAAAGAGCCTGATGGTGCAGATATCATTGCTACGCAAGCAGAAACTGCGTTAGGAATAGAAAAGAAAAAGACGGTTTGATCCGTCTTTTTATATTTCAACAATAGCCTAACGATGATGTTCAATCAGGTGAATTAAGCGATATCACTCACCAATCACGCTGGCTATCGGCGACTTATACGTAGCGGGATAAGCGCTTGTCGTTAACAATAAGCGGCAGCAGGTCACTACGAGTAACAATGCCAGCTAACACTCCGTTAGCTTGTACGATAGGCATGCAGCTTAATCGTCGGTCTAACAGCACCAATGCAACCTGTTGAACCAAGGTTTCTGGTGTCGCCACGATTAATTGACTGTTATAACCGCCAGCGATAGTTTCTCTTGGAATGGGTGGCCCTTGGTGTGGCGCAGGACTTTGTCGGCGCAGTAAATCCCGTTCGTTCATTACTCCCAGCAATTGTCCCACTTGCCCAACAATGGCTAAATGTTGAATTCGATGTTGACGCATTAGCGCCCACGCGGAGCTGACTTTTGCGTCTTGGCGAATACTCACCACCGGTTTAGTCATAATTCGATCAATAGTGAGTTCGGGCTTATCGGTTTGCCGACGATTAACTTGTCGCGTGGCCTGATAGGCAGCATGCGCCTTACGGATTCGCGCACTGGTGGGTGCAACGCCTCCACTGCCGGGTGGGGCATCATCATCACCAAACTGCTTTTCCATGTCAGACAGTGGTCGACCAGGTTGCATTTGGGTTAGCTGCTCGACAACACGCGACGGCAAAATTGAATCGACGGGTGTTTGAATTCGATAGCCGTGATCATAGATCACTAGGGCCATAGTAGTTCCTTGAAACCTGAAAACGTAAGGACCGTAAGAGTCGGTCGGATACTTCTTATATCGCCTTGCGGATCAATTTCTTGACTAAAAAGCGAGCAGGAAGTAACGCGTTGATGAGTTCTTTTTCAAGCGGTAGCGTTTCATTGCAGATTAAACTGGCAACTAATTCGCTGGCCAGCGGTGCTGTAATCATTCCTTTCGACCCATGGGCAATATTGATATAGCAGTTAGGTACATACGCGGGTGGTTCAGGAATTGAGGCTTTGGCATTAGTGCGAAGCGCCTGGTAGCGTTCAGCAAAATCATCAAGTTGAGGAACCGGACCCACGATCGGTAAATAGTCCGGAGATGTACAGCGAAAAGCAACTCGACCATTCCAGTCGGTTAGTGGGGTTTCTTCGATCGCATTAGCT
>JBLXCH010000094.1:0-12707 GCA_048265065.1 Motiliproteus sp. | reverse complement strand
GCTATCCGAGGCTGGATGGCAGAGTGGTCATGCAGCGGACTGCAACTCCGTGTACGCCGGTTCGATTCCGACTCCAGCCTCCATTTTTCGCCCGGGTGGTGAAATTGGTAGACACAAGGGACTTAAAATCCCTCGCTGGCAACAGCGTACCGGTTCGATTCCGGTCCCGGGCACCAGTTTCTAAAGCACTCTGCAGCGTTCGCATAAAGCACAGTTAAGCTCATCTCTTCTCGCTACACGTTCTTACTCTTCTCCCGCAGTTCTATCGTTTTATATCCGCCTGCTTTGCTGTACTGCATGCCGGGCATTTCCAATGCTATTCGCTTATTCCATCGTGTAGCGCGACACATAATTTGCGGCGTCACGTCACTTGGTTTGGGGTGGTTCTAGTGTTAACCCATCAAATGCCAGCTACCTGCAATGGCCGCAGCTAGGCTGAGTAGCAGCGGGATGCACTTGTCCGGAAAGCTCGGATGAATGAAAAACCACAGAGCGATGACCATTAATTTCCAGCTCAGGAGGGCCAGAGGCTTGGATACCACAGCCTGGTACTCTATGGAGCCATGCGCATTTTTCACAGCCTGCTCAAACGTCCAATCCAATAGACCGTTTACTGCCGATATGCGTATGCCACGGCTCCCTGCGGCACTCAAGTCTCTGGAAGATTCCGGAATATCA
Source organism: Motiliproteus sp. (assembly GCA_048265065.1). Classification (GTDB taxonomy): domain Bacteria; phylum Pseudomonadota; class Gammaproteobacteria; order Pseudomonadales; family Balneatricaceae; genus Motiliproteus. The sequence continues at coordinate 12,029 of JBLXCH010000094.1, read as the reverse complement.
AGCTGATCGGCCACTTTTGTGTATATGGCCCGCCGTGCTAGCTGTCCGCTGACTATAGCGAGCAAATCAGCCCTAAAAGTGAACACTTGATTATTCGTCATAAAGCGCCATGCGTACCAAGTAAGAACCGCTCCCATGGCATACTCAATGACGTGCGGATTGTGCAGCGTTAGCCCAATGACCGTCACGGAAAGATTCGGGCTGATCTCACCTTGCCCAAGCACGTACACCAAGATGACCAGCGATGTGGTCACAAGACCTCTCTGATAAGGCACCTTACCGGAACCTTCAGTGTCATCCTTGTCCATTTGCCTCTCCTAAATTAGTGCTTCCCGTGAACGGATGAAACACCCGTTATCTTCATTCTTGGAGGGGGGCACCGAGTTGGCGACAGAGCCGGTTGTAGCGATCCTTGCCTGCCTCCGTAGACATCCCTATCCCATCATCTAATTTGCGCCATTCAAATACCGGCGAGCGCCGGCTGATATTGAAGAATGCGTTTGGCGATGCGTAGTCCACGGGTTCCATGAGAAACCCGAGATGTAGAGCCGCGCAGATGAAGGCTCCATTCTTGATATACGGATCGCTTTTACCGTTCACCGCTCGATTGTAATGCTCTGCTTGGTGTTTCAGTCCATAGCTTGTCCGCCGGCGATCTACAGTCTTCCGTGGCGTTACGTGGCGTAAGAAACGGCAGGCGCGGTTACATTCATCAACCGCGTTAAGCAGACTGGAGCGAGCCTCTCGAAAATGAGCCTCCCTTTCCTCCAGGCTGAGACGTGGGTCACGACGCAACCCAAGCCCGGAATGGGTCAACAATGGATGAGCATCCATCACTGCTTGGATATCGTCACGGGTCATTTGTGGATAGTTGATTACCGGCGCCATCCAGTAGCTTTTGCCAGGCTCAATCATTAGCGTCTCAGGACGCTGATAACGGCACATCAGCAGTGCTTTAGCCTCTTCCGATTCAGCCAGCAATTCGGTGGACGCATATATCCAATGCTGCATGTACCGACTGAACGTTGGATGGGGATTTTCTTGATTTTCAGAGCCCTCTGCCGACCGGGAGTAGTGGGCCAGTGCTATTGCACCGTACCCCAAAGCATTGCTGTACTCGTCTTCATCACTCCTGGCACGCCACGCCGCCCACTTCAGCTCTTCCCGTTGCCGGTAAGTCAGACGATCTTGGAAGACGATTGGGTTCCGCAATACTGCCGCTGCAAATGCCAGCACATCCATCTCAAACCGCTCGGTACGGTTAGAGGGGTCGGATTGCTGTTCCTGTAGTATCGATACAGCCAGGTCCCAGTTCAGACCCATCTCTTGCTGGGCGAAGGCATTGAGCGCCGCGAGATGCGTCGGATAAAGGCTCGACTGCTTCGCCGCCTTGGCTTCTTGCTTGTAACGGCGGACAGACTTGCCGGAGGGGAATCGCAGGGAATTTTCGGTCATGGTCACATCTCCAATGCTTGGTTGCAGATATGCCAGTCCACTCAGCACATCCGACCAACAGGGGATGCAGCCAATTCAACGAAGTTTGATTACTGCCATCACGAGGGATGTTTGCCTACTCATACGAGCGGTGGACTATCAGGCGTGCAGCGAGCCTGCCCTCAGGCTACCGTACGATTTAACATGATGTCCAGAGCTTATTTATAGTCGGCATATGCACCGATTTAACACGCGTTAATTGGGTGCCTCTACGGCGTACAAACCCGAAAGTCGAAAGGAGATTCCACGCGTCGCTAGGAATCCCGGTTATATACAATGGGCCTGTCAGACCTTGCTGACCACGTCTTCAGCAAGCAGCGTCACTTTGCTCGATAGGAACAGGTCTTCCGGCTGGCCAGTGTTCCGGGTAATGTCCCGTTCAAGCGCCGTCAGCTGTGACAGTTGTGCCCAGCTCGAACCGCGCTGGCGACAATAAGTTTCGCGCTTGGCCAAGTACATCACTTGAGATAGGTGGTGCCGATCGGCGACCGCCGCTTCGTCTGCTGTGAGGGTGGTCGTGCCCGCATACAACACTGCTGAGCCACTGCTCGCCAAAGTCTCACAGGCGGCGGATGCATTGGCTTTCAGCGCCTGGAGCGCCTTCAACCCGTCAAGCCCAGGTCTATTCACCAGGGCGGCGCTATGCAGCTGGGTCGGCGCACCGGTCGCCTTGCTGTACGGGAATACGGCGGACAGGTACCGGTACTCGCCCTGGCGGATGAATTCCAGGGCGCGCGGCGTCCATTTCGGCCTAATCCACAGGCCGGAACCTGCACGCCACTGTACGTCACTGAACCATCCTGCGGCCGGCGCGGGCTGTCCGTTAGACTCGGCCAATATCGTCTGATGCTCATAATCAATGACCAGCTCATTTGCCGCCGACTTAGCCTGGATAATCAGCTTCTCGGCGATTCCGCCATCGATAAACCACTGTCCACCAGGTACATCGAACGGGCGACCATCAACGGCGCTGAATAAACCGGCAGGTAGCAGCTGCTGCCAACCAGTCTCGAGGTCGGTGGTATTGAGCGCGAGTTCAGCGAGGCCGACACCCGCCAAGTGGCCGGAACGTAGCGCCGCCATTACATCCATCGAACTTGATACATCCATCGCTTGGTACCTGGTACTCGTTGCATAAAAAGGCGCCAGAAGAAGTGGTAACAATTCCGCTGGCGCCCGCTCGTGCTTGGCTGTCTTTTAAGACACAGACGCGACCATCTCGGAAACTAGGGTTTGCTCCAGCTGTTTCATTTGCTCGAAGTCCATGCGGCCATATTTCTCGTCCACCGGGACGCTGTATAAGGTCGTGCCCCAGGTCGAGCTTGCGCCGTTACCGGTCGCCAAAATGCGCTCCAGCAAGTCGAACTGCGCCACCGGAATCTCAAACTGGGAAAGCAGATCAGCACGCTTCAGCTCAAACATGCGGATGTACGCCAATTTCACGTCACGCATCAGCTGATCGCGTTTTAATTCATAGCTGCGCATCTTGGCGACCAGGTTGTCGTGCAGTTGGATGCAGTCTTGAAGGGCCTGTTTCGAGGCCTCCACGGCTGCTCGCGCAGTTTGCACATCCCCGGTCGTCGTAGCCTGCCGAAGGGCCGCCTGATCGGTCGATACCTGGATCTCAGCGGAATGAACGGCGTCGTTTGCCTGCGGCACCAGCACTTGCTGAGTGTTGGTGTAGTCAGCCTCAGCGGTATCGAAGTCAGCTTTGAAACCAACGTAATTCTGAATCGCTTCAGTCAGCGTCATGGGAGCGTCTCTCAGGAGGTTTGATAAATAACGTCAGCTGCCATGTCGGCCAGCTTCTGCTTGCGAAAAACATCCGGCGCCATGCCGGTTTTTTGGATGACCTCCAGGTCATCTTGATTGAGCTCTTGCAAGGCCGCCACGGTGGTTCCGTTCTTGATAGCGTACTGCTGGCGTTTCATCCGGTATTGCCCCTCGTTAACGCCTTTCAAGAGCGCGACGTTAAGTTCTTCGGGGGTGATCTGATCGTTCATGGTTCGGTGCCTCTCATGGTCGGTTTAAAAGGCGCTCAAAGGCGCTCTGAAACTGTAAAGAATCCCCTCAGGCTGGCGTTAGTGCGTGCCTGTCTCCCTCCTTCCGATGTTCGGTATCTTTTTTAATAATCCGGTAAACGGCCTGCGGGCTCAGTTTGAATTTGCGGGCAGTCATAAAAACATCCCCATTTTTCATATCCCTGATAATCAAATGATCACGTATATCGGCCGCCAGCTTTCGGCACTGGGGTATTTGCAAGACGCTCCGAACACGTGAGTTTGCCAGCCCCGACAACAATGCCTCGACCACCAGGGCTTTATCCTTCTCCGCAAGGTTCCGTTGGCATAGCAGCCGGTTCATAAAGTCAGTGACCCGGATAAAGTTATGCATCCACTTGCGGGATTTCGGGGATTTATCTTGGCCCATCTGACTGTGCAGTTCGGTTTGCCGCAGCATAATTTCGGCAAGGTCCGATTTTTTAAGGCGTTTCTTTGCCGCCAAATCGACCATGGCATTCGCATCACTTAAAGACAGGTCGTATAGCCGCTTTTCAAGGATAAAGTGCCGAGCACGCGCCCCGCATGGCATTGTGTAATGAGCTGGACCGAATGCGCGGCATACGAAATAGAGACTTGGCCGCACCAGACGTTTTAATTCTTCCCGATCCGTGAGTTCGTGCTCCATTGACGCAATGGCGTTATCCAGCACCGACGGCCAGCTGGACGCCACCAGGAGAATACCCATGGTGTCGCTTTCCAGAATATCCGTAAGCTCGACTTCGTACATTTAGCGCCCCACCGTGCATCCCAAAACCTATAACCCATGTTGTATTTTTTGGGCGGTCTATTGGTTTAACGCATGTTGGATGTACAACCGGCGTTAAATATCTCGGAAAGGGCAGAAAGGCGCGCTTGTGTGGCGGTCGCCTGAGAGCACACCTAAGCGACGATCATGCAAAGGGGTATCAGCGTATAGGTCTGGAGGTGTTAAACGAATCTGAGGCAGATTAAACAGGGTCTGATGGGGTCGTAGCAGGCGAGCACATGGTTATCGAGGAAAAAGCAGCGGCATGAGGTGCAATAGACCCATGCCGCCAACGCCCAGCAGGCTATTCGGCTTACGCTTCGCACACTTCAATAGCAGTTACCGTCCGGAGACTCGTTTCCATCTTCTCCATCACGCCGCGCTGATGGTTCGCCAGGAGATCGACAACCCAGAAGGTGTCGGTGATGCTGTTTTCAAACTTGTTGTCTCGGGCGCTGCTGTCCAGGAAGTGCCATGCCAGATCGGAAATGGCACTCAGGGAGCGGGAGGCCTGGTCAACTTCTTCCATCATATCCAGCATCGACTTGCGGAACTGCTCAATATCATTGCTCATGGTAGGGTCCCTCCGGTTTCAAGCTTTTCGAATGATTTCAGCGCTGACTCGATCCTCTCCGAGTTCAGCCGCCCGATTCATTGCGCGCATCATCAGATTGTTGACGGCCAACGGGTACGCATCGCTGACCACGTCTTTCCCTTCTTGGTGTTGTAAGCGCTGATGAATGGCCTCAATGGCATCCACCTCAATCAGCCTACTGAACTGCGCGCCCGCTCGCTTGAGCTTGTGCTCCAAATAGAGGGACAGTTCATACCCGAATGGCTCCAGATAGCATGCGACGCACCGGTAGAGTAAAAGCCCCTCCGGGTTATCCAGGTGCTCATCAATCTTGTCTATAAAACAGCGCCGGCCGACCAGAAGGATGCTCAACAGTCGACCACTATTCCCTCCCAAGCCCCAGAGCCGGTTCAGATACCCCAGAACAGTAACCGTCAGATCATGGGCTTCCTCAATGACAAGCACGCATTTACCGCCAGATTGCGTCCGCTCGTGTACCAAGCGGACAACCTGCTGCTCCAGCTCCACCAATTGATCCAGCGGCGTCTCGTCACTCAGTTCGCCAACGATTACCTCACAAAGCCCGACAGCGGTGAGCTTCGTATTATCGATGCCTGGCAGTTTGATAATGGTGAACTCTTGGCGCTGGCGCAGCTCCTGCGTTAGTAGTTGGCGCAGAGTGCTCTTGCCCGAATCAATATCACCCATTACTGAAATAATACCGCCAGACTTTATGGCATCGCACATGTCAACCAGCGTATTGGTGGCCTGCACCGATAGGTAGACATCATCGACAAAGCAGATATCGTTCCGGAACGGGTTCCGGGAAAGGCCAAAGTGTTGAATCGTGTGTTGTGTTAACATGAAAACTCCAGATTGTTACGGCTATTTGGAACTGGCTTGGGTAGAGGCGGCTACCTTTACTCAAGCCTCTCTTTCTCTACTGAATCGTTACATCACCCCAAATTATTTGTCGCTCAGCCACTCTCGGCCGGCCAGACAACCTTGTTTAAGTTCGGATCAAACACCTGTCGAACGCGTTGTACCTGCGGCGGCTTGGGGCCAGTGTATCTGGACGGCACAAGGCGATAGCGGGCCAGTGTCGAATGCCGGCCTTTATGAGCGTCTTTTGTCACCACCAGGTAGTTCGCCTTGTTGAGGTGATAGACATAATCCTTGGCGTCACTGAGATTGACGGGCACTTCTTCGGTGCTCGCCGCTATCGCCAGCTCTCGATAGTCGAATTCGCCAATGATTCGCATGGTGCGCCACATGTTCTCCCGGTTCCGGCCTTGGGTGACTTCGCTGCCATCCTTGCGCAGGCGCGGTGCCTCAACGCCACAGTCTCGAGCCAGCAGGTAGACGCACTCGAAGGTCCCGGCCTCGCCCTGGCGCCGGTCGCCGTCTTGATTGATCCAGCGCTTTTCGATGACCTCGATATAACCGCCGTTTTTCAGGCAGGTCAGGTAGCTGTCGATGCTCTTGCGGTGGTCGCCCTGCTCACGCTCCAGCGCAAGCCACAGCGACTCCCGGGTAAACTCCCGCTGCTGCCGAATAGTTGCCCAAATCGCATCGCGTCCAACCAGCTTGCCGCCAGCGGAGGCCGCGACCAGATCGACAGGCTTGCGCCCCCGGCCTTTGCCGATCCTGCGGTTGTCCTGCCGATCGTCCGCCATCAAGCAAGCCTCCTCGTGGGTGCTCGACCGGTATTAAGGGCACGACCACCCCAGCTTTCGGCATCCACAACATTGAGGCCTTCGGTCAGGCCATAATTACGGATCAGGCTGATATTGACGCAGACGCGGCGCACGGAACCTTTAGCCAGGGACAGCACTTCGCCCATAAGGTCGTCGGCAATCTCGACCTCCGGGCTGTAGAGCTGGCGCAGCACCTCGCTGTCTTCGCGACTGACGGGCTGAGCCGGCACGAATTCGAGAATGCGGCTGTGGAAACGCTCCCAGCGTTCCAGCTTAGCCGGCAACCGCTCTTCGCCGATTAGCAGAATCGGCGCGAAGCTGCCCTCATATATATCCCGGACGATTTCGACCGCATTCTTTTCAACGATGTGGTCCATCTCGTCGATAATCAGCGGGCGCTGCGATAGCATCAGCTGCTCGCAGATCTGATCGCACATCTCGTAAAGCGTCTTTGCTGGGTCGATACCCATTTCATTGGCGATCGCCAACAGAAGCGCCTTTTTGGTCCAGCTGCTCATGCAGGTCACGTAATAGGCTCGCGTCTTGTTCATGCTGTAGCTGGCGGCAATCGACTTACCGTAACCGGCGGGTCCATAAAAAACCGCCATACCAGGGAGGTGTCTGTCACGCTGCATAATGCGTTGCAGCGCGGTCACACAGACGCCCACATTGGTAATCGGGGCAACGGTCCCAACAAATTCCAAAGAGTTGAAATTGTTGGCTGAAATTGGCAACGTCATATAACATCCTTCTTGGTCTTTGATTGTTCGCCGCTATTGGCGTAGCGGCTTCTTTATTTCGCTGAACGCGCTTGAATTGCCTGCCGCATCTCCTCTAATTCTCGTTGAACTTCAAACTCAGGGTTTTTGGTGTAGTGCTTGTAAAAGCGAAGCAAGCGTTCATCCGTGATAGCCTCGCCAGCGCTGACTTTTCGGTCCAGTTCCAGCCAACGCTGATATTTCTGTGCCGGCGTGCCGAGACTCGTAACCGTCGCTTTCGGCTTGTCAGCAATTGGTGCCTCAGTCAGCGCCTTTCGGGCTGCCGCCACGAGGGTTTCATCCTGCTCAGGTATGGACTTGGTTCCAGCTGCCGATCTTGCAGCGTTTGCAGCTTCAGTAAGCCCCCGGCTGGCGTGTGTTTCCGAGCGTTTAGGGAAGGCCGCCAGCTTGTCAGATTGCTCGATACGTTGCTCCAGAACCGCCTGCGGAATGTTCTGATGTACCTCTTTGGTAAGGGCCTTATACTCACGGCTTTGTTCGCTTAGAAGCTGCTTCTGCTTGCGCTTGGCTGCGGTGGCGGCCTCTTTCCGGGAAATCCCCTGGAGTTCGTGGCATGTCAGCGCGCCAACAAATTCACCATCTACATAGGCATAAAGCTGGCCCAAGTCCTGCTCGTCATATTTGAGCAGCGCTTCTCGCCCCGCAAAGGCGAATAAGCTGTCATTGAAATAGTTGTAGTGATTGAACCGAATTCCTTTCTTGGTAATCGTTCGAGTGCCGGCTACTTCTGCGAGTAGCATATCCAATGCACGTTCATCCTCGATGCGGCGTTCTGAGCCATCCCAGGAGGAGTAGCGTTTAAACGGTGTTTGTTTGCCCAACCCAGCGTGGGGTTTATGTGAGTACATGTGATCCACCCACTGGTCGAGCACCTGCTGAAGCTCGTCGGAAGTCATCTCCACTTCCACGGCTTCGCCTTGATGCATAATGCGTTGGGCAAAGCTTTTGCGCGCTTCGATCTTCTTGCGATCGGCGACAGAGTGCCCAATGAATCCCGGCAGAAGGTCGAGGATGCTGTGGCTCATTGTCTGTAAAGCCCGCTCGATGGTCCCTTTCTCTTCTGAGGCGAAGGGAATGCAGACCTCCTGGATAACCTCCAGATCACGTAGCACGCCGCTAAATTGTTCCGATACATAATCCTTGCCGTTGTCGGTGCGGACACCTTCCGGCACTCCCCAGTCGAGCACGGCTCGGCGGAAAAGCTGGCACACCGCAATCGCCTTGGACGTTTTCGAGACGTATAGCTTGAGTCGCCGCGACCACAGGTCAATGACCCCAATGACCGAGTGCCGCCCGTCCTTCAACAGCCAGTCACCAGGCGTGGAATCCATCTCCCACAGTTGATTCAGAGCGTGGATCTCTTCAAAGTGGGAACCGGCAGCCGCCATGTAAATGTTCTTCCATTGATCCGGGTTGGTCATGAACGTCCAGAGCTGGGCGTTCTCTTCCTTCCAGTCCTTCATAAAGCGCTGAATTGAACGCGTGCCGGGTATGGTGAGGTACCCATGCACAGCGTTTAAATACTCCCAAAGATCAGGAGCCTTAATGTGCGGATGACGCGCCAAGCAGCCGAGCACAAGACTGTATAGTTTGGGGTCGGCTACGATCTTCGATTGCCCCCTGCGCTTGCCGTAGCCGTCTGTCAATGCCCAGATGCCGCCCTTCTCATAAGTCAGGGTCCAGTTCTCCAGCGTCTTGCTGGTGAGCTGCCGCACACCGTAGCGACAGGGGATCCAATCGATGACATGCTCGGGTATCGCGAACGTGTTCGCATTCACGGCTTCGGCGACGGCCTCGCGGCTCTCCAGGGCTCCGGCCTTGTGGTCACCTTTGTACTGGTGAACACGCAGCACCAGCCATTCCCGCGCTTTTGCGCGCTTGTACTTGTCGCTGTCTTTGGATAGCGCCCCAAAATTCCTCAAGCCTTCTTCCTTGCGCTTGCGCCGCGCTCGTGCTTCCTGGTCTCGTTTTTCCAGCAGGGCTTCAGCAAGCTGCTCGCCGGACCGCTGATAGCCTGCCAGCTCAGCTTCCATGTCTTGTGCCGCAGTCTGCTCTAGCAACTGCTTGGCCGCGTCTGCTTTACGTTTTTTCCGCACGGCCTCTTGCACATCTGCCGGTAGCTCCGACAAATAGAAACACTTGCGGCGGCCGCCTCGCACAGTCTCCCAATGGGCTGACCACGGCGCCTCGCCGTTCTTGGGGCGCCCTTTGGTAGCTCGCCTTTCCACCGTCCGTTTTTCGACCGCCAGCGCTTCCGCGATCTCTTGTAAGAGAACGATCGCGGCACTTTCGCCAGCTGAAGTACTACTTCCTTTCATATCTTAAACCGCCCCGATAAATCTCTACGGGCCTGCTGATTCATGTAATGCTGGGGCCGGGTAGTGGTCGGCAAATGTGCTTTCACGCCTCAGCCCTCAAGGTTCAATTCAGGTTGCTGGTGCTTGGCGATATTGCCGCGATAGAAGGCGAGATCCTCCATCAGCGCCGTGATAGCTACGACGGCTTCACCTGCGGACAGCTGGCCATCGTAAAAACGGAGAATGGCACCCAGCGTCTCGTGCGCCTCCAGGCTCAATGCATTTAGCTCGCGGTTTTCCGCCCGACGACCGCTCGGCACCGGTAGCAGCAACTTGTTGTGGCCGTGCGCCAGGTAACGTGTCAGGTAGTCGATACCACAGGCCCGTTCGAAGGGCAGGATCTTGCAAGCTGGCATGCGACCGGTTGACACCCACTTGTAGAGGGTGAACTGATTAGCCTCTATGCCTTCGCACTCAGAGAGCAGCTCAACGCCACGGTTCAGCTTCAGCTGTGCATGCTTTATACACATGTCTCCGGCACGAGGCAGGCTCGAGGGAATAAACTGATTCCAGTTCGGCTGAGCCATTGGCTTAACTCCCGCGCCCCGTAGTCAAAACAAAATCCAGCATTGTTTCTATCCAGTTCGCGCTCACCGTCCTAATCTTGAGGTGAACACGGAACATGATTGAAACCGCCATGCAGGAAACCATGTCACACAGCCCTGTTATCGTTGGCGTTGCACTCAAGCTGCGCCTTGATAGAATGCCATTTGGCATCGTTTTTTGGCGTTCGACCCCGATTGGGTGTGCCGTTGGTGTACCGGCTGGGCCAGACCTCCCAAGGTTCGAGGCCAAGTGCGTGGGCAATCACCCGCTCACCGAGTGGCCAGGGTTGGTTCATAGCACGCGTGAGCGTGTTCCTGTTGCTGTAGCCAGCAGCGAGACTGAGGCGACTCAGCGACCACCCGGCTTTCTCCAGGGCGGCCTTGATGTCGGCGCTGTGCCAGTCCGTTAAGGGCTGATTATTTAGGGCGGTTGCTTTCTTCATGCTGGCAACTATGGCATACGTATGAGGTCATTTCAACCTCGAATGAATGTCGCACTTTCGGATTTCCGCCTGCGGCACTGCCGCTTTGATAAAAACTTATATTTATCAAAAACTTATATGAAGTGCGACACGAAAAATAAAAGTGCGACATTCATGTCGCACTTTCACAAATCAAGTGCGACATACAAATGAGTGCATAAATGATGGATATAGGATCAAGAATCACCCTCGTTCGAGGTGGCGTCAGCCAGGCCAGGTTCGCAGGGCAGATTGGCGTTCACAAGAACACACTTGGAAACTACGAAAGAGGGGAGCGTACGCCTGACGCCGATTTCCTAGGCAAGTTGGCGGCGATTGGCATCAACACGCACTGGGTGATTACCGGCGAAGGACCGATGTACCAGGACGACGCCAAGAGCAACGGTAACGCCACAACGGCGGCAACAGCGAAGCCAGCAGAAGACCGTTCAGTATCATATGGGCGCATTGACCCTGAAGTTTTTTATGAAGTAATACAAACACTTAGAAGCGATGAGTGCGAGCTTCGCAAGGCTGATCTTGTATATCTCATTGATGAAATAATAGCGATGTACAACGGAGCAGTTAGCACATCCAGCAGGAAGCAACGCCAACTGGTATTGAGGCTTCGGTTAAACTTGCTCAACCAGCGATCGATTGACCAGTCGTCACTGTCGATCAGCGAGTTCGCCAGGAACAATCCAGATTTCGAGGGTATAGGGGAAGGCGCCCAGGAGCAAATTTCGAAAAATGAGCGCTACTTGATGGAGCTGCGTGAGGAGGAGTCTAGGCTCAAGTCAGAGCTGCAAAATAGCTGAAAATCGCCACCCCAAACTAAGTGTCGTTTGCGAAAAATCCGGGCAATCTATGTGTCGCGACCAGGTTGCCCGATTTTTGATATCGTGATTGACGTGCTCGCCGCCAACCGGCCTGAAAGCCCCGTAGTCCTTGACTCCCATCCCGATATATCCCGTTGGATCCCGGCAAATCCCGCTTTAACCAGGCCAACCCCTCATTCCCTTAACTATCTGTCGTGTCACACATCGTAGCGCTCAAGCTTTTCGTTAGTCTCGACACTGCATTAGCCGAGCAACTAACTGCTATCTGCTAATTGCGCGGTGCAACATCGATAGCCCACAGATGGGCGGCCACCAGGCCCCGCCAAGGGCTAAAATCTGCCAGCCATCTTTTTGTATGCGCCTCACTCGGCTTGTGGGGCATTGCCAGCAACTGCGCAAGGCCACGCTGTACTGCAACGTCGCCGTGCAGAGACGCATCCAGCCAGCCGTAGCCGCGCATCAGTGCGTAATTCAC
>JBLXCH010000093.1:0-12760 GCA_048265065.1 Motiliproteus sp. | reverse complement strand
GAGCTGTTACTCCTTCTATAAGGTATACCTTTTCTCAATCAGCCGGTCCAAAAAGTATGTTAAAAAATGCAGCACCTAGTTGTCTACGTATGAGTATTGTACAGACGAGAGGAGATTGCCAGTGCTCAAGGGAAGGGCCGCACAGGATGATGGTAGAACTGTTGACCGCTTTCCGTCGAGAAGAGGCGATGTCCGCTTTGGGTCGTTAGTCACCAGGTCTTCAGTGCCCTAAGATTCGAGCTACTATTTTCCGAATATTCTGATTCTGCTAATATCGATCTCCGCTTCGGTTAGTACACGACCTGCCACCCGAGAGCTGATCGAAGCAACCAGGAATGTCATATCCGGCACAAAGTAGATATTGATGAAGGCGTGGTAACGCGATAGCGATGGCTTAGCATTGCGCTGTTTATACAACGATATTTCTATCATTCGACGACGTTAAACCTGATCGAGGAATAGACATACGCCTAGCAATACAGTCATAAACTTGTCAAACGTTATTGCCCTGCGCTATCGCTCGTTCTATTTTTTGAAGCTCCTTTGTCGACGCCTCAACTGCCTTAACAAGTTTTGACCCCCAGTTATGATCGCTGGCATCGGTCGCTTTAAATTGGCTAATATCTAATTTGCTGATACTTTCGATAGACCTAGTAAATGGTCTTACACTCTTTGAACGGCTATATTTTGATTTGATTTCAATATAAGAAGAGCCTAAATATTTTTTAAGGCCACCATACTGTCCCCATGTAATAACAATCTCTTGATTGGGAGCCAAGTATGGTAGGCCGACAATAATTGGACCATCGCTCATTTTATCCGGCATTCCCTTTGATAACTGGATGCCGAAAGCATTCGAAGGAAGATCTCGACTGGGATGAAAGGTTATATCTAGCGCGGGGCCTTTTCCGATGTTCTTTATAATTAAATTTAATATTGAAGGGCGTTTTCTATCTGTATCAGCATAGACAATCACTTCTGTATCGGTAGTAGAGCGATAAACTACATAGGTAATCGCGGTAGATGCACTTGCAACCAGCACCATAAAAACCGAGATCCAATCTCCTGCGTCCACTATCATTCCCTATTTCTACCGTTTATGCCTAAATACTGTCCCATTTTAACTGATTGTTCCAATAAACAATAGAGCATGTTGAATCGTCCAATAAGGGCAGTATGATCCTGTAAACTCAGTGCTTAACCGGAGTTTACAGGATGGTCGTAAACGGCGCGAGACTGACCTTTATAAGGCTGGCGATCGCCAGCTCTCTATTTTACGCTCATAGCCTTATTTGGTCCCTAGGCCGTCCGGCAGCAAGGGCCCCAAGGGCTTTCGCTTTTTGTGCTTATCCTTTGGCCGACCCGAATGGACTACTGGGCGGTAAAAACGAGTTACCTCGTCAGGACTATAGCCCCCGCGGAGCATCGGCGCAGCCGCTAAGGGGAGGCGAAGGTGCTGGCCTGGGCCAAGAACGCGATAAACGGAGTTGGCAGTGTATACTAGAGCACTCTCCTCTACTACCTCATGCTCAATGCGTTGTATTGGTGATGTCAGTTTAAAGCGCTCAGGGTCACCTTCGGGCTCACCCCAAATCAGCAACTCGAGCGTCTGGCCACAGTCTTCCTGAAGCTCGATCAGAGCCCACGCCGTGAGGGTTTGCTTGATTTCAACATTGCTCATTACTGCCTCCGGGTGTGTTTACCCTCCCGCCAAGCAAAGGGCAGGAATATTACTTGGCGTTACATAGGCATACGCCCGCCGAGTGTTACAACGTCACATCTGCTTTAGTCGAATAAAGAAATCACTCGATCTCTGAATCTTCCTAAGAGCTGAATATCAAATTCACTGCTCCATTCTTCAGGGGATACTGACTGGGAAAAGCTATTTAGCTCCCAGTTTATATTAAGCTCGGGCTTATTATTTTCTATCATTATATTTGATCTGACAGAAAAATCATTTGCGTGTTGGTCATTTATGGGTGTATTTGAGTGAGTTGTGTGAATTATGACGTGACAATCAGGAATTTCTTCGTCGACACGTTCTGCGTGCTTTATAAGAGTAGGCTCTGCAAACGTATAAAGCCATGCCTCTTGATTTGAAAATTGGTTGGTTCTCAAAATCCGTCCAAGGACTTGACGAAAGTACAGCTCTGTTTTAACACTACTCAGATGGCAGCAAACTTGAAGCCTAGGAATATCTGTCCCTTCGCTGATCATGCCGACACTGACGATCCACTCAACTTCATTATCCCTGAATTTATTAATAATACTAACTGCATCCGCAGTTTTATAAGTAACCATAACAACAGTCTGACGCAATTTATCCCGAAGTATGTCAACAAGTTTTTGCGCATGAACTACTGACGCTGCTACAACCAGCCCACCTGCATTTGGATTATCAACCCTAACCTCTGCCAGTTTATGACTAGCTTCACCAAGAATATGTTCAACCGCCTTATCATTAGATATTAGCGTTCGATATGGGATTGATGAATCACTAAACAAATGCGATAAATCATCAAATTTTCGCACGTTAAATTGATCTTCAATTAATTCAACATATTCATTATCTACTAGCACTATTTTAGGCTTTCGACATACACCGTCACGAACTGCCTCCTTAAGTCCATACGTATAGTTACATACAATTTGATTGTCCGGGCTTGTATACCGAGCCATTACAATTGGTGAACGGTCTGATCTCCATGGCGTGCCCGTTAGAGATAAAGTATAGACGGCATTATCTTGTATATTTCGAATAATTTCTTCACCCCAAGCATTTGCATTAGCCGATGCTGTGCCAGCACAGTGATGGATCTCGTCGAATATAACTAATACACGGCTGTGATTTAAAATATCCCAATAATCCGTCGACAGATGGCACATACTCTGATAGGTATATGAGCAGCCAACAGCACCAATTACACCATCAAATCGCCTATTTAACCTATTTGAAAAGACTACACGCAACCCTTCGGCAACTGAGATAGATGGCGAGAAGCACAAAACATAATCAATTGAATTGTTTTCTAATAGCCGCGTAGCTACTTCAGCCGCCATAGCGCTTTTACCTGCTCCAGGCGTCGCTAAGCATAAAAAATGACCGTGAGTCTTGTAATGTTTGATTACTATATCAACGCATTCAGCCTGCCACTGCCTAAGCTTCATAGCGGTTCCATTCGGTCAAGAGTACTTCTACAGCCTTTAGTTTACCCAGCAGTTTTGTACTACTTTCTCTAGATCGGTGGTATTGATCCTTCAGTGTTGGCGTCAGTTCAGGAAAGGACTTAATCATACGCATATATTCTTCAGACTCAGCTAGGCTTGCCATAAAATCCACACGATACTGCTTAGCACATATTCTTAATTCATCGATAGCGCTCTGTTTTACTATCGTTTTATCTACCATCTGTCTAGATTCAATTGGATCAATTACGTGCCCATCAATATTAAACGTGGCATAATAAAAAAGATCCGTCTTAATGTAGATAGAGCGTTCAATTCTGTTCTGATTTAACTTCACAATGATCCTGTTCTTAATTAATCGATTCAATTGTCCATAAAGCCAACTCCTTACCAATTTTCGATCTTCCGTTGCGTATAACTCACTTTCGTCCATGTATGCATCACACAACTCAGACATAGTAAAACAGTCAAAGCTCTTCTCGACAAAAACCTCGTAAAGGTACAGATCAATCTTTATGGCTTCTATAGCCACACTACCTCTCTTCTCCACTAAGTATTCACATGATCAATATTCGGATAAATGATAATGGTTGTCATTTAAATTCTGGTTCTGATTTGGAACCATCCTAGCATGGCCCAATAACCGAGGCAATGATCAAACATGTGTACGACCCCAGATACAAAGCGCTAGTTGACTGGCTAAAAACTGTTCGAATTGAGCAGGAATTGACTGTGCGCGCTTTAGAAGCCCTCTTAGATGAGCCTCATCCATTTGTGGTCAAGATTGAGTCACGCGAGAGGAAGCTCGGTGTCTTCGAGTACTGGCAATATTGTAAGACTTTGGGCTGTGATCCAGTTGAAGGCCTTAAAATTATGGAAGAAGCCGGCAATACACAGACTCCACAACAGTGATCAGATATGGGGCTTACGGCATGCACTACGCCTTAAACTGTGCAGCGGCTATTTGTGGCTAAGGCGATGCGCCGCCTCTCGGAGGGATACACGATATAACGGCCCCCGACTATCAAGTCGTAGAAGTCCAACTCGATCTAGGAAGTGTTTTTCGGTACGCCTGCCAAGAGTAAGGCATCAATCCACCCAAGTTAAGGCATGGAAGCGTCAGCATGGCTTCTGGCTCATGAATTTAGGCGGCTTAGTCGGGGGTTGCGTGGCTTCGATAGCCCTTCCTGGTGCTTGAAGGTCCGCCGGGCGATTAACGCCATCGCATCCTGTAGGAAGTGGCCGCGATACCCAGCAGCAGCGCAGGCAACAGGGGCTTCAGCACGGTATGAACGTAAGCGCGGTTGATACGCAGGCCTTCCGGCACAGGTCGCGTTTTCCGGGTTGCCAACATCACCAGGGCTTCCAGATTGCCACACAGAACCTTGGCGGCGAAGTCCTGGGTCACCGCCTGCCGCGACAGTCCGGAAACGTGCTCGAGGTTGAGCCGGTGCTTGAGCCTTTTGAAGGCCTCCTCAATGCGCCAGAGCCGATGATAGAGGTCGCCAAATGCCTCGGCTGGGAAACGGGCCTGATCCAGGGCATTGGTCATCAGCACCCGGACCCCACCGCTCGGCGTTTGGTGGCGTACCAGGCGGACGGTCTGCGGCGTGGCGGGGCAACCGAAGTCGGCAACATCGCAATGATCCGGCGCCCGCAGTGTCACGACCTGTTCGGTCAGCCCGGAGCGCAAGAAGTCACGTACGCAGGTGAAGCCATTATTACCGCGCTTCTCGACGCGCATGCAGAAGTGGATGCCACGCTGATTCAGCAACGCCACCAGCCAGCCAGCGGGATAACCACGATCGAGCAACAGCATGTCGTCCTCTTGCAGGCGCTCGAGGCGCTCGAAAAGCATCTGCCGCTCCCCCTCGTGGGCGCTGTGCAAGGATGCGGCCAGCATCATCTCTGCCCCAGGCAGGTAGAGACCGAAGGCAATCTGATCGAGGTCGGCGGCGCGTGGCACATGGCTGGATCTCAGGCCGAAACGGACGGCCGAGCCATCGCCAGCCACCAGGCGCAGCCCCCGGCAGCGCGGCACCCAGCCGGCCTGCTCGGCCCGATCGATCAGGTAATCGTTGAGCGACGGAAGCGCACCGGGCGACAGCTTGGCCCGAGCCTGGGCAAAGGCCTGTTCGGAGACGGCATGGTTCAGTTGCGCTTGCTGCAACAAGTGACCAAAGAACTGATCCAGCTCAGCCTGGACGCTTTTACACAGTCCGGTGAGCATGACGGCGATCAGCGACGGCAGCGGCAGCTTACATTGACGGGTGAAGGCGTTGGGATGTGCGGGGTGCCGCGCCATTTGGCGGAAGTCCTCTGAATGGAGGTAGCGAGTGAAGTCGGCGAAGAGATTGGACAATGACATGGAGAGCGCTCAGGGAGCGAAAACGATCCCCATTGGCCGCCATCCCGCTTGCGCCAAAGGCGCGCGCAATCAGGACGGCGGCCGCGCAGGGCGGTCGCCATGTCAAGTATTTGGTAATGGATGTTCCAATTTTTACGACGCCGGGTGCCAATATGTGGCGTTTCGGTCAGACGCGCTTAACTTGGGTGGATTGGTGTCTTACCTGGCGCGCCGCGGCCGCGCTTTCCCCCGCGCCACTCGCCTCCCCAGTAGACGTCATCCAGCTGGATGATGTCGCTGATGGGATGGCGATCGTCGGCTTCCTTCATCGCTTGAAGCAACTTGTGTTTCATCATCCAAGCCGTGTCGTAGTTCACTCCGAGTTGGCGCTTCAGCTCCATCGCCGAGATGCCTGTCAACGAAGCCTTGGGAGTAACGCCAAGCCAGCAGCGCTTGTTCGCACTGCTCCTCGGTGCCGTAGTCCCGCATGAACTCGAACAGGCTGTAGCCCTTTTGAAACTGAACCTGGTTCTTAGCCATGATGCCGCCTCCGTTGGTTCTGTATGCGCATACATACTGTATAGCTATGACTGAGCATCATGGGTAATCAGGATGTCATATGGTTAAATGAAAAATAACTCAATAAAAATCAATAAATTGCAAGTTTGCTAGCTAGACAACAATGTTTACTGAACTTTTTTATTTAATTGTCTACACTTAACCTTGCGTGTTTGAAAAGGCACGATCAGGATGATGTCGATCACGCAAAGCCACGGATTCCTCTAGTGAAGCGGCCGGGTTGCCAAACACCAGTGACAGACTGATAGCGGTCAATACTGGCTGGCAGGTAGTGGCTTTCTTGTCGTTCAACCTTACACCCGCTTTCGTCCTTCTGTCGTTTATATTAAAAGACGAGAGGATGGGAACTGTGAAAAAAGAAATTCTGCTTTTTCTATTGTTTTTTTCTATTTTGAGTTTTGATCAATCCTTTGCAGATAGTTCTAAAAAGGTGAGATGGAACCCAATAGGCATTAGTGTGGAAGTTCCGGTCGGTGGTAGTAAAACAGCTACTGCTGAAATAGTTTCCGATGAAGATGTTGATAATATCAAACTAAGGGTTGTTCCCGAGCTAGAAGATTTTGTTTCAGTAAATCCCGAAATAATTTCTCTGAAAGCTGGGGTTGTGACATCTGTCACGCTCAGTTTTAATGTCGGAAATGAAACAGAAATAGGTTATATGGATGGTGTAGTCCAGGCTAGAATAAATACTAAAAATAATAGTTACAAGACAATAGCCAACCCTCTGTCTATCTCTATATCAGCAATAGATAAACCTATGGATATATCAGAGGTGACTTTTTTTTCGAATATAGACTTACCGCTACTTCTAGGTTTTAGGTCTTCGACTGATGAGTTTATCACAATTGCAGGGGAAAAAGATGAAGATGGCAATGTTTTATATATAAACTCAGTGTTAATTGATACGACTGATGGAGGTCAATATTCTGTTGAGATTGGCGAAGATGGTAAACCTTTAAAGTATTTGCTCAAAGATGGTTCGATAATAAGATTTGATTGGGAGAATGATACTCAGGCAGTTTTGACGTTAAAACTCTCAGATGGATCATTTCAAACAAGTATTCCAATAGATATTACAAATGACTATCCTATTGTTAATGTTACTAACCTAGATCTAGGTTCTGAATACAAAACTACACTGAATGAAGTGCTGTATTCTTATGCTGATGAGAATGTATATAGCGATATCTTGGCTAACAACAACGTTGCTTTACAGGAGGATTTGAAAGGAACAATAGAGGTCTATGTTGATGATGATGCATATTCTCCAGTGGAGAACGCATCTGTGACAGCTCGTATTTCTCAAGCCGCGTCTGCATTTTATTCTGTTCCTGTTAAAGAAATAGGTGCGGGTATTTATACAGCAAATTTCCCGTATACAGGAGATATAATCGATCCTTCGCTGGTTGATTCTAAATGCCAGTCTTATTTGGAAGCTGTAAAACCATACTGTAAAGTTTGGTCAAAAATAGATGTCTATATGCAGCAGTATGCATGTATAGTCTTGTCCGCAGAAGTCGCATTGTTTAATCCTATAATTGCGCCTACTGTATTAATTGGATGTGAATCAGCATCTTTGGCATTAACTCAAGTTTGCGCGGTTATTAATTATACTCCTACCCGTGATGCGTGCTCGCTTCTTTCGAAAATCATAACATACCAGCCAACGAGTTATCTTAGAACATCCGTTTCTGCAACAAAAAATGGAGTTAGCGACCATGAAGAAAAGTACTTTTATAGTAGTGAGCAACTAGTTCATGTTGACTTGACGTTGGATATGAATGATGAAGATAAAGACGGTGTTTCAGATGATTTAGACATGTGCTTGGGTACACCGGAGGGTACTGCCGTTGATGGTACGGGATGTCCGTCGGACGAAGATGGAGATGGTATACCCAATGACACTGATGAGTGTCCAGGGACACCTTCTGGTTCTGAAGTCGATATAACTGGCTGTCCGCCTGACCTTGATGGCGATGGAGTACTAAATCTATTCGATCAATGCCCAAATACCCCTTACGGCTATCAGGTGGATAGTCTGGGTTGTCCAGTTGACGAAGATGGAGATGGTGTTCGAAATGAAAATGACCTTTGCCTTGGAACCCCAACTTATTTACGGGTAGATGAAACTGGATGTCCATTCGATTCTGATAATGATGGTGTGTTTAATGGCCTAGATTTGTGCGTAGATACCCCGGAAGGTGTGGCGGTTGATACTGATGGTTGCCCACTTGATCTAGATCATGATGGAGTGGCGGACTATCTTGATAAGTGTTTAGGAACCCCCGAGGGTACTCCAGTAGATTACGAGGGGTGTACATATCTTGGTGAGCCTCCTAGAATTTCCGCTTTGGAATATAATGGTATATATGAGTCTCTTTCGAAAGATGATCCCTATGTTGGTATAAACTCACCAAGTTTCTATATCGAGTTATACGTGTCCGACTTTGATGATTCGGTTGTTAAGTATTATATTGACGATACAGGGGGAGAAAACACTCCGTCTCTGGGCTCTTTTATTGATATTCTGCCAGAATATTTTGATGGGGCTGGGTTAGTTATTCCTGTTAATACAAGTATTGATAAGCTCCAAACCTTTTACGGTGATGGTGACCCAGATCGTGCTAGGGATACATGGCATTTGAGCGCCTGGGTGGCAGATGAAGCTGGCAATATATCTAATAGAGTTGCGTTGCAGGTTGAGTATGCCTATATAGCGAATATTTCTTCTATACAAAAAATTATTTGTGCATCATGTTCTTCTGATCAGGAAACAATCTCTCAAACTATAGACCTTGGGCCAGCTAAGCCTTTAGGTTGGGGGGGGGATTTATATATTTATTATTTTGACTGTTATGGTGATTGTGATCATACTCTCAGAACAGCTCCTAAACCCGGCTCAAGTGATTGGATATTAGAATATGCTGGGGCGGATAGTACATATGAAACTGATTGGGTAGTATTCAATTTTTATAACTCTAGTGGTGAATATGTAGGGGGTACATGGTATGATTTTTCAAGTTATTTTCGACGTTGGCAGGATGAGCTTTCAGAAGAAGAGATCAACTCAATAAGTACCATCGTCGTTCGTTATCATTAGAAATATGGGATAATTAAGGCGACCTTACGGGTCGCCTTTTCGTTCTATATGTTTGATTATGCTGCAAGTTTACTCGCTAATCTTCTTTCCCTCAGCCCCTGCTCGATGATCTCAAACAGTTCGTCTCTGCTGACCTTTCGCTGCTTGCAATAACCCATCAGATCTGACTACATGCCGGACTTCTTCAGGCACGTCCACGCCTGTCTTGCACTGATGTTGTTGCGTAACCGGTCATTCTGAGGCGGTATTGACCACCTGATAGAGATCTGAACGCAGCGGATTGGCTGCGAACTTGGTCTTCCACAGTCGAGGCGTCAGGTCGGCAACCTGACTGGCTGGGTGGCTGCCGACACGCAGCAGCACATCGGTCAGGTAGGTATAGGGATTAATATCGTGCAGCTTGCAGGTTTATGCCGCCCGTCGAACTATGCCGAACGGGCGCGTTCTTCCCCAGAACCAGCGTGAACCGCATGTGATGGGTTCGGCATAGTTAGTCTTGTATCTCCACGTTCAACACTGGAGAACAGGATTATGGTGGCAGAAGAGTATTTGGTCAGAAGCCGGCTGTTCCGGCGCCTGAAGAGTGGCCCCCACGGACAGATCATCGAGCTCTACGCGGCGCGTCTCGTCAAGGATGGACTGGCTCACCAAAGCACGTGGCGATGCCTGAAGGTGGTCGATGGTCTCCTGAGTTGGCTCACAGGAAACCGCTTGAAGCTGACCAATGTCGATGAGCGGGTGCTCGAGCGGTACCTGGCGCACCAAGCACGCAAGCAATCTATCCAGCTAGGCAACTGGGCGGCGCTGAAGCGGCTGCTGTCGGTGCTGCGCCAAGCGGACCTCATTCCACCTGTGCCGCTGCCATCGATCACGCCAGAGGACCAGATATTCGAGACGTTCGCAGATTATCTACGACAGGAACGCGGTCTGGCGCCGAAGTCCATCATCAACCTCCGACCGGTCATTCGCCGGTTTCTGCGCGAGGTATGCCCTGGCGGCGCCAGCGATCTCGACAAGATTAGGCAGGAGGACGTCATCTGCTACATCGTGCGTCACGCCAGGGACGCAAGCGCAGCCTCCGGGAAGGCGATGTGCTGGTCACTGCGCGCCTTTCTTCGATATCTCTACCGTAGCGGGTCTAATCCGCTCGCTCTTGCCAGCTGCGTGCCTTCCATCAGGCGGTGGAAGCTTGCAAGTCTGCCGACCTATCTATCCTTCGCACAGGTTCAGAAGGTCCTCGATGCTTGTGATCGAACGACGGCGTCAGGGCGGCGGGACTACGCCATCCTCATGTTGCTGACCAAGGTTGGATTGCGGGCCAACGAGGTCGCGACCCTCACCCTGGATGATATCGACTGGCGATCCGGAACGATGCTCATTCGTGCCAAAAATCGGCAGCAGACACGGATGCCGATACCCTCAGATGTTGGCGCGGCCATCGTTGAGTACCTGCGTAATGACCGTCTGGCTTCACCGTGTCGCAGGCTATTTCTCCGCACCTTGGCGCCCCATGTCGGCTTCGCCTCCGGTTGCGCCATTACAATGATCGCCAGTGCTGCTCTCAAGCGAGCTGGAATCGGCGGCTGCGCACACCATGGGGCACATCTCTTCCGTCACAGCCTTGCCACCGAGCTTCTCCGCTGTGGTGCGACCTTGTCGCAGATCGGCCAATTGCTGCGACACAAGAGTCATGACACGACACGCATCTACGCGAAGGTGGATGTCGAGGCGCTTCGGACATTGAGCCTTCCTTGGCCGGGAGGCATGCGATGATCAGCCTACGATCCGCACTCGAGCAGTATCTGAGCATGCGTCAGGGGCTCGGATACAAATATCAGCATCAGGCGCGCCGGCTTGCCGACTTCGTCTCCTTCATGGAGCGCCACGAAACGGTGACCATCACCACGAAGCTGGCTGTCGCCTGGGCGACCTTGCCGCCTGACCGGCACGCTTCCTGGGCATTGCGACTGACCGACGTGCGAGGCTTTGCGCGCCATGTCGCCAACATCAATCCACAGACGGAGGTGCCACCCACCGGGATCTTACCGCCATTGAAGCGCGCCAGACCCTATATCTACAGCGATGCAGAGATCAACGCGTTATTGACGGCGGCTCGGGCCCTGCCGCCCGCAAATGGCCTGCGGCGATGGACCTACTATTATCTGTTCGGGTTGATTGCAGTGACAGGCCTCCGTCTGTCCGAGGTGACAGGGCTTCACCGCAGCGACGTCGACCTGGACCAAGGTGCCCTGACCGTCCGGCAGAGCAAGTTCAATAAGTCGCGCCTGGTACCCTTGCATCCGACGACCAGCGCGGCTCTGCGCAGCTACGCCGAGCAGCGGGATGCTCACCTCGGGTCGCACTGTGGGCCGCACTTCTTTGTGGCCGAGCACGGCGGCCGCTTGCTCCGCCAGTATGTCCATCGTGTCTTCTGGCGCTTGTCACGCGAGATCGGGCTGCGACAAGTGGGCGAGCACACCGGTCCCCGAATTCACGATCTGCGCCATCGCTTCGCCATCCGGACGCTCCTCGGCTGGTATCGCGACGGACTTGAGGTTGAGCAGCGACTCCCGCTGCTTTCTACCTACCTCGGCCACACCTGTGTGCGCGATACCTATTGGTATCTCTCGGCCTGTCCGCAGTTGATGGAAGAGGCCGCACGGCGCCTAGACCGGCAGTGGGAGGCTAAGTCATGAACTCGTACCCCAATGTCGCTCCCCTCATCGAACGCTATTTCACCGTGCGGCTCATGCAGCAGCGTAATGTCAGCGGCAACACGATCGCATCCTACAGGGATACGTTCCGGCTGTTGTTCAGGTTCGCACAGGTGCGGCTGCGCAAGCCGCCATCAGCCCTGCGCCTCGATGATCTCGATGCGCCCTTCATCAGCGCATACCTCGCTGATCTCGAGACGGCGCGGGGCGCCAGCGTCAGGACGCGCAACTTGCGCCTGACGGCCATTCGCTCCTTCTTCCGGTTCGTGTCCTTCGAGGAACTGGCCTACAGCGCCCTTATCCAACGCGTCCTCGCAATACCGAATAAACGCCACGACAAGCGTCAGGTGCATTTCCTGACGAGGCCTGAAGTCGAGGCGATTCTTGCTGCTCCCAACCGCACAACGTGGTTGGGACGCCGCGATCATACCTTGCTCCTGCTCGCGGTTCAGACCGGCCTGCGTCTCTCGGAGCTGATCAACCTCGACAGGGATGCTGTCCACCTCGGCACCGGGGCTCATGTGCGATGCGTCGGCAAAGGCCGGAAGGAGCGATGTACACCGCTCACCTCATACGCGCAGGCCGCCCTTAAGGCATGGCTCAGGGAGCCAGTGCGCCACGACGGGAGCTCATTGTTCCCCAACGTGCGCGGGGGCCGGCTTAGCGCCGACAGCGTCCAGGCGCTCCTGACCAAGCACGTGCGCATCGCCAGCGAGGGATGTCCATCATTGACGACCAAGCGCGTGTCGCCGCACGTCCTGAGGCACAGTGCCGCAATGGAGTTGCTACAAGCCGGCGTCGATTGCTCCGTGATCGCGCTATGGCTTGGTCATG
>JBLXCH010000092.1:0-12834 GCA_048265065.1 Motiliproteus sp. | reverse complement strand
AGCTTCCTAAAATTACAGGCAACAAAACACAGATTTACCAACTCTTTCAAAACTTGATTAATAACAGTCTTAAATACCAAGCCGCTGACACAACGCCTTATATCCATATCAGCGTGACCGACGACCAAAGCCACTGGCATTTCTCCATAAAAGACAATGGTATCGGTATCGAGCAACGTCACATTGGTAAAATATTCGATGTGTTCAAACGTCTGCATCGCAAAACCCAATATGCGGGCACAGGTGTTGGCCTATCCATTTGCAAAAAAGTCGTCGAGCGTCACGGGGGTAAGATTTGGGTCGATTCTGAAAAAGGTGTCGGTTCCACTTTTCATTTTACCCTGCTGAAAAACACAGAAGAGGAGACACAAAATGACAACCACCAAACTGGCTGAGATACTCCTAATCGAAGATAACGAGGGTGATATAGACCTAACACGAGAGGCTTTTGAAGAAGCTCGCTTTCGTAATAACCTACATGTATCTGAAGATGGCGACGAAGCATTAGACTATCTGTTCAAACGCAACGGCCACGAGGAGGCGATAAGACCCGACATTATCCTGCTTGACCTTAACCTTCCCGGAACCGATGGCAGAGATGTTTTAGAAGTTATAAAGGCAGATGCTTCACTAAAAAGCATTCCTGTCATTGTTTTAACCAGTTCAAATGCAGACAAAGATATTATTGATAGCTATGACTTACATGCTAACTGTTACATCGTTAAGCCAGTCAACGCTGCTAAATTTATGGATGTAGTGCTACGTGTCGAAAATTTTTGGGTCGACATTGTCTGCTTACCGCCCGTTGCTGAGTCAAAGTTTTAGCGAGCCAAACTATGAGTTTAACTACCGAAGAGCGGCTCCACCGAACGCAAGCAAAGCTAACCGCGTTGGAAAACGAATATCACGATTTGATATACGCCATTTCTCACGATTTTAGTGGTTCGCTAAGAGTTATTAGTGGTTTTGCCGCGATCATTAACGAAGAACACAAAGATAGCTTTGATGAAAGAAGTCAACGCCACTTCCAACGTATTATTGAAAACTCCGAGAAAACCAAGGACCTACTAGACGCCTTACTCACCTTCTCTCGCTTAAACGCAAACGGTGGAAAAGTTGAAATGGTCATTTTGGATCACTGCCTTGGACAAGCAAAGGCGAGGCTTAGAGACAAAATAGAAGCCAGTAATGCCATTATCAAATCATCGAATTTACCCATTGTTTGCGGTTATAAGAACCAACTAACGGAAGTTTTTTATCAGCTACTTAATAACGCTTTAACCTACCAGCAAACAGGAAATCAGCCACTTATAGAAATTTCAGCTGAGCAAAACAACGATGAATGGCAGCTCACCGTTAAAGATAACGGCATCGGCGTTAAACCAAAGTTCACAGAAAAGATCATCAAACCCTTACAACGGATAGTGAAAAGTAGAGACTACTCAGGGGCAGGTATGGGCTTAGCGATTGTTAAAAAAATCATAGATCAGCACCATGGAAAACTCAGCGTCAGCTCAGGTGATCCTCAAGGCCTTAGCGTCCACATCTCGCTATCGAAGGCAGTCACTGATGAAGACTAAATTGAGAATTCTTTACGTCGAAGACTCAGTATTTGATGCTGAACTATTGCAAATCGCCTGCGAAAAACAACAGACCGACATCGAACCCGTACTGCAGATTGCTGAAGATGCAACTGAAGCGATTCAGCTTTTTGATCAACACCCTTTCGATGCAATCCTACTCGACTGGAACTTGCTAGAAGACGACACGCTGACTATCGCAGACTATATTCGAGCCAAAAACGCCACTATCCCTATTATCTTTATTAGTGGCATTTGGACCGAGCAGCAAAGAGAAAAGGCAAACATCTATAAACCCAAAACCTGCCTTACCAAGGAAAATAGTGAAGTGCAAATGAAACACATCATCGAACTAATACAGGAGCCTGATGTAGAGCCATAACAAGAGTTCTCCCCCTATAACCAGAACCACACATAGACCCAACGGCTACCCTAATAATTGCTCAAATAACTGCTCAATCAACTACCCTAATAACTACAAAAAGCAGATAAAACAAAAACAAACGCAGAAAGTGGTAGACAAGCCCCCACCTCCTCTATAATATACGCCCCACGTTGATGCGGGGTGGAGCAGCCTGGTAGCTCGTCGGGCTCATAACCCGAAGGTCGTCAGTTCAAATCTGGCCCCCGCTACCAACGTAATAAGAAGCCAAATCAAGTACTTACTTGATTTGGCTTTTCTCGTTTTTGGACCCAAAAAAACCTTTTTTGGCACAATGTGCCACCACAGCGCCAAACTCACTTTTTGTTTTTTCAAAAACCCTTCAAATTAACCTAGCCTCACAACCTTGTGCAAAAAAACTCTTTGACTGGAACCTAAACACCTTTCTTCGGTCAGAATTACCCTTCTGCCTCTATTTGCCATCCAAACCTGCTTCACTGGAGAAAGACCCTGACAACCACCGCTAAATCACATGCCGGAATTGCATTTATCCTAGCAATGACAATCGCTCTTGGACCGTTAGCGCTAGATACTTACTTACCCGCTTTCCCTGCAATTGCCGCCAGCCTTGACGTTACCAACCATGAAATATCACTCAGTATTTCAATCTATGTCATTGTTCTCGCGTTTGGTCAGCTTATTGCTGGACCGCTATCAGATCGTTTTGGGCGAGGCATAGTCATGATCACAGGATTGGGTATCTTTGCTGCGGCCAGTTTCGTTATCAGCCAAGTTGAAACACTAGACACATTACTGATTTATCGAGCGTTACAAGCATTTGGCGGCGGCTGGGCTACGGTGTGCGTTCCAGCTTTAGTCAGGGACCGTTTATCAGGAAATGAAGCTGCCCGCTTTTTTAGCTTGATCGGAATGATCATGATCACCGCACCAGCAATCGCCCCAAGCTTGGGTAGCGCTCTACTATTGCAATGGAGCTGGAACGCCATCTTTATCTTCTTAGGGTGCTATGGGCTCATAACTGTTTTAATACTTAAGCTCACGATTTTCCGCGGTAAACAGCAATTACCTACCGTAAAAAACACACTTTCTGTATGGCAACGCTATAAAGCAGTCATTGCGACCCAACAAGCCTTGCCATTAATGTTTGTGCAAACCTTATGCTTTGCAGTAATGCTGTTATTCATTACTCATTCCGCGTTTATCTACCAAATCCACTTTGGTGCTGGGCCAACCGAGTTTTCGCTTTTATTTGGCGCTAATATTGTCTTAATGCTATTAATCAATCTTAGTAACCGTGCATTACTAAAACATTATGAATCTCAACGAATTCTGCGCTGGAGCGTAACGCTACAAGGAGTGGGCTTATTTTTGCTATTCATGGTCATGACAGTTAAACCAAGCCTTTGGTTATTCCTGCCAGCCATGATGATTACCGTCGGCGCTATGGGTGCCATTATCCCTAACACCCAAGCCTGCTATATGGAGCACTTTCCTCAAAACAGCGGAACTGCTGCTGCCCTTCTCGGTGCGACGCAATTCCTCGGGGCTGGGTTAATCTCTGCAGCATCAGCATTACTCCCAGAAACAGTCCTGATGATCATCATATCCCAAGCCTGCTGTAGTATGGTCTGCTTAGGATTGGTCTGGCGCGCGAAAGCCACTGAAGGCGCAGCAGTGAATCCTTAGCGTTGTTTATATTCAGACTAAAATCACCAGCGATTGAATCGCCACTCAACCTGCAGACCAACCGCATCATAGGTATTCTTGTCGGCACCTATGGCACACGAGTGGTGGGTATAATTACCCACTAAATTAACATCGCCCCATGAATAAATATGTTGCCTCACACCAATGTTAGAGGTTATCCGGTCATCAATAGTGTTCGTTTCACATTGTGGGGATTGGTCTTTGGTATAATCCAAACCTGCATAAACAGCGGTGTACTGAAACCAGTCCGGTGGTGTCCTTTCTTCTGCCAGTACCTTGTTTGCAAAAAAGACAACAAAAGTGATCACAAGAATAAGCACAAGCGCTTTGATCAAGCTCGGGATTGCTCCTGCGCCATCAGTCCGCCAATATCGCTTAAACGCTGCTAAATTATATTGAACATTGTGAAGAACCCACCAAAACAGAAACAGCACAAAAAGCAAGATTGCACCGATGAAGTAAACGGCGTTATTCAGGTACTCATCCATAAAGCATTCCTTATTCAAAGCTACATTAAAAGCAATGTTAAACAAGCACTTACAAGTAGCGGAATAAGCAATGAAGACGAAGTACCACATCCTTGTTACTTTCTTTGCTACCCTGCAAAGCGACTTAGGAGTGTTGTACCTGAGTAAAACAAATGGGTCAATGCGCTAACATCATGAAAGAAAAAGAGAACAGGGCCGGATTCGGCCCCGTATAAATACTTTTTTAATTAAACAATACCGCGGAAAACGGCGCATAGTTGGAATGCCTCTTCAGTCAATTCCATGTCTCTACCCCGGCAATACTTAATCGTGAGTTTTAGCAGTTCCTTGATATCTCGTCCGCTGATTGCAGGATAGTTACCATGCAAGCGATCGATCATTTCATCCGTTAGCTCAGCGCCAAGCTGATCACCTAAGGTTCTCCATAAGCGTTTGGCGGCATCGGCGGTAGGTACTTCATAACGAATGATGGCAATGCAGCGAGACAGAATAGCATCGTCTACGTCGTCATTACGGTTAGTCGTCATGAAGAGCAAGCCATTGAAGTATTCCAATGTGCGCAAAAATTCAGCAACGATGGCGTTGTGCTGCAAGTCATTATCTCGCTGACGAATGTACACATCAGCCTCATCCAGCAGCAAGATTGCATCCCAACGTGAAGCGCGACGAAGTACCGTCGATAAATTCGCTTCGACAGATTCTGCCGTTATACCAAGCTGCCCAGAGTGCACACGATAAAGGGGCTTTTTAACAACCTCTGAATAGATTTCGGCGGTCAACGTCTTGCCTAAACCGGGAGCACCCATACAAAGAATGGTGGTGCCTCCTGATTTTCCTTCGACAAGATCCTCCATGAGCACGTCCATTTCGGAGGTTAAAATATCAATCAGATCACGGTGGGACTGAGGTAATACCAACTTATTGCGCAGTTCAGGCTTATAGACATATTCGCTAACATTAGACACATGCACCCAAACATTCTTATGCAGCTCTAAGTGGAATAAATGCATGTAGCTATGTGTCGGTACACGGTCGAATATCTGTTCTGAACCTGCTTTTTCCCAAAAACTGCCATCCGCCGAATTTTCGAATCGACGATCTAAGATTTCCTCATCGTTAACGCAACGGCTAGATTGATCATCTTGTAGACGAAGGTAATCCAACTCACCTTTTTCATCAGGGACAAACATGCAGTTTTTAATCGTAAACTGCTTGCCAAAATCTTTCTGCAAACGTAAAAAACGCTTGGTATGTGATTCATATTCTTGTTTAAACTCATCACACTCTTTGTAATAACCGTAATCAGCTAACAACTCAGGGATGGTTTTGTTGGCAATATCGTTGCCATCAATCACTATTGTCGTGGTCATCCCTGTGCGGCGCTTACGATAATCATCATGCACCTCTTTGCTGGCTGATGTCATCGTGTTGGCCAACATGCTCACCACAATATATTCGCGGCCTTGAGGCGGGATAACATGACGCATGCTGTGAACCAGCCAGGGTAGTAAAACGCCATCGCGATTTCGGCGATACAACCAACCGTCAATCGCATCACGCTTGATATAAGCCACCAAGCCACTGATTACTTTATCTAGTGCAGGAATAATTCTGGCCTGAGGGGCGCTGCGAATATTATCAAAGGCTAACAACTGGAACATCAGAGGACGAGGCCCCTCCGCTTTAACCATGCCATAAAGAGCATTAAGCGCATATCCATCAAACAGCCTACTTGGCACAATCATGCGGCCATGGCAGATGCCCTGCGCTGACATCTTTTGCTCTAAAGGAGAGCCTTTTTCTAAGCGGCTCAACAGCTCACGAGCCATGTTTTCCGGTATTTCAAATTCCATCAAAAATCCTGCTTACAGTGGCGATAAGGCGATACCGATTGCGTTATAGTGGCGATACTGAATCGTCGGCAACTCCAGCCGTCTCGCATTCCAGACAAAATAAATCGCCATAATAGTAGAAACAGCCTCTGCTGGACAGCGGTCTTATTCTTGCCATACAGCGCTGGCTATTTAAATCAAGCTCGCTAAACTAGCGAAAACAATGAGGCTACACTTCCCGCCACTTGAGCCATGGACCATAACAACGAATGAAAAAGCGACTT
This sequence comes from Motiliproteus sp., assembly GCA_048265065.1. Classification (GTDB taxonomy): domain Bacteria; phylum Pseudomonadota; class Gammaproteobacteria; order Pseudomonadales; family Balneatricaceae; genus Motiliproteus. The sequence goes on along the minus strand of JBLXCH010000092.1, from coordinate 6,540 downwards.
CGCTGGTGCCTCGCCACTGTTATTTTTGTAGCGCTACTCGGGTGGGTTGAATACGATCTTGGCTGGGGCAATGTATTTCAGCAATGGCAGCAAGTCTCACCCCAACAACTACTCTTGTTAACCCTCTTGACGTTAATCAGTTACGTTCTAAGAGCGTGGCGAATATTTATCATTTTTGGTCAGCCACAGCAGCACCGGTTTCGTGACTACCTCCGCATCAGTTTGCTTCATAACGCGTTGAACAATTTTTTACCGATGCGTTTAGGTGAAGCCAGCTTTCCGCTTTTAATGAAGCACCATTATCAACAATCTATTGTTAGCTCGAGTATTGCATTGCTATGGATACGGCTCATGGACCTTCACTGGTTGCTACTCTTGCTAGGCGGTATCCTCTGTACCTACGCTCAGTTTCTCGGTGCTGGGTTGATCATTGCATTGATCGCTTCACCTTTATTTTTACCGCCAATACTCACTCTTGGAAAGCAAACCCTTCCGCATAAACAACAACAAAAAATTGAGAACCTACTCGCAAGTACCCCTGAACTATTACCACTTAGTCCAAGGCTTTATGGCTTAACCATGCTCATTTGGTCTGTGAAACTAGCTGCGCTTGCGTTTATTTTAATTATCTTTTTACCTATCCCCTTCACCCAAGCCCTTTTGGGTGTCATCACTGCTGACCTTAGCAGTGTACTGCCGATACATGGGCTGGCGGGCAGCGGGACATATGAAGCGGCTATGCTCGCGGCTTTGCTTCCCTTTGGTATCGACCAATCACTGATCCTAATGGCCGCCGTGAATGTTCATATATACTTACTGCTTGTTACGCTATTCTCAGTAGTCCCCGCTTTATTAATTCGGCATCAATCCGAGAAAGAAAGCAAAAACAGCAAAGCGCCTGAACATCAGTCACATTGATAGTCTTGGCTGATATACTATGGTTCTTTTCTCATGATTATCGGCAAGGATTGAACACCGAATGAGCCAGAATGAACAACCGTCGTTATCTATCGTCGTTCCCCTTTATAAAGAAGAGGAAAATGTTCAACCATTAGTTGAACGTATCCACGAAGGGTTGGCTGATTACTCTGGCCCATGGGAACTTATTTGTGTTGATGACGGCAGTCCAGACAATACGGCTAAAGCAGTAACCGCTCAACAAGAACGCCTAGGCACACACATTCAACTCGTTGCATTACAACGTAATTTTGGCCAAACCGCCGCAATGCAAGCCGGTATTGATGCAGCACGTGGTGCACTAATTGTTACTATGGACGGTGACTTGCAAAACGACCCGACCGATATTCCTCGTATGGTCAACGAGTTGCAAGAACGTGATTTAGATTTGCTTCAAGGATGGCGTAAAGACCGTCAGGACGCTGCGATCAAACGCAAGCTACCTTCTCGGATCGCAAATAAACTGATAGCAAAGATTACTGGCGTTGCGTTACATGACTACGGGTGCAGCCTGAAAGTCTACCGCGCTGGGGTGATCAAACAAGTCAGACTTTATGGTGAAATGCATCGTTTTATTCCTGTCTGGGTTGCTGGCGTAACATCACCACACCGCATTGGGGAAACCGTGGTAACCCATCACGCACGCCAGTTCGGTGAATCTAAATACGGATTAAGCCGTACTTTTCGGGTATTTATTGACCTTATCTCAGCATTTTTCTTCTTACATTACCGCGCGAGGCCTGGGCATTTTTTTGGCGCTATAGGCCTTGGTTGCGGCATCATCGGGTCACTCTTAATGAGCTGGTTGATGGTGGTTAAATTTGTCATAGGTGAAGACATAGGCAGTCGCCCTTTACTGATTGTCACCGTCTTATTAATACTCATGGCATTGCAATTCATGACCACCGCCGTTGTCGCAGAAATGCTGACACGCATCTATTTTCAAGGTGGTGATAATCGCAACTTCGTCGTCCGCCCTCCGCTAACACCTGTTGCGCCTGATGCGTTAGAGAATTGGAAAACGACAGATACGTCGACGACGAACCCAGCAGATGACAGCACACCGCCGTCAACAGTTTCCTCGTCTACTTAGCATTCATGATTTAGATCGTTTGCTAATATCTAAATTAGCAGTGAGCGCTTCATTGATATTAGCAGTGAGAGGGTTCAGCGGTAGATTGTTTAGCGGTAGATTGTTCAGCGGTGAATTGTTTAGCGTGACACATTAACCGCTTTTGCGTTTAGCATGTTTTTACCAACAAAGAGAGCAGCGCCGTGGCTTTGCAAAAAAAGCACATATCACTAGCAACCTTGGGTGTACTCATCATCGGTATTGCCACGATTGGCTGGCTAACGATAAGTTCAAAGCCCGAACCTGCTCCTGTGGCTTCGTTATCAGTCGCAGAAAAGAAAGACCGTTTTAAAAAGCTCATCGTTCCTGCAGTAGACGATGTTTATGAAGCCTTGCTAAAACAGTATGAAAACACAAAAAAAGAAGTCGCAACCAACCCCGATAGTAAACGGCTACAAAAGCTCCGAGATGAATACCGCGCGAAAGACAACCAGCAGCTGTTAGCAGCGATTAAACCGCACCCTCGTAGTATTGCTATCGCACAAGCTGCGATGGAAAGTTCATGGGCAACCTCTCGCTTTACTCGCGAGGCAAACAATATTTTCGGTGTCTGGTCATTCGATGAGAGCGAGCCAAGAATTGCTGCAGGCGAGCAACGAGGTGATAAAACTATTTGGGTAAAAAAATACGCTTCGATAGAAGCTTCGGTCAAAGACTACTACCGCATTCTGGCGAGGGGCGATGCCTTCAAGGAATTCAGAACATTAAAACTCACCACTGACGACCCGCTTAAACTGGTGACCAAACTAGATCGTTACTCAGAAAAAGGAACGCTTTACGGCGAGGAGTTAACAGCCATCATCCAATACAACAAATTTACTCAGTACGATCAGTAACTCCTGTATTTTTTGTCATTCCTATATTTTTACATTCCTGTATTTTTCCATACCTATATAGGTTCGAAAGCCAACTTACTTACGTATTGGTGGTGCTGTGGTTATGGGCAACCGCACTTTAAAGCAGGTTCCTTTACCCAGTTCACTTTTCACTTCAATAGTTCCACCGTGATCTTCAATAATGCCAAATGAAATAGCTAAGCCAAGGCCGGTACCTTCACCAAAAGGTTTAGTCGTGTAAAAAGGGTCAAAGATGGTCATTAAGTTTTCTTCGGGTATCCCTGAGCCATTATCTTCAACTTCAACAACAATGCAGTCATCCTCAACACGTGATCGAATGATAATGACCCCCTTCACCTTGACCGCTTCTATCGCATAACTCGCGTTCACTAACAGGTTCACAATCACCTGATTAATGTGGCCGGGCAGACAATAGGTATCGGGTAGTGTCGAAAGCTCTTTTCTAATCTCACACTGATATTTTATAGCACTACTGGATACTTTAATGGTGGATTCGATACATTCATTCACATTATGCAATACAAAGTTTTCATCACTATCAACGCGGGAAAAATCCTTTAACCCCGAAACGATATCCCTCACCCTGATAGCACCCTCTATGGAATCATCCAGCAATTCCACGACATCTTCGGTTTGGAAGTCCAAATCCATTTTTTCGGACAATTGATTAATGTATTTGCGTTGTTGGTTCTGCTGTTCAAGATCAACGAGTGCAGCCAACTTTTGGTATTCTTGAATAATCGTGAGATAGTTTTGAGTATAGAGTGACAATGTCCGTAAGTTACTCATGATGAAACTCATGGGATTATTGATTTCATGGGCAACACCTGCCGCAAGCAATCCTACTGAGGCCATCTTCTCTGAACTTAACAACTGAGTTTGCGCTGCTTTAATTTGATGATTTGCGGCTTCAAGTTCTTCGTATTTTTTATTCAATTCCGCTGTGCGTTGTTCCACCCTCTCCTCTAAATGCTGATTAAAATCGAGAAGCTCTTTCTCGTATTTCTTCCTTCGCTCACTCGCCTCTTTTAAATTGTTCACCATGACATTAAAGGCCTCACTGACTTGCGCGACCTCGTCCTTGCCCTTTACTTCAATTTCAATATCCAAGTCACCTTCAGAAATGCTATTTGCACCTCGTTGCAGTCCTCGTAGCTGGCGCGTCAAATACGTGCCTAACAACAATGAAAAAAGTGCTACCAAGCCCATTTCTACAACAGCGATTAACGTACTCCGCTGTGTAGCCTCATCAAGTGTTTGCTGAATGGCATTTATGTCTATACCAAATTGGATAATGGCAAAATCGGCTCCGCCTTCTGTAATCAGCGTCGACTGGTCAAACACGCCATCCGTAACCTCTTGAGGGTTAATATCAAGTTGAAAAGCACGATCAAGATAGATTGCATCTCCTGCTTCAGCAAACACACGACCTTGCATATCAACAATGCGGACATAAACAATATCGGGGATTGTTAAAAACTCAGTAACAAAGGATTGTAATGAGGCTAAGTCATAACTGATGACCGCATCTTTGGTTGTACTATTGAACAACTTGGCTGTAGTGACCGATTGTTTTAATAAGCCGTCATAATTTGTAGTGCGTAAGAAGTTTAACGTTGTGCTAATCAAAATTAGTAACAGCACAGCCTCAATGCAGGCCACTCCCAAAATAGTTTTGACTCTTAACGACACAAAGCGACCTCCTAGCAAAACCGTTCATTGTCGATTTCAACGACAAATAATTTTCAACGCCTCATCCGAAAAAACAACACACAATGATTGCATGCTCCAAGGCGGTTACCGATCAACGCATTTATCCATAAACAATGTATGAACACAGTGAGTTGTATCGCCACTGGACGATTGATGCTTGTTAAAGTTACGTCGGCTTGTGGTTAATTTACGCCTTAACTTCAATCCACTAAGGCGCCTCCGAATCCAACAAATGAATCTCTAACCCTCGAACATCATCCCAATCAGTATCCTGAGCTCGTTCAAAGCCATTAATTTTAAGTGTCATCAATAGCGCCTGGCCCTCTGGGGTTATTGCAATGTCGACCAATGCTTGCTGAATTTTGCCTTTATCACCGGGCGATAAATGTGGATGAGTGGCTATCGCATGAGGTGTGTAGCCAGGCGATGTCCACAGTACTCGTAACTGCTCACGCACTGATTCATCCGCATTATTAAACGTCCGAATAATGCCTCCGCCAGCAGGGAAAAAACCTTGGGCAACTGAGCGGTAAACAGAATCATGAGAGGACACATATTCAGGCTTAATGGAAACACCTTCTAAATCGATTTTAGCGCGGGGAATGATGCTGGCGGCAAAGGCTGCCGGCGATGGAAAAGCAACGTGCCGACCATCAAGATCACTAAGGTTTTCTAACAAGCTGTCTTTACGAACAACCAAAATCCCTTTGATCTGCTTACCCTTCTCTTTCGCTATAGCTTGATAGCCTGGTGCTTCATTAAAAACGGTAAAGTGATAGGGATTCATGTAAGCAACGTCATATTCACCGGCCGCTAACCGCTGCTCAAACGTAGGGATGTCTTTAGCTGTGGTAAAGCGAATATCCAGTCCAGTCCTTTCGCTCAAATAGCTCATGACTGGAGACCAGCGCTTAGCCAAGACTTGCGCAGATTGCTGTGGAACAACGCCAAAAGTGAACACCTCTTTTGCCCCAACCCAGCAAGATAAAGGCAGCATCAACAGAGCTCCAGTTAACGCAAAAAAACGTGCTTTATTGTTTATCATGAAAATCCCTAATCCGCCTAAAGCCAATTATCGATAGCAATTGAGTAGCAGTGACACCTGGTTTTGTAGTAACACCTAGTTTTGTAGTAACGCTTTGGTTTAAGGTTAAAGTATCGGTGAATTTCTACGGTTTAGGAGTCTCATATTCATCATTACTCGTTACTCGTTACTCGTTACTCGTTACTCATCACCCAATAACGATGAAACAACCGCTAACAACTGATCAGTGTCGTAAGGCTTAGACAGTGCTGCATCCGCACCACAAGACTCAGCCACTTCTAAAAACACATCATCCATTGCTGAAATAACGATAACCTTCAAATCATCATAGCCTTCGTTCTCACGCAAAAACTTTAATACGTCGAAGCCGTCCACATTAGGCATATTTAGATCCAGCGTCATCAGCTTGGGTTTGATACTGGCTAACTTAACACCGGCCTCAAACCCGTCATGCACTATTGTTGCTTCATAGCCGTGCAGCTTAAAAACCCGCCGTAGTGATCGAGCTACCGCAGGGTCATCATCAACAACAAGAACTTGCGTAACCGTATCCCCAGCTAATTCTTCTGGAATTGGTATTTCATTCGCTTTTAAGAAATTCATTAAATCCTCTTCACGGATCCGATTGTTGCCTCGTCCCGGAAGCTTAAAGCCTGTCAATTCTCCTTTTTCAATCCAACGAATGACCGTTCTAGTATTCACATCACAAAATTTGGCGATTTCACCCGTCGTGAATGTTTTCATTGGCTACCTAATCCTCCCCTAACCTCCTGCGACAGCTCGGCTATCCCTGTCACTATTCAACAAGCCCTTGCAACTGCTCAACTGGCCTTTGA
>JBLXCH010000091.1:0-13300 GCA_048265065.1 Motiliproteus sp. | reverse complement strand
CGAGAGCGCATATCGTCCAAGAGTTGTTTGAGTTCTTCGTCAGGCAATAAGCCTTCTAGCGGACGTACACCAATACCGTCATGAGAGGCGGTAAAGTTGAAATAAGTACAGCCTTCAGGCGGCATACTAAGGTTCTTCAGCCATTCGTAAAGGTATTTGGTTTTTGACGAGTGAATCGCGTGTAGAAGCAGCGGTGGCAGACTGAACTGATACACCATGTGAGCTTCATCGCCTTGACCGAAATAACTGATGTTCTCTTCATGAGGCACGTTCGTTTCCGTCAGCAGTAATGAGTTCGGGCAAAGTGCTTCTGTCAGGTCGCGCATTAGTTTTACGACTTCATGCGCTTCTGGTAAGTGCATACAGGATGTCATCGCCTCTTTCCAAATAAAGGCAACAGCGTCTAGTCGCGTGATTCTTGACCCTTTGCTTAAATAAAGGAGCAAAATATCCAACATCTCGATTAGTACTTGTGGGCAACGATAGTTGAGGTCTACTTGGTCAGGACTGAAAGTTGTCCAAACATGTCGTAAGCCTTGGTGTGTAGGGATTTCAGTTAATAATGGCGAGCTACGAGGGCGTGTCACCATGGACCAATCTTTCTTTGGATCCTCATAAATGAAGAAGTCTTCATGCCCAGGCTTTTGAGCACGAAAGTCAGCGAAATAGAGACTGACGCGAGAACAGTGATTAAGTACAAAGTCGAACATTAGGTCGAAGTTTTCTCTCAACTCGTGCACGTCGTCCCAACTGCCTAAATCAGGGCGGATGGTACGGTAATCTGCCACAGAAAAGCCGTCATCAGAGGTGTAAGGGAAAATCGGCAGTAGGTGGATAATGTTGAAATAGTCTTTCAGCCAGCGGTCACAGAATGCTTTGAGGCTGTTTAAACCGCTTGGTGACTCGGGGTTATTGATGGTGTCGCCATAGGTGATGAGAACGATATCTTCTTGGTCCCAGCCCTCTTTGTAATTCATAGAGGTCAAGTTTTCTGCATGTTCTTCTATTCGCTCACACAGTCCAGACCAAATGTCTTCTACGCGCGCTTCGCCATATAAAAAAGTTAATCTGGCTTTGATGCGTTCTTCATATTCTGCTGCTAAAAAACTCATAAAACTTTTGCCTACGCCAAGTGTAAGGAAAACGAATTCTTAAGGAATGATAAGCAAGTTACGATCCATAATAATGCACCACTTATTTGTCAGGTGTACAGGGGTGGTTAGCGCTGAGCTGGTTTTAGCTTAGAAGGGTGATGAGTTTATCTGTCTGTTGATAAACTAGAGGGTATAAAAAAGGGTGCTTGTGTGCACCCTTATGGTTCGCGTTTGTTTGGTTGCTCAGTGGTAGAGCATTTTCTTGGCTGACTAAGCCTTTTCAACCGCGTGCATGTGAACATCTTGCTGAGGGTAAGGGATTGAAATACCTTCTGCATCAAATGTTAGCTTCACTTTTTCATGCATATCAAAGTAAACGCCCCAGTAATCTGCAGCATTAACGAAAACACGAACAGTAAAGTTGACTGAGCTGTCGGCCAGTTCAGAAACTACTACGGTACGTGCTTCTTCTTTTAATACGCGATCTTCTTCATCAACAAGACGATTTAGTACATCTTTCGCTTTTCTTAAATCATCGTCATAGCCGATACCAAAAACCATATCGACACGACGGGTAGGGCTGGTTGAAAAGTTAGTAATGCTGCCACCAGAAATAGGGCCGTTAGGGATGATTACCGTTTTACGGTCACCGGTGTGCATGATGGTGTTGAAAATTTGGATTTCTTTAACGGTCCCCATGAAACCTTGTGCTTCAATAAAATCACCGACACGGTACGGTTTGAATAATAAAATTAACACGCCGCCTGCAAAGTTTGCCAAGCTGCCTTGCAAAGCTAAACCAACAGCTAGGCCAGCAGCACCGAAAATAGCAATGAATGAGGTGGTCTCAATACCGACCATACCCGCAACACTAAGGAGTAATAGAATTTTAAGAACAGTGCTAACAAGTTTTCCTAAGAAAATCGCCAATGTTTCTTCAACATTGGATATTTTTAATGCTTTGTGCATCGCTCCCACGATGTAATTGATGATCCAAAAACCTACGACCAGTGTGATGATCGCCAGTAAAAGTTTAGGCGCGTAAAGCAAAGCGTACTCCACGGCAAGGTCTTGGTATTTTTCTATGTTTTCCATAAAGCTGGTCCTTATTGTTGATTGTTTAAAGCAATTTAGAGCAGCGCCGCTCAATTAATGGTTAGGTTTGTTGATTTATAAAGGGGCTGACTTGGCCATTGTGTGGTTTAGCCAGCTTATTGTTTAGCTATTATTTACCAGTATGGATTTATTGGCTAAATAGCTTTTTAAGTAACTCTGTGGTTCGAGCTGCCGGGTTCTCTCGTATGGCTTTCTCTTCAGCGGCAAGCATGGTGAATAAGCCATCGAGTGCTTTGTCAGTGACATAATTCTCAAGGTTGAGGTCTAGGTCGCTAACCATTGGATATTTTTCGGCTTTAGATACCATGCTTTGATAGTATTTAGTGACGCCAACATCGCTCATTGAGTCAGAGATCAGTGGCTTGAATTCTGAAGTTAAATTACCGCGTGTTTTATCTTCGAAGTACCGTGTCGCTGCATCGTTCTCGCCTTGATAGATATTTTTAGCATCATCTAATGACATATCTTCTAAGACGCTTAGAAAGATTGCCTTGGCTTTTGGTGCGGCGGCTTCTGCGGCGCGGTTCATGCTTTCTTCAAAGTTATCGACGGTTGACCCAAGGCCGAATTTACGAAGTAACTGGCCTGCTTTGTCGAGGTTTTCAGGCAGTGGAACACGAATGTTGGGGTTATCGAGATAGCCATTAGTCGCTGAGACAGTGTCTACGGCGCGTTCTGTGCCGACTTTTAACGCTTCTTTTAACCCTTCAATGATTTCTTCAGTGCTTAATTGTGTGTTCAGCGAGCTCGTATCGCCGCTGACAGAGTCCATTAAGGCGGGTGCCTTTTCTTTAACTTTTTCTTCTGCCTGTTTGAGGAAATCGCCCCAGCCTGCATAAACCGGTATTGTGACGAATAGCACGGTGAGGCTTAAAGTGGCTTTTATTTTCTTAGGGTTCATGGAAACTCCGTTTCAGCAAGAAGGCGTCTTCGATTGATCATAAATCAAGTGAATGACAAGACCAAGACAAGGTTTTAATGATCTGCTTATTTTGTGTTTTACAGAGTTAACCGCGGCTTAATAAAGTAGAATTAAATGGATTCAATAAGCCTGAAAAAATTGGGCATGGTGGAAGCAGTAGTTCCTTGATAGTGTTGATAAATCATGAATAAAGCCCCAAAAGATTTGCTCACCGCAGAGCTAACATTAAACGATGACCTGGGCCACTCTTTTGCCAGTGCGCAGGTTGAGTTGTTGCAAGCGATTTCCGATGCAGGTTCTATATCAGCGGCGGCAAAAAAGGTTGGTATTAGTTATAAAACAGCTTGGGATCGAGTGGATGCAATGAATAACATGGCACCTAAACCATTGGTTATGCGTTCTGCCGGAGGCGCTAAAGGTGGAGGCACTCAAATAACAGAGTATGGCCGACAAATGCTCTCTGGGTTTTATGCGTTGCAAGAGGAGCACCAAAACTATTTAAATCGGCTCAGTGAACGGCTGCAATCAATGGCGGATGTCGCCGACTTTATGAGGATGGGAGCAGTGCAGACTAGTGCGCGTAATCAGTTTCAAGGTGTCATTACTCAGATTGTTCCGGGTGCGGTAAATACGGAAGTTATCCTGAGTCTTGGTTCTGAGCAGTTCATTATTGCTATCGTCACTGAAGAAAGCTGTCAGTCTCTAAGTTTGAACGTCGGCGACACGGTCACAGCGCTGGTGAATAGCTCTTCCATTGTGCTTAGTGCTGATACAAATGTGTTAACCAGCGCTAGAAACAAGCTGATTGGTCAAATTGATAGAGTGACTCGTGGTGCTATAAATACTGATGTGGTGATTAATTTGGGCGAAGGGAAATCCATTGGTGCAGTAATTACTAACACCAGTCTGGATGAGCTTGGATTGAAAGAGGGGATGATGGCATGTGCATTGTTTAAGGCCCCCAATGTCATCTTAATGAAAGAAACACTGATACCATAGCAAGCCATCTTAGATTTCTAATGAGCGGCTCTCGTTTTCTCTGTTGCTCATTTGAGTCTTGCCACAGTTTGTCTATTTTCCGTTCGTGCTGGTTAGCGCACAAGAGCAACGGCTTTTATTTGGACCCACAGGTTTAGGCCTTTTTTAATGCCCATCTTGTCAAAGGAATGCACGGTGATTTTGGAAATGAGAGTTTCCGTACCCACCTTTAACTGAATTAACGCGTAAGCGCCATCCTTAATAATCCGGTAGCTGGCCACTTTGGCAGGGAGTATGTTGTTAATACTGCTGTCAGTATGAGCGCTTAATGTGAGGCTGATATCGCGTGCCAAAATTCGAATACGCACAGCATCATCCAGCCGGTGACGGTTGGTTTGAAACCACAATGATGTGCCTGCGATGGGGATGCTTGCTCGCTGATAAGAAGAGTCAACAGCCGAAACTTTGCCCTCGACAATAACGCTAAGCTCATCCGTTAAGGCTATGGGGTTGTCGATGGAGTGCAAACAGGACTGCAAGCTACCTTGTTGCTTAATTTGCCCGGACTCAAGTACGACAAGGTGGTCGGCAAGCCGGGTCACCTCGTCCATTGCGTGGGTCACATAGATAATAGGGATAGCTAACTCATGCTTGAGCCTATCCAAATAGGGCAGTATTTCTTGCTTTCTTTGGTAATCTAGCGCGGCTAAAGGTTCGTCCATTAACAACAGCTTTGGGTGAGTTAATAACGCTCGGGCGATGGCAACTCGTTGTCGTTCACCGCCAGACAGTGATGTGCTCGGTCTGCTGAGTAAAGGCTCGATACCTAGTAAGTGGATCAGCTCCTTAGCGGAAACTGGCGACTGTGTATGACGTGCGCGTTTGCTTGCATAGTCAAGATTTCCTTGCACGGTTAAATGGCTGAATAAGCTAGCTTCTTGAAAGACATAGCCGATAGAGCGTTTATGTGTGGGTATTATTTGAGATGCGCTTTGCCAGCATTCTTCGTTAAAGCGAATATCCCCTTGAGCTCGTGTTTCAAGACCGGCGATACAGCGTAATAATGTCGTTTTACCGGAACCTGAATGACCAAAAATAACCGTCACTTTATCGCTGGGTATAACCGTGTCGACATCCAGTGAGAAGGTCGATGCCGTATTCAATTGATGGTTAATGTTAATAGTAATAGCGTTAGTCATGGTTTGCGCCCTCTAAACCGCAGTCCAGGGGATGTTTGACGTGTTGAGTAAATCGTTAATAAAACGAGAAAGGAAAAGAGCACCATGCCTGCAGATAAGTAATGCGCTTGTTGATATTCCAGTGCTTCGACGTGTTCGTAAATTTGTACTGAAATGACTTGGGTTTCACCAGGAATGTTACCACCCATCATCAACACGACACCAAATTCGCCTACGGTATGAGCAAAGCCCAAAACAGTAGCGCTAATAAACCCTGGTTTCGCTAGGGGTAAAACAATGCTGAAAAAACGGTCCCAGCTGTTGGCGCCGAGTGTCGATGCGACTTCGAGTGGCCGCTCCCCCATGGCCTCTATAGCGTTTTGTATGGGTTGCACAACGAAAGGTAGCGAATAAAAAACAGATGCGACTACCAGCCCAGCAAAGGTAAACGGTAGCGTACCTAAGCCCAACGTTTGGGTGAGCTGGCCGAGAGGGCCTTGGGGCCCCATAAATACTAATAAGTAAAATCCCAATACGGTTGGGGGGAGGACTAAGGGTAAAGCGACCAATGCTCCAATGGGACCTTTTAGCCACGAGTGAGTCTTTGCCAGCCACCAAGCGATAGGTGTTCCCACTATTAGTAAAATAACGGTCACTGTTGAGGCTAGTTTTAATGTGAGGCTGATTGCTGCAATGTCTGAGTCGGTTAGCATAATTCCTACTTCGCGCTATAGCCAAACTGTTGAATCAATGCCGCTACTTTTTCAGATTTTAAGAACGTAAAAAATGCGTTTACCGCTTGTTGCTCTTGTTTTGTGCGTGAACGATTAATGATGACCGCATCTTGATTAATCGGGTCATGCAACTGAGCAGGAACAACCCAACTGGAACCGGTAGTTATTTTTCCGTTTCGCATGATTTGCGAAAGCGCGACAAAGCCGGCGTCAGCATTTTCGGTTAGAACAAATTGATACGTTTGAGAAATGTTCTCGCCACGAATGAATAAAGGTTGATAATTTTCTAGCTCTCCTAGGGATCGAAGCGTTTGTTCAGCGGCAAGCCCGTAAGGTGCCAGTTTTGCATTGGCAACGGCCACTTTTTTAAACGTGCGTTGCTTGATAGCAGTGCCATCATTGTCGATAAGGTCATGTTTATGTGACCAGAAAGCCAGCCGGCCTGTCGCATAAGTAAACTGGCTGCCCGCTTGAGCTAGCCCCTCTTTGCTGAGCTTTGCTGGTTTTGCTTGATCAGCAGAAAGGAAAATATCAAAGGGCGCGCCATGATGGATTTGTGCGTACAGTTTCCCTGAAGAATTAATTACGACACGCACAGAATCCTCTTTAACCTCATTGTAACGTGCGACGATTTCTTTCATCGGTTCAGTGAAATTAGAGGCCACGGCAACAGTGATGTTCGCTGCTTGAGTGGAGAAGGATGCTAAGGCTAAGAGCACGCAAAGGGGTAAGCGAAATAGGGACATGGCAGCTTTGTTCAGTGGTTGTGGTTATATTTTTGTAAAATGTTTTCGTTAGGTATTTGGTTATATAACGAAATCTAACAGTTTTGAAAAAACTTCGCTATCTAATTATCTATATAACGGTCAAAGTCATTACCCGTAGATCTTTGTGTACGCTGCGGGGTGATCGAACTGGTTTTTTTCTTGTTTTCCGGTAACGTTACTGTAGATAGAGTTAACTTATAAGTAGATGGTATCGTTATGAATTTTTCTTCTTTTCATCAATCCCTTGCAGAATCATCGCCACCGGCTGGCTTAAGTGATCCGCTGATGGCCCTATGGCTTCAGGCTAATGATGAATGGGAGTCAGCCCATGATTACGTTCGAGATAATACAGATCGTCCGTCTGCATGGGTGCATGCGTATTTGCATCGTGTAGAAGGTGTCTTGTGGAATGCGGATTACTGGTATGGCAGAGCAGGGAAAGCGAGACCCGATTACTCCCTAGACGATGAATGGCAGCGCATCGCACAAGCGTTACTAAGTTAGGTAAAGTGAACGGTTGAGTTGTTTATTTTTAAAAAGATGCAGGAGAAGTGCCTGCATCTTTTTGTAGTAATTGTGAAGTGATTTTGGAGTGATTAAACAGCAGCAATCACAGTAACTTCAACTAACACTGTATCGCGAGCCATGGTCGATTGCACACAAGAGCGAGCTGGCGCGCAACCTTCTGGTAACCATTCATTCCATAATTCGTTAAATGTAGGCACATCTTTATTATCTTTAATATGAATAAGTGCAGAGAGCATTTTTTCTTTGCTTGAGCCGGCTTCTTCTAAATGATCGTCAATACGGGCTAAAACAGATTTGGTCTGACCGACGATATCTTCAGTCACGTCTAATGCCACCTGACCACATAGATATACAGTGTCGTTATGAATGACAATACGGCTGACTTTTTCGTTGCTGCGCAATCGTGTAATGCTCATGTTGTATCCTTTTGCTTAAATCATTAACTTTTAACAGGCGACGATTTTAGTCAACTCAATTTTGAATAGCGACTCGAAATGACATTATTCGAATAAATCGTATGGTTTATGCTGAAAACGGGGATTTTTATCGGGAACTATTCACTCTATTCTTAGACAAAATGCAGCATTGGAGATGGGTTCATGTTGAGAAACACAGCAAATAGTTATGGTTGGGTGAGCATCATTGCTCACTGGCTTAGTGCTTTCGTCGTGATTGGGTTATTTGGGCTGGGCTACTGGATGGTGGATCTCGATTATTACAGCAGCTGGTATAAAACGGGACCTGACATTCATCGCAGCATTGGTATTTTATTGGCAATCCTGATTGTAGCCAGAATTGTTTGGAAGATCGTTAATACGAACCCAAAACCGATTGGTTCGACGTTAGAAAAAAAAGCTGCACATGCCGTACATGGTCTTTTATATTTGATACTACTGGTGATCTTTACCAGCGGTTATCTGATCTCTACTGCAGATGGTCGTGGTATAGATGTTTTTAACTGGTTCACAGTTCCGTCCATGGGTGAATTCATAAAAAACCAAGAGGATTTGGCGGGTGAGGTTCATGAAATTTTAGCGTACACATTGATGGGACTTGTTGGCTTGCATGCATTAGCTGCACTGTTTCATCATTTTGTACATAAAGATAAGACACTTTCTAGAATGGTAAAACCGAACTTAATTAAAGGGGAAGGATAATGAAAAAACTTATGTTGGTCGCTGCGGCTGCCGCAATGACATCGCCATTAGCGTATGCTGCGGACTATGTTGTGGACACGAAGGGCGCACACGCGTCAATTAACTTTAAAGTCCAGCACTTAGGTTATTCGTGGCTGCAGGGGCGTTTTAATGATTTCGATGGCACGTTTAGCTGGGATGAAAAAGAGCCAGAAGCGTCGACAATTGCGTTAACAATCGACACCAGTAGCGTTGATTCAAACCATGCTGAACGCGATAAGCACCTTCGTAGTGATGACTTTTTAGAGTCCGCTAAATACCCAGAGGCTAAGTTCGTTAGTACTAAAGTGGAAGCTATCGGCGATGATCAATTAAAGGTGCATGGTGACTTTACATTCCGTGGTGTTACTAAGCCTCTTGTAATTGATGCGTATAAGTTGGGAGAAGGTAAAGACCCATGGGGTGGCTATCGCGCCGGTTTTTCTGGAACAACTTCCTTTAAAATGGCGGACTATAACGTTAAAAGAAGCCTAGGGCCTGCGGCTGAAGACGTGATGTTAGAGCTGCATATTGAAGGTATCCGTCAATAACAGCAGCAGTAACTAGAGCCTGTTGTAGTATTAGCTGTAGTAGTTAATAGCTTTAATAGCTGTAGTCGATATTGATTACAGTGATTCATACGTAACAGCTAACAGTAACTCAGTGGTTTGCAAAACCCGCTTCGGCGGGTTTTTTTATGCCTGTGATTTATGAATTACGTGTGCATACGTGCATGAGCAGTCAGTTTGTTGATATGCATCAACGCTGTTTTTTTACACAGATAAGAGTTAGGTCGCATGTTTTAAGGGATGTTTTTTTAAATAGGATAAATATAAAAATCTATTTTATAACAACTACTTAGTGTTGTTTTTGTGTTCGGGAAGGCGGTTTTTTACAACCCATTATTATAAGCGGTAAAAAAGGAGGTATTAGTGTTTCTTGCCTTGTGTCAATAATTGTCTTTAAAGAGCCTCGGTCGGCGCCTTGAGGTGTATTTACTTGCGAGAGGCTATGCTAATTTCTCTATCAATAAAGTGTAATAAAAAATTAAATTGAGGATCTGGCACCATGGATAGTCATGGACATTCAGATAGCTTAGCGACACCGCTAGAGCCAACTGCAAAAGCAGAACAAGACTGGATTCAAGCCGCTTTTGAAGCGCGTGGGCAATCATCGCTTATTTATTATGGAGACCTAGTTGAGCGTAATCTTTATCACGTTACACGAATGGTCGCTGCTGACCCTACCTGTTTAAGCGCACACGTTAGACGAATATTTCTCGCGATGCAGTGTCGTAATGTGCCCGCTATTCAAGGGGCCTTGTTAGACCTGTTTTTGGTGCTAAAAGGTCGTGGCCAGTTATTGTTTAATCGATTACTTGAGTTAGCGATTATGCCGTTTTCGCAAGAGATAAGAGGTCCTGTGCAGCAGGCGTTTTCAAGCGGCGATATTAATCAGGTGATGAAACTACCTTGCGGTCAGTCAGTGTTAGTAAACGGCAGATCCGGCTCGGTGTTTCGGGTTTAAGTGGCGTTGAAAATGGTTGCTCGCGCTCCCGTTAAAATCGCACTTAGTGGGTTTGACGGATCTCAACAAGCATCGCTTGAGCTGTTTATCAGTCGTCACGTCGACGGCTTTGAACTGGTTCCAGAAAAACATGCACAAGCGATGATCTTTAATGCGGATCAACCGGTTCAACTGGACGATTTGCTGATCCAGTATCAAAGCAGACACAGCAAGCCTGGTATTGTTGTGTCTGTAAATGACGTTAGCTGGCCAGGGATGGCTAGCTTAAAGAAGCCTTATGGCACTGTTGATCTCACTGCTAGTTTGAAAGAGCTCACACAGCTTTTGTTGGCTCAAGAAGCACCGCAGGAACCGGCGAGTGAATCTGATGTTGAAGATGTAGTCGCCGCCTTTCGTGCCAGTATTCATAAAGGTGAAGACCTCGGTGCCGATGAACAAGCAAATCTCGCCCGGCGTAAAAATTTTCAACAAGGGCTGATGGCTCGCAAACGTAGAGCAGAAGAACTTGCCGCCGAAGCGGCTGCTGAAGTATCCATAGAATCGCTCGCTGACGTGCTCGATCAGCAGTCAGTAAAAAGCACGATTACGCATGATTTTGAACACGATTTATTATTAATGACCGAAGAGGTGATTAATGAGCGTGCGCCTTTACCCGTGGAACAACAAGCATTAGCCTCACATGGCGTGCCTTTATTACTGCATCCACAAGTGCAAGATGTACAAGACAGCTGTGGCAACTTACCTGACCTTGATTTAAGTGACTTATCGCAACGTCGCAACTTGTTTTTTAACCCTGAAGGGCAGCTGTTATCGCTAATGTTGGCGGCTCAAAAAGAAGGTCAAGAAACTAAAAAGGTACAGCACCTCGTTGGTCTGCCGAACCAACGCTTACAGTATGATCCTGAATTTGACGCTTTTTTCAGCACGTTGGCGTACGACACCTTACTGCAAATGGCGCAAGTTAGGTTCAAATTTGGCGAACTACACCTTGTCCCAGCAGGAGAAGATGAAGTTGGGCGTGATAATGCATTTAAGCCGCTTTCAGCTCCTGCATTGTTATGGCGTTTGGCCTGTTATAGCGCGAAAGGAAAATTACAGGAAGGAATTTCCCTTGCCCGCCGATACCAATTAAATGACTCGCTACCATCGAATGTGATTTTAGATTTGCCGAGAACTACAGCAATTATTGAACTTTGGCAGCAAGAGTCGATTAGCGCTGTTGAACTAATGGAACGATTACATGTAGAGCAGCGGTTTGTGTTTCCGTTTATGACAGCGGCTATCAGTCTAGGTTGGTTGAATTAGTACTATTATATTCCACTAGGAATAATAAGAATGAGGTTATTCCTCGAATAATTGGAGAATTTTGTGGCACTTGAATTTATCAAAATAACATCCAGCGGTGCGTACTATGCAACGCTAGATGATGAGCCTGATCCATCCCGAGCTCTCCTATTACAGTTTTTAATGGCAGAAGCCAGTTTTCCTTATTCAGATAAGTTGGTGGCCGAGCTTAGTGGCGAAGAGCCACAAGAAGCCAAAAACTTATTTGTTTCTTTGTTGGAAAGAGGGTTTGTGGAAATGGTCCCCAAACCTGTGGTTTTGATTAATCAATCGATTGAAAGAACACTGCCAGATTTACTTCCTCGCTTGAGCTCAAAAGAAAAAGCCATCCTTTCTGATGACCAAGGTTTTTGCTTGGGTAACGTTGGTTATGAAGAGGCCCATGCCGAACAAATCGCCGCATTGTCTGGGGATATTCTTTCTCTGCATCAGCGTCATAAAAAATTACTGAATCAAGAGCTGAAACTGATGGGAGAGTCGTGGGCAATGGTTGACCCTTTAGGGCAGAGCCAGCTCGGCTTTTGGGTATTCCAGTTTAGTCAAAAGCGTTTTGTATTAACGCTGGAAGGCATTCCGCGATTTAACGATGAAGCTTTCATTTATCTGGTGAGTGCATTAGCTCGCCGTTACTTTGAAGAATAATATTTTAGTGCTGCGGGCTAGCACTGATAATCCATTGAAAGGACAAAATTATGCGCTCTGAATTATTAACTTCCATTCTTAGCGATCTGAATGGCTCTTCAGCAGATATTGAGGCTTCAGCAGTTATCTCAACCGAAGGCTTGATGATGGCATCACTGTTACCTGCCAAAATGGATGAAGAACGGGTCGGTGCGATGAGTGCCGCCATGTTGTCATTAGGTGAGCGGACCTCCACTGAGTTAGAGCGTGGAGAAATGGAGCAAGTGCTTGTGAAAGGCAAACATGGCTACATTTTAATGACCCATGCTACAGAAGATTCTGTGCTCACCGTCATTGTTAAATCATCGGCCCGTTTAGGTTTGATCTTTTTAGATGCTAAACGAGCAGCTGAGGCTATCGGCAAAATTTTGTGATTTCTACACTTAACCGACTGATGTATCAGATGCGCAAGTGGGAGGTCTCTTAATGAAAGTTGCTACGTACGGATTTGCTGAAGATCAAGGAAGAAAGCTTGGTCGGATATTGCAGTTATCGAAGTCTGCGGACTACGAATTAGTTGATTTTGATTCAGCTAATCTACCGGAATTATTATTAGTTTTTGGAGAGGAACAGTTACAGTCGAGCGCTATTGTAGCTCTGCCAGATACTTACAAGTCACGGTTGATTTTAGTCGCTAAGCGTCGCCCAAAAATTGCAGACCACCTGTTTGTTGGATACCCGTTAATATCCTCTCGGGTATTGGCTGCACTAGAACAGGCCATTGAAAACACCCAAGCCCAATCGGAATTCGACCCGCCTGATAAAAGCGTAGCCACTGATGATACGGACAATCTCGCGCTGAATGAACTGATCGAAACGGATTTGGCTGAGTCGGAAAATATAAGCAGCAGTCATGAGACTGATGTGCTCATTCCATCACCTAGCGAGGATGTAGACGCTGAATCGGCTGATCTCACTGAGGTGTTGGCATCAAATGGTATTGATGACGAGATTGACCTTGATGAACTAGCGGCTGAAATTGAAGAAGAACTGGCCTCACAGGAAAACCAGACAACACAAGACGAACAACAAAACAGCGAACTAGAGATAAGCGAGCTTGAACTCGCTGATCCATTTGAGCAAGCTGGCGATTCTGTAGAGGTAGTTGCTGTTGATGATGGTTTAATCGATGAAGTGGCGACTGAAGAAGACACAGTCGATGATTTCGCCATTGGTAGTAATTCAGTTGACGAAACATCAATCAATGAACCCCTTGTCGAAGAATCATTTAACGAAGGGCCATTTAAAGAAGAACC
>JBLXCH010000090.1:0-13592 GCA_048265065.1 Motiliproteus sp. | reverse complement strand
GCTTTCGCGATATATAATAGATCGCATGTGGAGAGGTGGCCGAGTGGTTTAAGGCGCACGCCTGGAAAGCGTGTTGGGGTGTAAGCCCCTCAGGGGTTCGAATCCCCTCCTCTCTGCCACAATCCTTAAAAACCCCAGAAATCCCCTAAAGCGCTGTCATTACTGCGTTTTATATTCCCGTTGTTCCATTGGACTGTTACAGTGGAGCCATGGAAAAGATGACTGGACATCCTCGCTTATATCGCCGTGGGGCAACTTACTATCACCGTGCAGCAATACCGGTTGATATTAAGGAAACGTACCCAAAGACCGAGGTAACTTTCTCCCTGAAGACCAAAGATTACCAGCAAGCGCTGAAGCTTGTTCGTATCGCTGCAGCGGACACAGACAGAAAGTTTGACCAGCATCGCAGAAGCCTGACAAGGCCAGTCGTAAAAGAGCTTTCAGATGCCCAAATCAAGCAACTCGGCGACTTATACTATGCGTTTCGGCTCGAAGAAGATGAAGACGTACGCCTTGACGGATTTGAAGAAACTGTCCGTCCATCAATTTCAATTCTCGTTCCAGAAGTAGCAAACGACGTCCTCAAGGAACACGGCTTCCAGCGTCCCGAATTTGAAGAATACGCAAGCGGGATTGAAGAAACAACCGTCTCCAATAAGCAGGACTATGCTCGTGGCAAGGTTGAAGATTTCTATCTCGATGAAGCAGAGGAGATTCTCACTTGGAACGGTGTCGATATCAATCTGTCAAAAACATCGCCAAGTCTGAGAAAACTCGCACGAGAACTTCAAGCCGCAGCAATTCGAGCTGGAAAGGCTATTCAAGAACGTAACCAAGGTGAAATCGTAGAGACTCCTGCGACAACGACTCTTGCATATTCAGTCAGCTCATCAGCGGTCAAACTCACAACTGCGATTGAACAATGGGCGGATGAGAAATCCAATTCAACTTGGGTTCCAAAGACTGAGAAAGAACACCGTATCTGGATGGGGCACTTTGTAGACGTTGCTGGCGATCATCCGATCAATGAATACACAAAGGCACACGGTCGGGCTTTCAAAAGCGTCTTACTAAACCTTCCACCGAACTGGACAAAGCATAGTCCGCTCAATGGTCTCCCGATTGAACAGGCGGCAGCGAAGGCAAAGGAACTCGGTCTAAAGCCAATGAGCCATAAGAATGTGAACAAACTCATCGGTTTTGTTGGGTCATTCTGGAATTGGGCCGAAGGCAACTATGATGATGATGCTCCGAGGAACCCGCTCAAAGGCCTTAAGGTGAAGCTGCGAACAGATGTTCGCGAAGAACGCGACCCGTTTACTGCTGAAGAGTTAAACACCATTTTCCATGCCCCTCTGTTCACTGGATGCAAGTCCGAACGCGACTGGAAGATAACCGGGAACTTCAGCATGAAGAACTCCGGTCGTTTCTGGGTGCCTCTGATTGCGCTTTTCACAGGCGCAAGGATGGGCGAGATCATCCAGCTTTATGTTGAAGACATACGCGAAGAGAATGGCGTGTTGCACTTCGACATCAACAACAATGGCGACGACAAGCGGCTCAAAAATGCCAACTCAAAGCGAGTCATTCCTGTCCACCAAGAACTCATCACCCTTGGTCTTTCAAAATACATCGCTACCCAGAGCAAAGCGAAATCGAAGCGTTTGTTCCCAGATTTGCCAATGGGCTACGATGGATACTATTCCTCGCCCTTCTCAAAGTTCTTCAATAACTTCCTCATTGCTTGCGGTGCAAGACACTCCAAGAACCCGTTTCACAGTTTCAGGCACAGCTTTGAGGATGCCTGCCGGGATAGCGACATCTCTAAAGAAATAATGGATGCTCTTCAGGGGCATGGTGAGCATGGAATGTCGGCAAGGTATGGTCGTGGCTATTTCCTCGAGAAACTCGACGAGGCAATGTCGAAACTGAATTACCGCGCTCTCGACCTCTCCCATCTGAAAGACTAACGCGGCTAATTTTCGGCGCAAAAATCTGAGCGGGTATTATGTATGAGGCGGGGCGACTTTGCCCCCCCTCCGGGAGATGGCCTCTTCTTGCATCATGTTGACCTCTGCAAAACCAAGCATCCCCTAGCGATCAGAACTTCAAGCCGGATGCGTTCATAAATCCCCTGTCAATTCTCACGACTGAACCCGCCGGTTATCAACGACTTTTCGTGCCCTCTATGGGCGTTCACAAACCATTCCATTTACGAACACTCACTCATAAACACGAATTTTGTGTAATCAAAACACTTGACGGGAGTTACTTCATTGATCACATATGATGTATTGAAACGCAAAAAGTGAGTATCCATGAAGATCAAAGAAATGCGCTCCCGCATCCAAATGACCCAAACCGCTCTTGCAGAACAACTCGGCACAACTCAACAGTCAATTGCACGTTGGGAAAGCGGAAAGACCGAACCGAGCGTATCCAACCTCAAAGCACTGGCTGTCGCACTTCACTGCAGCGTCGAAGAACTCGTTGGCTCAACAATTTCGGCATCGGAGCAAGCTCAATCACCGTTTGCACTTTTCAAACCTGACTTTCCTTTCGGGAGCCTGAAACTAAACACCGGAACCCAAGCCTTTGCATTCCCTATTGATGAGGACGCTCGCGATCAACTGCTTGAGACCCTTCGTGAGAGCATCTATCAACCAGCGAAACCCGGTGCCCAACGTTGGTTGTCAGCAAGGACCTTGAACAACCGCATCCTGTTCATCAACCCAGCTCATTGCTCTGAGATCAGCCTGATTGATGACAACGCCGAACGGATGCCAAGCTTTACCCACCCTGAGGTCTACGCTGCTCTGGAAGAATGGCATCAAGGCGACAACCAGAAGAACTTTGAACAAGACCGAGAGGAACTTCAAAAAGCCCATGAAGGTTTGGACTTGGAGCTTTGGGTCAGAAGCATTGAGGTGCACTTCTCCGATGGCAAAACGAGTGTTTACGGTTTGGAGGAAGAGACTGTAGGCGAGCTAATAGAGCTTGATGGATATCTTGATGCAATCATGCAAAACCAATTCCTGCGTGTATTCCGTGATGGCGGATATGAGCATCAATTCGTCAACTTGGACAAAGTAGCAATTATCAGCGCCCCTGCTAACCTCTTCCTCCGTTACGCAGCAAAACTGATGGAGGAATGAGATGAAACGTGCAGCACTCTACCTTCGCGTCTCAACCGACCATCAAACCACCGAGAACCAACGCCAACATTTGATGGATGTGGCCGAGCGAGCTGGCTGGGAGATTGTCGAGGTCTATGAAGACGCAGGCATCTCAGGAGCCAAGGGACGCAAGGAGCGGCCAGCGTTTGACCGTATGTGCAGTGACGCAACCAGACGCCGTTTTGACGTCATCATGGCATGGTCTGTGGATCGCTTGGGCCGTAGCCTGCAAGACCTTGTAACTTTCCTTGGCGAGCTGCATTCGTCAGGCATTGACCTGTTCCTGCATCAGCAAGGGATCGACACAACCACGCCAGCAGGCAAGGCGATGTTCCAAATGCTTGGGGTCTTTGCCGAGTTTGAACGCGCCATGATCCGTGAACGCGTTGTCGCGGGGCTTGATAGAGCCAGAACAAACGGGAAGAAGCTTGGACGGCCAGAAATTGATCATACGAAGCGATCCGAAGTTCTCATGGCAAGAGACACAGGGCTGTCTGTCAGGAAAATATCGCAGCAGGCGGGTCTATCGGTCGGTGCGGTTCACAAGATCATTGCTTCCGCCACTGCCTAATCCTTTGCGTCTATTTATTCCTTCCTGTCCGTGAGGGGACGGGCACAAGAAACGGTTAATCAATCACATGACCACATGTCGAATGAACGGGTGTCACAAGCCGACAACCCGATGGGGCACTTTGTGCTCCACCCACAGAAACAGACAGCGACGCCACGGGCACTCAAACCAAACTGGAGTAACCAAGACGGAGCTGAAACCATATGTCGAGATCGTAAGAAGGCGCAAAGCCCGCAATCAAAACAATCCGCTTTGGACCACCCTTCAAACGCGATGGGAACAGCTTGTTGAAAACGCCCGGTTAGTGCTGAAGGACTATCTAAATGGCAAAGCAATGAGCCGACATCTCGTTATGACCTCCCGCGAACTTGTTAATATTCATGAGACGGTGGAATTCGACGACATATCCAGCACGGCTCTCGCGATGTTCATCCTTCAAACCCAACACCCTATGCGCTTTCGAGATCAGAGCGGGTTTCTTCATCAACTTGCAAGACGTCTGCGCGGGCTATCAGACATGAATGCAGGTACTTGGTTCGACCACAGCACTGGCAAAGTTAAACGGGTTTACCGTGACCTTCCGGCTAGAACCTCTCAGCAGTTTGGTCAGTCAGCTCTTGAAGTCTTCGCACTTGCAGGAGCAGTCCTTGCCAAGAAGGAAATCGAAGAAGCAAACGCCAAGCAGGCTGAAAAGCTGACCATCATCAACGCTATTCAGGAGATGCAATAGCCATGACAGCAACATCCACCGCAGCATCTGCCCATGAGCATGATGATGAACCCATCTGGTTCCCACCCAAAGAAACCCTTGATGAACTCAGGAAGGACTTTGTCTCGGGGCAGGCTTTATCAGATTTGCCGCCTGAACTCCCCGTAAGCCAAATCATTGAGCACCCCGAACTCTTTCAACCTCGGGAACTTGATGAAAGACATATTCATGAGCTTCGCCGTGCGATCCGAATTGACGGGGTTCTCGATGCCGTAACTGTCATTCAGGTAGGCGACAAAGCGATCTTGATTGACGGTCACCATCGCAGGGCATCTTACAAGCTGGCAAATGTTACCAAGCCTGTTCCTGTTCAGTATTTCCAAGGGTCACTAGAAGAAGCCGTTCTAGAAGCAGGCAAGGCAAACAGCAAAACCAAGCTGCCCATGATCACGTCCGAACGTCAGAACTATGCATGGCGGCTGGTGCTCCTTGGGACATACTCAAAGAAGCAAGTACGTGATGCTTCGGGCATTTCCGATGGGCAGGTCGCAATAATGAGGCGGGCAATCAATGCTCTTGGCGAGGAAGCTTATAACTTTGACGATTGGAGACGTGCTCGCGATGCCTTTAACAAGCGCGAACGCGAACCGCTGGACGGCGAACAGATGGAACAGTGGCTTGAAAGTCAGGCAAACGACTATGCCGATAGAATGTCCCGTGAGTTTGGCAAGAAGCTCCCACAGAACACCACAATCGCAGCACGAGCATTAGATATCTATTTTGGTCGTCGCTTGCCTGAACTCGTGATCGCACTCCAAGAGTATCTCCCAGAGATTGAAGATGATGATGAAGCCGACTTCTAGCTTCATCCTATGCAGCCCTTGAGCCATGCATTTTGCATACCCAAAGGCATGTTTCACTCAACTGAAGGCCTGTCACCACCCTTTTGCGCCTTGGCACGAAGTGCTTCATACAGCTCTGCCGGACCAAGCAGAATATCCTTCAATCCTTCCCGAACCTTTGCTGAATCCAGCGCTTGCTTGCTCATGGTCGTATGGGCGGCAAGCGCATCCATGATCGCATTCAAAAGCTCTGCATTAAGGTCTGGTGAGTTGGAAAACTGTTCCTTGGAATTGTTGACGGCCTGCTGTGCGAGCATGTCTGATTCCATCAGCTTCGTCTTGATGACGTTGTTGACGTAAACCAGCTTGTCATCATCGCTAAGATCACCTTCAAACAGGCTGTTTACCTTCTCGATGATCTCCGAAAGAAACGCCCGCTGTTTGTCATGTAGCTCGCTCTCGCCGACATCGGTTATCGGGTTCAGCTTTTTGGCCTCTCCCTCTGACAAAGACCAGTTCTTCTTTCCCTGATCCTTAAGCTTGTGATGTGTCAGCGCTACCTTGGTCAGATCAACGCCATCGCGTTCACGCCCGAACTCCAGTAACGGCACCAGACGCTTATAAAAGATGGCGCGTTTCTCAACAGCTGTGTTGCCATAGTCAAACAACTGCGACAGGAACGAGTAAACCCGCAAGAACCCGACAAGGTTGCGCTTGAACAACAACAGCGCGTCCATCTCGTCCTTTGCTTCTTTCTCGGCAGTGTCGTTCTTGGCTTCCTTTGCGGCTTCACGAGCCTGTTTCGCCGCTTTGTAGCGCTTGAGCAAGCGCCCTGCCACCGGCTCCATAACAGCAGCCAACTGTGCTTGGGTCGAGCGCGGATTAAGCTCAATCTCGGCAACGCGATCCACCTCAACCTCATCATAAAAGCCAGTCGCATCGAGTTTGGCCTTCAGATCAAGAACCAGCTCCGGGTCGGTAACACCTTCAAGTTCCGCTGTCTCATAATAGGCTTTGAACGACAGCAGGATTTCCTTGGGGTCATTCACAAAGTCCAGAACATAGGTCGTATCCTTGCCCGGATGTGATCGATTTAACCGCGATAGTGTCTGAACCGCCTGAATACCGGCCAAGCGTTTATCGACATACATTCCGCACAGCAACGGTTGGTCAAAGCCAGTCTGGAACTTGTTTGCGACCAAAAGGATACGATATTCATCCGTATCAAATGCGTTACGAATATCCCTGCCCCGCAAGTTCGGGTTTAACGTGCCGCTGTTTTCAGTAAATGGTTCCGGCCCGGATACGTCATCTTTTATCTCACCGGAAAACGCAACCAGCGTCCCGATGCCGTAACCAGCAGACTTGATGTATTTCTCGATGGCAAGCTGCCAGCGCACGGCCTCCAGACGACTTCCAACAACCACCATTGCCTTCGCATTGCCATCCAACAGTGGTGCCACGTTCTCGCGGAAATGCTCGACAACGATCTGGACCTTTTGGCTGATGTTATAGGGATGCAGACGCACCCAGCGCATAATACCTTTCATGGCTGCACTGCGCTCTACCTCATCATCACCCCATTCCTTGCCATTGTGGGCAAGCTTGAAGGCCAGCTTGTAGGACGTGTAGTTCCGAAGGACATCAAGGATGAAGCCTTCCTCAATCGCCTGACGCATCGAATAAACATGGAAAGGTGCAGGCAGATTGGTTGGCCCTGCCGGAAGAGCAGGATCAGGACGACGCCCAAAGATCTCCATCGTCTTGGCCTTTGGCGTTGCCGTGAAGGCCACATAGGTAATGCCCGCATCCTGATTGGCCCGTGCTTCCATCTGTGCAGCCAACAGGTCTTCCGTACTGACCTCGCCACCATCAGCCAGCTCTTCCAGCTCCTTGGCGGACAGAACCTGCTTGAGCTTCGATGCTGCTTCCCCGGTCTGGGAGCTGTGCGCCTCATCGGCGATCACAGCAAAGCGCTTGCCTTGGGTCGCAGCAAGTTCCTGCACAGTTTTCAAAGCAAACGGGAAGGTCTGGATCGTACAGACGACAATCTTTTTGCCGCCTGCAAGTGCCTCGGCCAACTCACCGCTTTTGCTTTGGCGTTCCCCGGTGATCGTCGCAACAACCCCGGTCGTGCGCTCAAAACTAAAAATCGCTTCTTGAAGCTGGGTATCAAGAACCGTTCGGTCACTCACCACCAATACAGAATCAAACAGCTTGTTGTTTTCCGCGTCATGCAAATCAGCCAAGAAATGCGCCGACCATGCAATCGAGTTAGTCTTGCCAGAACCCGCTGAATGCTGGATCAGGTACTTTTGTCCTGGCTTTTCTTCCAGAACGGTTTTGACAAGCTTCCGCGTCGCATCAAGCTGATGGAAACGCGGGAAGATTTGTTTTTTGATCTGCTTCTTCTTGTTGCGCTCGGCAACGATGTAACGCCCGAGAATCTCCAACCAAGAGTCACGCCGCCAGACTTCCTGCCACAGATACGCGGTGCGATGACCATCCGGGTTGGGCGGGTTACCCGCAGCCCCCTCGTTACCCTTGTTGAACGGCAAGAAGAAAGTCTCCGCACCATCCAGCTTGGTGGTCATCATGACTTCGGAATTGCTGACAGCGAAATGCACGAGCGCCCCACGCACAAAGCTCAGTAGTGGCTCGCTCCCGCCCTGCCCCTTTGGGTGAGGATGGCGTTTAAAACGATACTGGTCCACCGCGTCTTCGACAGATTGCGTGAAGTCGCTTTTCAACTCAGCAGTCGCTACCGGAATACCGTTCAGGAACAGCACCAGATCAATCGAGTTTTCATTCCACAGGGAATAGCGCACCTGACGCACGACACGTAACCGGTTGGCCGCATACCGGGCCTGAAGATCAGGGTTCATCGCCAAGGCGGGTTTAAACTGTGCCAAGCTCAGCGGTTGACGTAGCCCAAGCATCTCGACACCATGCCGCAACACGTCAAGCGTCCCTCGATCTTCCAACTGCTTGCATACGCGATCAAGAAGTGTGGCTTCAGCAGCAACCCCGTGACTCTTGCTGAGTGCCTCCCACGCTTTTGGCTGGGTCTGCTGCACCCATGCAATCAGGTCAGAAGGGAACAGGGCCAGCTTGCGGTCATATTGAGCTGCATCGCCTTCAGCATACGCCCAACCATGCGCTACCAGATGATCACAAATGTCATTCTCGAACGCGATTTCCCGATGTAAGCTCATGCGGCCTCCTCGGTATCCACAAGACCACGGACGTCAATCTTTCCAGTAACCGCTGCAGAAATTAGGGCTGCACGACGCTCTTTGAGAAGGATAATTGCCATTTCAGCTTCACTTATCAGGCGATCTAAACCCGCACAAAAATCATCTAAGTGCGCTGCTATACCAACTTGCTCGTCATAATCCGGGAACGCGAACATATAACGTCTTAGGGCCTCTGCTGTGAGATGCTCAATAGTAGCCTGATTCCCTCCCGCCACGAAAACGCCGAACTTCGTTGCGTTCTCCATCACGTAATACAAGAATTCACTACAATCGCTGTGAGTATTGCGTGGACGAAGCCTATGAAGCGCCTTCTGGTAATAGCATTCAGGTATTTCTCCTCTCCATATGGCAGAGCGACCTACGTAACTTCCGCCCTCGTTGACCATCAGATCGCCTTGTCTCAGTGAGTACTTTTTTCGATCTTTCTCGCTGAAATCCATTTCCGGCAAGGCATCAGTATTAATTTTCCCCCACTGAACATCGAATACTCGCAAATAAGGACGCAAATGCTGACCGGTCACCTTGGCTGTATCCAACATCTTGCCTAACTGGACTTGATATCTATAGCCCAACGGCACGACCAACCAGCTTGCAGGCACTTCACCCAACCACTCAACACCGCTGTCTTTAATTGGCGCGTCTGAATTGAGGCCTTTGGTCACCGCATGGGAAATAACGGCCTGACGCTTTTCCTTCAGCAGCGCAATCAACCGCTCCTGCTCAGCCACCAAGTCATCAATTTTCGCCGTCTCACGATCAAGGAATACCGCGATTAAAGTTTGCTCGTCAGCTGGTGGAAACGGCGCTTTTTCGTTTAGATATTGCGCCTGATCGAGGTTTTGAATGCCCGAAGTTTGCTTTATCGAACGAGTGTTCAGGCGGGCCTCGTAAATTGCAGAATGCACATAGCGCCAATATGATGACACCATCCCGGTTGCCAGCTCTATTCGAGCGATGAAGTTTGAGCAGATAGACGGTTCCTGCCTTTCGTATAACATAACCGCACCAACGGGTTGTAAATCCCCACCTCCCGATTTTTCTAGGAGAAGATCTCCCTTTTGAACAAGACGGCCTTCTCTCTCTCGAGCGCTAACACTGCGAGTAGTCGGCACAATGGGCTTTATAGATAGTTTCTTTCGATCAAAGTCAGCCACACGAACGCAGGTAATGTCTGTACCATCATTTTGCGGATCCCCCCCCAAATGCCGTTTCGACAAACGGAAATTGATCGTTTTAGCCGGTCCAAATTCCAATGTGTCGGTATCGCCTCAAACCAGTCAGCACCGCTTTTCCTGTATTCCTGATACCGAGGAAATATCATTGTTCTTCGCCCACACCTTTTGTTCGCTCTACCTGCTCTTGCTGCCAGTCAGCATACGTGGCGTTACCCCCTTGAACCCTCCAAGATAGCCGCCCATTGTCTTGACGACCAAGTATCACCGCGGAGGCTGCGCTCGGACTACGAAATGCATAGTCTTCGGCAAAGAGCATTGATGTCTGATTTGCCGCATTTGACCTCAGAATACCTGTTTCAACGAGCTGCGCATGTAGCTTTTTATAGCTGTGGTTCTGAACGCCGATCCAATCTGCTTGCGCACTAGACCCTTGCGCAACGACAAAATCACCATCAATTTCACTCGCTTGGGCAGCTAGCTTATGTTTTCTGCTTACCAACTCAAAAACCGGGGATTCAGATAAACCTTCAGAAGCTACTTCAGCACTCTCGGCACGAGATTGCGACAGACGAGGCGTTTCACGTAAAAACTCTAATCCCAATACAGGCAAAACGATTCTGATTTGCTCTATAAAGAACTCCATATCCGCCGCGTCAGATTCTGGAAGAATTGTATAATCTGGACTGGTCGAATTGAACAAAAGCGCCCGCCCAGCACCCTGAGTGATCGAGATCAAGCGACTTTCAAGATACTTGGCGTGGGCTTTAGTCAGGTTCTGGTCCTTACTGGTAACAATACAAGCCCGGTCCCAGAAGTCCTTGCTTTCATCCTTGTTGTGCTGGGCCAGACGTTTACCAACATGGTCTGTCTCCCCTAAATAAACCATAGGCTTGTAACCACCTTCAGGATCAAGGCCCGTCAGAAAGTATACACCCGTCCGTTTCACCTCTTCACGCTGAATTAAGTCGGCAAGTCGCGAACGCGGGCCAAACAGCACATGCCCGGTCCAGTTCATGATCTCTGCTGTAATTATGCCACCCGGAGCACCGTCGACGAGAAAAAGCCGGATAGAGCGTCCCTTTGTCATCTACTGTTCTCCCGATATTCCCAGACTAAATAGAAGTCTAAATCCTTGATCTGTTGAGGCGTGTAAGATTTTGAGTGCCCATAGGCAACACCCAATAGATCGAAAAACTCGCGGGCGTAATCAGCATATGAGATGCTTGCGTCTGTTCCAGCCTTATTAACATCATGGGAATACTTTGGGATGGAGTTCGCCATCGTAACGCGAGCATTCGTGTCAAAAAGAACTGCAATCCCCGTGTGGAAATGAAGGTACTTCGAACAGAAGGTCCAGTAACCTCTCCCGCCGGTCGGACGGCCAAAGTGCTTCCGAATATCCGCCTCCATGCGAGAAACAAGATTGATCGTTATTTCTAAGGCTTCTGCGTTTAGCACTGCCGGGAGCGCCTCACGTGTGACAGTCAAGAATGGACTATGCCTCTCGGAATGTATGGCCTCAACGAGTTCAGGAATGCTCATAACATTTGGATTTAACGACCGCCCTGCATTTAGCTCTATGTTCGCCCTGTACATCCTGCTGACGTACATGATCTTTGCGTAGGTATGAGCCTGACTGTCGTGATTTTGGTCATCGCCGAACAGCCGATATAAGGTCTGATTATATGGGTCGTTATAGTTATCAATCTGTTTTTTATATTGCCTAAACCGAGCGGCAGTGAATTTAGTCAATCCATTACCTCCGCGAGCATTTTTTGTATGTTTCCAATCACATCTTCCAGCTCGCGATCAATCTCCTCAAGAGGCCTTGGTGGCTGGAAAACATAGAAATGCCGGTTAAATGGGATTTCATAGCCGACCTTGGTTTTGTCCGTGTCGATCCAAGCATCGGACACATGAGGCAGCACCTCACGCTTGAAGTAATCTTCAATACCCTCAGCCAACGGAACGTTCTCCGTATCCCGCAGAGAGGTATCGGGAACTGGCTTACCCTTGGCTTTGCCACGAGCAGCCAACACAACCTTACCATCCTCGTCTCGCTGAGGACGTTCCACCGTGATTGTATGGTAACCAAAAGCATTATTGTCGAAGATACGGCTGATCGGTTTTCCGTCTTGTTGAGCTTCCTTGAATTCACCAAACAGCTTTGTGATGGTCGCTATGTGATCATCGGTCAGGAATTTGCGTTTGGAGCCGAGGCTTTTGCGCATTTTTTCCCACATGCCACTGGCATCAATGAGTTGCACCTTCCCTTTGCGGTGGGCTGGCTTGTGGTTACACACGATCCAGATATAGGTCGAGATGCCGGTGTTATAGAACATGTCCGTGGGCAAGCCGATGATCGCCTCAAGAAGATCGTTCTCAAGAACGTATTTCCTGATCTCGCTCTCACCGCTCCCGGCACCACCCGTAAACAGCGGTGAGCCATTCAGAACGATGCCAAAGCGGCTTCCACCGTCTTCTGCGGGGCGCATCTTTGCCATAAGGTGCATCAAAAACAGCATCGAGCCATCCGACACACGCGGCAAACCCGGACCGAACCGGCCATTTTCACCTTCCTGCTCGTGCTCGCGCTTGACCTCTTTCTGTACCTTCTTCCACTCGACCCCAAAAGGTGGGTTTGAAAGCATGTAATCGAATTTCTGTGCCGGGTGCCCATCATCAGAAAGCGTATTCCCAAACACAATGTTGGAAACGTCCTGCCCCTTGATCAGCATGTCTGCCTTACAAATCGCATAGGATTCCGGGTTTAGTTCCTGCCCATGCACAGTAAGCCGCGCTTCCGGGTTATGTTCAGCAAGATATTCCTCGGCGGTGGACAACATGCCGCCTGTTCCAGCGGTGGGATCATAGACTGTCCTGACCACACCGGGTTTTGAGAGCACTTCATCATCCTCATTGAAGATCAGGTTAACCATCAACTGGATGACCTCACGTGGAGTAAAGTGCTCCCCGGCAGTCTCGTTTGAAATCTCTGCAAAGCGGCGGATCAAATCCTCGAACGCGAGACCCATTTGGTAGTTCGACACTTGGTCTGGATGCAGGTCAATATCGACGAATTTTTCAACCACCTGATACAGCAAGCCATTCTTATCAAGCTTCACAATCTGATTGAAGAAATCAAAGCTTTCAAAAATGTCACGAATCTCAGGGGAGAAGCTATTGATATAGCTTTCAAGATTTATCCGGATATGGTCGGAGTCCCCCTTCAGCTTTGGCATATCCATCGTTGAAGTATTGTAGAAATTCAGTCCCGACTTCCGGCGCAGGAACGGTTCGGGGTTCAAGCCCTTCTTCGTCTTTTCCTTCAGTTCGGCAAGCACGTCAGCCTTGGTCGTCTCAAGAACGCAGTCAAGGCGACGGAGCACTGTAAACGGCAGGATGACCTTTCCATATTCGGATTGTCTGTAATCACCACGCAGCAAATCTGCGACAGACCAGATAAAGGCGGAAAGGGCTTGCTGGTTCATAACGGCTTTAAATCCTTGAGGAAACGCACTCACAAAAGCTGTTAAAGCAACAACTCATGATTATTTATACGTGCAGGGCGTCACCTATGGGAAGAGCCGATTTATTCACTAAAATGGAAAATCATGCAGGCTTGAAACTGTTACAGTGAGGTGTTACGTTGCGATCAGGAACAACGTATTTAACTGGTTGTTTTTTATAGGTTTTGGCAGAAACCAAGGAAAATCCCCTCCTCTCTGCCACTGAGCAAAAAATCCCAAAATCAAATGATCAACCACCACGCAGTATTTCCTGCGGGAGTTTTAGTTCTGTCTATTTTCCGTCATTTCCGTCGGATGCAACCCCTGCCAACCATTTGCGCAGCAAAGCA
>JBLXCH010000089.1:0-13707 GCA_048265065.1 Motiliproteus sp. | reverse complement strand
GCCTTTAGCCTTTAGCCTTTAGCCTTTAGCCTTTAGCCTTTAGCCTTTAGCCTTTAGCCTTTAAAAAAGTACAGGCACAATAAAAAAGCCGCACAAGTAGGCGGCTTTTTATCAATACAAGAAAGCTGTGAATTACTTTGTGCTTTCAATGACCTTTTTGATACGGCCAATCGCGTCTTCCAACACTTTCATGCTGGTTGCGAAAGAGAAACGCATGTTACCCGGAGCACCGAATGCTGACCCTGGAACACCTGCAACCCCAGCTTCTTGTAACAAAAACTCAGCAAGATCTAAGTCATCGTTAAATGCAGGGTTAGCATCAATGACTTTTTGGAAGCTCGGAAATGCATAGAAAGTACCGTCAGCAGGAATACATTCGACACCTTCGATATCATTGAATGCGGCAATGACATAATCATGGCGCTGCTTAAAGGCTTTCAGCATTTCTTTCACGCAATCCTGCGAGCCTTCCAGTGCAGTTTGCGCCGCCACCTGAGAAATAGAGCACGGGTTTGACGTACTTTGTGATTGAATTTTCTTCATTGATTTGATCAATGCCGCAGGCCCCGCAGCGTAACCAATACGCCATCCCGTCATTGAGTATGCTTTTGATACGCCGTTGAGCACGATAGTCTGATCATACAATTCGGGGCATGCCATTAGGATGTTGCAAAAAGGCTCTTCAGCCCAAAGGATGTGTTCATACATATCATCCGTTGCAATCATAATATTCGGGTGTTTCTTCAAAACTGCACCCAGCGCTTCAAGCTCTGCACGAGTATAGGCGACACCCGTAGGGTTTGAAGGGCTGTTCAAAACGACAAGACGAGTCTTAGGTGTAATCACCATTTCCAACTGCTCAGGCGTCATTTTGAAACGATTTTCCTGAGTGGTGCGGACAATAACCGGCACACCATCAGCAACGGCAACCATATCGGGAAAAGACACCCAGTAAGGTGCAGGAATAATCACTTCATCACCGGGATTAAGCAACGCAAGAGACAAATTAAAGAAACTTTGTTTACCACCGCAAGAGACTAATATTTGATCCGGTACGTAGTTTAGACCGTTATCATTTTGGAACTTATGAATAATGGCTCTTTTCAGCGCTGGAGTTCCATCAACTGCTGTATATTTTGTGAAGCCTGCATTCAGGGCGTCGATAGCAGCCGCTTTAATATGTTCGGGGGTATCAAAATCTGGCTCACCCGCACCAAGACCAATAATATCTTTACCTTCAGCACGCAGTTCAGCGGCTTTATTTGTCACGGCCAGCGTCGGAGATGGTTTGATATTGTTAACGCGACTCGAAAGTTGCAGGTCCAATCTTATATCCTCTTAGTTTAGTCGCCCACAGGTGGTAGTATATGAGCGCTTTATTGTCCTGTGTCTTATTTATCTGACTAAGACTGCGGACACAAAGGCCTCCATAGTACCGGATTTAAGCGTCTTCAGGAATCCAAATGAGTAATAAGTTCAAGGTTAAATCTAACTTCCAACCCGCAGGCGATCAACCTGCAGCAATCGCCGGTTTGGTAGAAGGTCTTCGTGCTGGATTAGCCTCGCAAACATTGCTGGGTGTTACCGGCTCAGGCAAGACATTTACGGCAGCTCACGTCATTGCCGAAATGCAGCGCCCCACTATTGTACTTGCTCATAACAAAACCCTTGCCGCTCAACTGTATGGCGAATTTAAAGAGTTTTTTCCTAAAAACTCCGTGGAATATTTTGTCTCTTATTATGATTATTACCAGCCTGAAGCTTACGTACCAACCTCTGACACTTACATCGAAAAAGATTCTTCGGTCAATGAGCACATTGAGCAAATGCGGCTCTCTGCCACCAAAGCGCTTTTAGAACGAGAAGACGCCATTATTGTCGCCACAGTATCTGCCATCTATGGCTTAGGGGATCCGCGCTCTTACCTCAGCATGATGCTTCACCTTGACCGAGGTGACCGTGTCGACCAGCGCGACATTGTCCGCCGCTTAGCCGAGCTACAATACACCCGTAATGACGTCGAATTACACCGTGCTAATTATCGCGTTCGAGGTGATGTCATTGATGTTTACCCTGCAGAATCAGACCAAGAAGCCGTACGCATCCAATTGTTTGATGAAGAAATAGAAGAGCTTAGTTATTTCGATCCACTGACCGGGGAAACCTTACGAAAGGTGCCTCGCGTCACTATCTATCCAAAATCTCACTACGTGACACCCCGCGAAAAACTGCTCGGTGCGGTAGATCAGATTAAAATCGATTTAAAAGAACGCTTGGAACAGCTACGCAGCAATAACTGCTTAGTCGAAGCACAACGTCTTGAGCAGCGAACGAACTTCGATATAGAAATGATTTTAGAACTCGGCTACTGCACTGGTATCGAAAACTACTCCCGTTATTTATCGGGTCGCAATGATGGTGAAGCCCCTCCCACCTTGTTCGACTATTTACCTGACAACGCATTGATGATCATCGATGAATCACACGTCACCATTCCACAGCTTGGTGCGATGTATAAAGGCGACCGCTCCCGCAAAGAAACCCTTGTTGAATATGGTTTCCGGCTACCCTCTGCCTTAGACAACCGACCCATGCGCTTTGACGAGTGGGAAAAAATCGCCCCACAAGCAATTTTTGTGTCTGCAACCCCGGGTAAATACGAAAACGAACATGCAGGTCAAACCGTCGAGCAAGTGGTACGCCCAACAGGATTGATAGACCCAACCATTGAAGTTTTACCTGCCACCAACCAAGTGGACGATTTACTGTCACAAATCCGCCAAACCGTAGATAAGCAAGAGCGTGTGCTTGTCACCACACTCACCAAGCGGATGGCAGAAGATTTAACAGAATACTTGGATGAGCATGGTGTGCGTGTGCGCTATTTACACTCCGATATTGACACAGTCGAACGGGTAGAAATTATCCGCGACCTTCGTATTGGTGAGTTCGATGTCCTTGTCGGTATCAATTTATTACGAGAAGGCTTGGACATGCCTGAAGTCTCTTTAGTGGCAATTCTTGATGCAGACAAAGAAGGCTTTTTACGTTCTGATCGCTCATTAATACAAACCATCGGTCGCGCCGCACGACACCTCAACGGCCGTGCAATTCTTTATGCCGACCGCATAACTGGCTCCATGCAACGAGCGATGGAAGAGACAGAACGCCGTAGAGAAAAGCAGCTAGCGCACAACAAAGAACACGGCATCACACCAAAAGGCGTCCACCGTTCAGTGGAAGATATTATGGAAGGCGCGAGAATCCCTGGGAAGAAACAAGGCAAGCAGTCTCGTCAAGTAGCCGAACCAACAGCAGACTACAGTAAGGCGCCAGCAGAAATGTCCGCGAAGGAGCTTGCAGCAGCCATCACTAAAATCGAAGACCGGATGTATGAAGCGGCGAAAAACCTCGAGTTTGAACAAGCAGCCCAGTGCCGAGATGAACTTAACACGCTTAAACAGTTTGCTTTAAGCTAAGCGCTTTCGGTCTTCGCACCTCAAACCGTTAGCTCAGCATAGCCGTAAGAATCACTAGTCGAACTAAGCAGTGTTAAAAGATCATCAAACCATGCATGTTTATCAATTAACGATGTAAATTTTCCGCTGAATCATTATAATTTGGCAGCATTTGCCTAAATTTTTTTAAGAGAGCGTCTAAACCTTATGTTCCAATCTATTCCACTAGCGCCTGCCGACCCTATCTTGGGTCTAACCGATGCTTTTAATGCAGATAGTCGTGATACCAAGATCAACCTTGGCGTTGGTGTATTCAAAAATGAACAAGGCCAAACACCTATTCTTGCGTCTGTAAAAAAAGCAGAAGCCGCTTTGTTGGAAAAGGAAATCACCAAAGGTTATCTATCTATTTCTGGCTCCGCCGCTTATGCGCTAGAAGTACAAAAATTATTGTTCGGTGCTGATTCAAGCTTGATTACTGAAGCACGTCTACAAAGTGCGCACACACCAGGCGGTACCGGCGCATTGCGCGTTGCTGCAGAATTTTTAGTGCGTCACGCTGGCGTTAAAACTATTTGGATTAGCAACCCGACGTGGGCTAACCATAATAAAGTCTTTGAAGCGGCAGGCTTAACAGTCAAAAAGTATCGCTATTATGATGCTGCGACCAACGGCTTAGATTTTGCTGCAATGAAGGAAGATTTCTCCCAAATCCCTGCCACTGATGCGGTGTTATTACACGGCTGCTGCCACAACCCTAGCGGTGTCGACCCTAGCGCCGAGCAGTGGAGTGAATTAGCCGCAGTAGCAAGCGCTAAAGGCTGGTTACCTTTCTTTGACTTTGCTTACCAAGGTTTTGGGGTCGGTGTTGAAGAAGATGCACAGGGCCTACGCACCTTTGCTGAGAGCGCTGAAGAAATGCTGGTTTGCAGCTCTTTCTCCAAAAACTTCGGTTTGTACAATGAACGGGTTGGCGCGCTTACCGTAATGGCGGCCAATAAAGAGCAAGCGGTTAATGCATTTTCACAAGTTAAATCAGATATCCGCTCTATCTACTCAAACCCTCCAGCACACGGCGCATTGGTTGTTACCGAAATTTTACAATCAGAAGAGCTAAAAGCGCTATGGTTGGAAGAATTGAAGGGCATGCGTGATCGTATTTTAAATATGCGCACCCTGTTCGTCGAGAAACTACAAGCGTTAGGCGTAGAACAAGATTTCAGCTTTATTGCGCAACAAAAAGGCATGTTCTCATTCTCTGGTTTAACTCCAGAGCAAGTTGAAACATTAAAACAAGACTATGCAGTTTATGCCGTTAGCTCAGGTCGTATAAATGTCGCTGGAATCACTTTAGATAATATTGACGCCTTATGTGCCTCTGTTGCTAAAGTGCTGTAATCCAGCATCGCTTTTAAAAAACCCGCTTCGGCGGGTTTTTTATTATCAAAATAACGGCCAACCTATTCAGTCATAAAAACTATTGCTTCAATAATCACCGCTTTAACCACAACACGTTAACGTGTAAATTTGACGGTAAATACCCATTTTCACTTAGGGCAAGTATTCTTTATGAATCAACGTCAAATAAGAACTCTGATGGGTTTTGCCCTCACCATTATTCTACTTCTTCCGTTAGCCGCGGGTCATACCCCAGCACTCATAGAACGTTTTGAGCTTGACCTCTATGACATGCGTCTGCAACAAAGCTTAACCCATGAATCAGATCCACGAATCGTCATCGTTGATATAGATGAAAAAAGCTTAGCCGCCATTGGCCGCTGGCCTTGGCGCCGCGATATCGTTGCAACAATGCTCGACCAGCTATTTGATCAATACGGCGTCGCGGTTGTGGGTTTCGATATGCTGTTTTCAGAAGCAGATACTCGACTACCGCTCGCTCAGGTTGAGCAAATGCTATCCTCCTCAGCATCCATTATTTCTGCTGAAAACGACCTTGCCAAACAACTAGCCACTATCACCCCCGACGCCTACTTTGCCAAAAGCGTTAGTGGGCGTTCGGTCATCTTAGGTAATATTTTTGACCCTAACCAAGAGAATCTATCGGTCGGCCTACTCGGCACGCCCGTTGTGCAAAACCCAGAGCGTTTAGCAGACTTACCTATCCCTGAAGCCGTTGGCTTTATTGGCAACCTCGCAACGTTCCAATCAAACACACCTTGGAGCGGTTTTTTTGATAATCCAAAGGTAGACTCTGACGGAGTTTATCGACGCGTACCTCTCATCCAGCGCTACCAAAACAATTATTACCCTTCCCTCTCTTTAGCCGTTTTCCTCGCTCTTTATGGCGAGAACTTCATCACGCCAGTCATTGAGAGCGACAGCACCGGAGCCGAAAAAGCACTGGTCGCCATTGACGCTGCAGGACTACGGTTTCCTGTAGCACCAGACAGCTCAGCCTTAGTGCCTTATCGGGGGTATCAAGGCAGCTTTACCTATGTTTCAGCAGTGGACATTATTCAAGGCACAGCCTCGCCGGAGGACTTAGAAGGCACATTAGTATTAATTGGAACGAGTGCCGCGGGGTTGTTGGACTTACGAGTTACCCCGTTAAGTAACCGCTATGCAGGAGTCGAGATCCACGCCAATTTACTCTCCGGCATGTTAGATGAACGCTTTCATCAAGAACCAGATTACACAAAAGCCATTGAGCTTTTACAAGTACTGCTTAGCGGGTTATTGCTTTCGCTATTACTACCACGACTCTCGGTATTGCGCTCCACTATCGTAACCGCTATCTGGGTTAGCATAATCTGTGCTTTTAACTTCTATGCGTGGAATCAACTATGGTGGGTGATTCCTCTTGGCTATAGCTTAGTGTCAATTGCTCTTCTGTACTTATTTCAACAAGCCAGCGGCTATTTTTACGAAACCAGAAACATCGCCGATTTATCACAAAAGTTCGGCCAGTATATTCCTCCTGAAATTGTCACCGAGCTAAGTCAGCAGCAGCCCGTTCAGTTAAGCGGCGAACAGCGTAACATGTGCGTTTTCTTTTCTGATGTCCGCGACTTCACACAGATGTCAGAACAGCTGTCCCCTCAACAGCTCGCCCGATTGATGAACTTATATCTCTCTGAGATGACCGCCATCATCCACCAAACACGCGGCACAGTGGACAAGTACATTGGCGATGCTGTCATGGCATTTTGGGGCGCGCCACTCCCTGATGAACAGCACAGCAGCAACGCATTAAAAGCAGCGTTACTTATGCAAGAGCAACTACCCTCACTGAATCAAAAACTGATTGAGGAAGGTTTACCCCCGCTCAAAGTTGGTATGGGCATCAATAGTGGAGTAATGAACGTGGGTAATATGGGCTCCAGCTTTCGCATGGCTTACACGGTAATGGGGGATGCCGTCAATTTAGCCTCCCGACTCGAAGGATTGAGCAAATACTATGGCTGCCCAATACTGGTAAGCCAAGACACCGCAGAGCAAGCGCCAGAATATGTTTATCGGACTATTGATAGGGTACAGGTTAAAGGCCGCAAAGAACCCGTATTAATCCTACAACCCATTGGGTTAGCCTCTGAATGTTCTGCTGCACAAAAAAGCCTATGTGAAAGCTTCGAGCAAGCGGTACAGCTTTATTCGCAGCAGAAATGGGACGCAGCAGAGGCCGCATTTTTAACCTATCAGCAAGCTATTACTCAATTCTCAAGCAGCAGCGACCGCCCCGCAGAAATTTATTTAGAGCGAATAGAGATATTCAAGAAAAACCCACCCGCAGCCCTTTGGGATGGTGTTTTTACTCATACAGAAAAATGATAAGCAGAACAGTGTTGTCAGGGTGCACTTCACACGGCTGTGTTACTGATAATCAACCATAAACATGGTTCAAGCCTGGTAAAGCAGTTTCGTCAAAGCTATCCACTTGTCGGTCAGACATGTGATCCTCGGCATAACGGCGATAAGCACCACTTTCGACAAACAACTTGAACAGCCTCGCATCAAGGTGGTTGTCTTCCACCATACGACCAAGGATAGTCATGGCTTGTGACAACAGCATACCTTTCTTATAGGGACGGTCTGGGGACGTCAATGCCTCAAAAATATCAGCAATACACATAATCCGTGCACGCAACGAAAGGTCTTCTGCCTTTAATCCCCGCGGGTAACCCGTACCATCTAAATGCTCATGGTGATTACAGGCTATTTCCGGCACGTCTGCTAATTGACGAGGATATTTAAGCGGCTCGAGCATTTGAATGGAGACTTTAATATGATCTCGCATCACCTGCCTTTCATCTTCTGTTAGCGTTCCTTTGCTGATACAAAGATTCTCAACTTCATCTTGCGTTAATAAAGGTTGTTCTTTGCCCGCATCATCAATCCATATTTGCTGAGCAATAGTTCGAATTCGGTTTTGCTCCTCTGCAGACATAAACTCAGAACCGGTGTTGGATTTCCGAATAAAGGCCATGTCCTTATCCAACTGAGCAGCAGTCTGCACGAACCTTGCTTTCGCCAGTTCAGAATCATCGCTGCTTTGTGCAGTACTGTCAGTAGCAGATAAGGTTCTTAGATAATCCAACTCAAGCTGCTGCTTAAGTACTAGAAAACGCGATTCAATCAAGTCAATGCGATCAAACATGGTGTGCAGCTTGGTGGCCTTATCAATGATATATTCTGGCGTCGTAATTTTGCCGCAGTCATGAAGCCAGGCGGCTATCCGTAGCTCATACATTTTCTCCTCACTGAAGTACGTATCAGCAAAGTCACCGCTATTAGCATCATTGACCGCACCCGCTAGTAGCATGGCAATTTCAGGCACTTGCTCACAATGTTTACCAGTCACTGGCGACTTGTGGTCAATGGCACGACCAATCAATTTAATAAAGGATTCAAAAAGCTGCTTTTGTGCATCAATCAAGCGTCTTTTAGTCAACACGGTAGCGGCCAGAGAAGCCAACGAATCAACCAACTGCACATTTACTTCAGAAAAAGGAATAAGGTCTCCGTTTTCATCCATCGCATTGATCAATTGCAATACGCCAATAATTTCCCCTTCATGGTCCTGAAGGGGTACGCAGAGAAAAGATTCAGAACGGTAGTTCAACTGCTTATCAAACTGCCGAGTTCCTGAAAAATCGTAGTCTTTGCAGTCATACGCATTAGCAATGTTAATCGCCTGCTGCTTAACATAACTTTGTACGACGACCAAATCAGCAGGCTTACCGTTGGCATTTTTAATATGGATTGGAGGCCACGAGTGTGGCTTACGGTAGATACCCAATGAGCGGTTACGAATAACCGTAAACAAGAGCTCATTGTCATTGTCCTCATTGAGCGTATAGAGCGTGCCACCATCTGCATTGGTTAAAATCATGCAGCCCTCGATAATCTGATCGAGTAGTTTTTCGTGATCTTTTTCCTTGCTCAATGCACCGGTGAGTACAGACAGCTGTTGGACTATGTCATTTGGAGATAAAAAGCTCATCGAGGACCAACTCTTGAATAAAGGGCAATCAGATACAGAACGTAAATGTGGCTAGGATTCAGTATAGAGTCAAGATTTAACCGAAAGCCAGGCCGTAAAACTCAGTGTGATAGTCCCTTATCGATAACTTAATTAAAACAAACTATTTGTAGACTCCACAACCAACGATCAGATCACCAACACGAGATATGTAGGATTTTTTCTCTTCTAACTCACCTGTCTCTGGGTTTCTGAAAACATAATCCTGCCACCCCTTACTTTTTCTTTTAGCTATGTCTACACGCTCAGCGACAAATGCTTTGCCACTAGGGTCTTTCGCATCAAGCAAGTTTTGCCCAATCAGCTGCGGATTACCGCCATGGGATAAAACAACACCATCTAGGCTATAAACAAAAATATAGAGATCCCGCTCAACAAACTCCTGTAGCGGGTCATTAAATACTTTGAAAGCTGCGTCTGCACCCACGGACTCGATCAAGGCCTCCGCTCGTTTCACCAAGCTCTTGGCATCGTTGGCCGTCCCACCAGAAAAAGCGCTAATGGCTTGTTCAAGTTGCTGGGCGCTTTGATCAAGACGATCTGCTTCAGCGGCGATTCCGATCAAGTGTTCATTATTGATATCAGCCATCGATGAGATTTGCTCAGCACTCTCTGCGATATGCTGGCTAGACTGACTGTGTTCCCCGACAGCATCTGCAATAGCATGAACCATCGTCAAGGTTTCTTCGGCTCCGCTATGAATGTCACTCAGAGTGTTTACCGCTTGCTCGGTCAGTTCGACACCACCCATAACTTCCTCTGCTCCACTATTCATCGCCTTTGCTGCCGACGCCATATTTTTTTGAATCGAGTCAATGGTCTGAGTAATTTGGTCGGTTGCACTTGAGGTTCGCTCAGCTAACGTTCTTACCTCGTCAGCAACCACGGCAAAGCCCCGACCTTGCTCACCAGCTCGGGCAGCCTCAATCGCCGCATTTAGCGCTAACAAGTTCGTTTGATCCGCAATTGCCCTGATAACGCCAACAATCTCGCTAACCTCGGCAGCTCGTTTATCAAGTTCAGTGATCACTTCTGCCGAGTGACGTACTGACTCAGCAATATTTTCCATCCGTTGAGAAGCTTCACGAATCACTCCGCTCCCTTCTAAAGACAACGCTGACGCCCGACTAGACACCTGTTCTGTTTCACTGGTTTGGTCCGCAATAATAGTAATACTGCGTGCGGTGTTCTCAACCACACCTGCAACTTCTGCAGCGGCATCTCGTTGTTGCTGACTGCTTTGCTTTATTTGCGATGTCTGCTCACTCAATTCTACGGCGGCATCATTAACTGCTGAAACTTGAGACGAAACATTAGCAATCATCCCTTTAATATCTCGTGCCATGGCGTTAAATGAATGTGCTATCTCAGCAAACTCATCTTTCCCATCAACCACCACGCGAGCGGCCAAATCCCCCTTTGCAAAACGAGCAATGGCCAATTTAAATTTACTCGACACATTGGTTGATGCTGACAAGAATGCCGCTAACACATAGATACCCACCACCGAGATCAACACACTAAAACCAATCAATGCCACAACAATATCGTCGTCGATTAGACCAACGTCATTTATTTTCAAATACAAGGCCACCATGCAGAGTATTTGCACAACATACCCGCATATAAACAAACCAAAGCGTGCCTTTAACTTAAGCGTATTAATCAACAACAAAGCCGGAGCCAGAACCACATTCATTATTGTTTTCCTATCCAGTGAGGTTAGGTGGGTCAAACAGCGAGCAATAGACCACAGTGTTTATCTAGTAGTATAGGAGTAGTTTTGATATTCGCGCATGGGATCACACAAATAGCTACCTGTTGATTAAACAGGTAATTACTGAAATTAAATCCAATTAGAGGTAGTGTGAGCAACACCCCTTTGTATTGAATAAAACTGCCATGCGCCTCGTTGTCTTACTTCCAATTGTCATTGTTTGTGCTGCGCTACTTTGGTTTTTCCAAGCAACGCCAGATGCCACAGCTGTCAAAGCACAACCGCTCCCGATAGTGCCGGCCAACAGCACACCCATTAATTACCAAACACAAGTAGAACCGATTTTGAATCAACGCTGCGTCGTCTGCCACGCCTGTTATGACGCA
Organism: Motiliproteus sp.; assembly: GCA_048265065.1. Classification (GTDB taxonomy): domain Bacteria; phylum Pseudomonadota; class Gammaproteobacteria; order Pseudomonadales; family Balneatricaceae; genus Motiliproteus. Next base: position 2,646 of record JBLXCH010000089.1, on the reverse strand, counting down.
CCCTGCCAACTAAAACTCACATCAAAAGAGGGATTATTACGCGGCGCGCATAAAGACAAGGTTTATGACGGTGAACGCCTACTAGCAGCTACCCCCACACGATTACACGTCGACGCTCACTCCACCGCGGAATGGGCAAAACTCGGTTTCCATTCAGTCATACCCAGCAGTACCAGCACGCCACAAAGCAATGTGGAGTCAAGCGTCATGGCACAGCTGTTATTACAAAAGAAAGCCCAACCGTTACCAACATCAAGACAGCTACCTGAGAGTTTTAAGCTCTCACTCAATGATGATTACTCATGTCCCACTAGCGAAGAAATCGGCAACTACCAGAAGGAATACCCATTGGGAGGTATGCCCTACGGCTTGCCTGGTTTATCAAGCACCAACCACAACACATTAATACAATGGATTTCAGAAGGCGCAGACACGGGCAAACGTGCGCCTTTGAGCAAAGCAATAAATCAGCAAATCGACAAATGGGAAAACTTTTTCAATCAAGATAGCCTGCAAGCACAACTCATGAGTCGCTATATTTATGAGCACTTATTTTTAGCTAACTTATGGTTTTTCGAAGATGATAAGCCTACTTTTTTCAAAGTGGTTAGATCTAAAACAGCGCCGGGAACACCGATCGATATTATCCGCAGCCGTTCACCGTTAAGCGACCCTCAAGTTCCTCGTGTTTACTATCGTCTGCAACAATATGTTGATGTACCCGTCAATAAAACACACATGCCTTACCAGCTTGATGATGCAAGAATGGAGCGATGGAAAAAATGGTTTCTCCAGCCCGGCATTACCATCACCAACTTACCTAACTATGATGCAACACAACGGGGCAACCCCTTTTTAACCTTCAAAGACATTCCGCTAAACGCTCGTTATCGTTTTTTATTGGATGAAGCTCAGTTCACCATTATGGGGTACATCAAAGGCCCTGTATGTCGTGGACAAGTGGCACTTAATGTCATCAATGATCATTTCTGGGTTAGTTTTGTAAATCCTGATTTACCCATCAGTGATGATGAATCCTCCTTTTTACAGGAGCACGCTGGAAAGCTCACTTTGCCGGCCTCAGATGGCGCCAATGCGAACCCGCTACAGTGGATGCTTTATGCCAAGCAGGAAAAAGATTACCTAATCGCAAGGTCCGAGTTTTTATCAAAGCATCTTGCCAAAAAAATCAGCATAGACAGCAACCTTATTTGGGATGGTGATGGCACGAACAAAAACGCAGGGCTAACCATTTTCAGACACATCGATAATGCCACCGTTATTCAAGGCCTTCACGGAGATAAGCCACAAACAGCTTGGCTCATTTCTTATCCACTGTTAGAGCGAATACACTACCTGCTCGTTGCCGGTTTTGACGTCTACGGTAACGTGGGTCATCAATTGAATTCTCGGATTTACATGGATTTTTTACGCATGGAAGGAGAGCATAATTTTTTAGCACTGCTACCTATAGCACAACGCCAAAAAGTCAGAGACCAGTGGTATCGTGGGGCCCTAAGCCCTGTGGCACTTTATTTAAAAGATCGTTATCTGTTCAAACAAGAGACGCAAATTCCCTATTCAACTGAAAAGCCCCTTAACGAGCTTTACCACATCATCAAAACGCGACTTGCTCCTGTCCACAACAACACCCATGACCTTGCTCAGAACACGGCGATATCTGCTGCTTTTGCTCCACTCCAAAACAAGCCCAACGTAGCAGCGCAGCATCTACCACAAACGGTGTTTATCGCCGTCAAAGAGGCAGATAAAACACACTACTTTACTCTCTTGCACCAAATGCAGTTCAGTAACATTTCACACTTATTCAGCAGCGATAGTCGCCGCCGTCCTAACGAAGACACTACGCTTTTTTTGCAGGGCTTTGTTGGTGCTCATCCAGAAGCTTTTTTGAGTGTAGAAAAGAAACAACTACCGCAATTAGTTACTGCCATATCCTCACTACGATCAAAAGAAGATTGGCGAAATTTAATGGATAACTATGGCGTTAGAAGGAACGCCCCAACATTTTGGCAGTTCAGCGATGCGTTGCATAAAGCGCAGGCAAAAGCATCGCCCATCACCGCCGCATTGTTTGATTACAACCGTTTAGAAAATGACTAGACAAGATCAAGCATACACTCGTCACTACGTTACAAGCGGTCACGTAATAATAAAAACGCTTTTTTGCCTCGATTGGGGCTGGCTTGCAAAAGATGCCGTGGTAATGCGGCTAAATCGAATCTTTCTTGCCCAGCCAGCAGTTCGTTAAGGTCGTCTTTGCTGAGCGTTTGAAAAGCCATTGACCAGTCGGAAAAAGCCCTATTCTCAATATCTCCTTCGTAGAAAACCTCAACGCTTTTATGTCTAGGGTCTTCTAAAATGGTTTGAAACAGCGATTGCACTGCTTCTTTTTCACCTTCCAACAGCTGCATGAATTCATGTTCGAAATACACCAACATCCCAGTAATTTCTAACCTTTTATTTTTTTCTCTAGAGACTATCAGTAAATCTTCTAATGCAGCTTGGGTGAACCCTTCCGGAGATACACTCATATAGAGCAATTCATACATATCCTTTGCCTTTTATATCTCAGGTAGAAATCACTTCTGCTGAGCCTTTGCTGAATGACACCGTGTAGTTGAC
>JBLXCH010000088.1:0-13952 GCA_048265065.1 Motiliproteus sp. | reverse complement strand
CCCGGCGGCGCAGGAAGTGCCGGACAGCCCCATCGCCGGCATGCCGGTGCTGGAGCCCTGGAAAGGCAAGACCACCATCGTGCTCAAGCGTGGTATGAGCACCGGTTACGCCGGCGTCGACAACCCGCTCTTCTACAAGGAGAACACGCGGATGCTGTTCGGCGATGCCAAGGACAGCGTCGATGCGCTGCTGAAGTTCCTCAGCACGTAATACCGACCAGGATACACACGCTAAACACATCCTTTTTAGACGACCAACACCCCTGGCGATCTGCCAGGGGGCTTGGCACCCTTCTTTCTACTTGCGTTTCCCAAACTGCACACCGGAGATCCCCTCCCCCGCAGGCGAACGTTCCCGATAATATTGCCCTTGACTCTCCAGCAGCCCAGCAGGCGCTCGTGATGCCATAAAACGGCAACAGACCTCCCAAACGGCGTGTTGACGCTGCTCTTGCAATCGCCATTCAAACGTAAAAAAGTGGTGCCCCCGCCCATCAGCTCGGCTGGGCCATGAGCAAGCGTATAACGGTCGCTTTGGCTCTCAAGATCTGGCGACACTGACTAGCCGCCCCCGTTTTACGGTTGATCGGCGGTCCCGAGTCATGCATATCTAGGACCAGGCGAGGTACACACGCACGACCTTTGCGTCGGTAAAAGGCTTGCGAGACTCGGTGATCGGTCTCTGCTTGCCGGCGCTGACGCCGCGAAGGCCCTCGACCACGCAGACACCACACGTAATAACCGCTGGGAGATACCTCCAGCACACGGCATAGACTGCGAACGTTGAAGGTTTCTGTAATCATGAATAAAGCCGTATTTCATTTCAGAATTTAGCGAAATACACCGTAGCCTTTTTTCAATATCCAGCTCCCCGATCAATGCACATTCTGTCTGGGGGAGACTTTGCTGATGCTGCCCTTGGTTCGCCTTTGATAGAGCGGGCTTGCATGGATAAGCTCCCTAGCCGCCGCGGTTACGCCTATGCGGTCTGCCAATGCGAGCGCTTCATCTTTGTGGGCCTGGGTGTAACGAGTACAATTTTTATCCATTGGAGCTGCTTGTCTTGCCATGGGACACCTCGGTCAGTTTACTACCTTAACGATGTGTCCACTGCTACTGGGCAAGGTCAGTTTACATAACCACGACGCTTATTCGGGGGCTTTCGTCACGCTTGGGGAAGGCATAAAGAGTGTCCACTTAGATATAAGTGGGCACTCTCGGATGGTAACGACACTTGGCTCAAGCTGGGTTCACCAACCGCATACGGTACTGAAGCATACATGTGCTGTGTTGCCGCAAAGCCAAAGTGCCCAGGTACTCCCGAGGCACTGCACCGGGGTCCGCTCCAGGTGCGTCTGCGCGCTTCAAGGCCGGCAGAGGCTAACTGGGACTTGTTTCTCGGGCTCCCTAATTGCTGCTTAATGGCAGCTTTACCCTGAATAGCGACCTTCCTATCTCAACCTTTCCATCAAAGCCTTTTATACTGGCTAGCCACTCGTCATCTGAGATGCTGGGGGCTGCCAAGTGAGACGGCACGAGCAGCTTCACACCCGCTTCCTGAGCAATTTCTCCAAGCTCGTTCGCCGGCGTATGGGATTTAAGCAAGTGGTCGAGCTTCGCCTCTTGTGCCGGCGTTCTCGGCACAGGAAAAAGATTCTCAGCCCATTCGGTGCTGATAACCTCATGTACGAGTATATCGGCGCCCTTAGCCAAATTTATCAAATTTTGATTCTTATTGGTGTCCCCCGAAAAAACAATTGAACCGTCCATTAAGTCAAACCGAAATGCAAAGCTCGGATACATTGGCGGATGACTGACTAAGCTTGCTGTAACACGAACATTTTCATCGCTGTAAACATCTATCGGCGACATGTCCGGCGAAATATTTTCAGGACCGGCTCCTATCGAATCAGGTATTTCAATATCATGAACTTTTATGTAAGCGTGAGGGTTTGGCATTCCACTATCATGAATATTATCATTCAAGTCAGTGGCGAAAGCATTGTAGATGGACTCCGTCAGTTCAGTTATACCTGGGGTAGGATTTTCCGGATTTATCGTATCCCCATGATTTTTCATCTTAGAGGATGATGGAGGAAGGCCACCTCGGGAACCTGGGCCATATATCTCAATCGGATGTTCTTTCCGTCTCAGCCCTTCTGTTGCTCCAAACAATAAAAGTCTTGGATAATCGATCAGGTGATCTGAATGTAAATGCGTAACGAAGGCCGCGCGCAAGTTTTCCAATCCGCCGAAACCGGTTTTCGATTTTTCGGTGCCAAGTCCAGCTTCGTAATATTTTTCCTGCCAACCTCTACCGAAATCAATGAGATAACAGTCATCCCCAACTGAAATCGCTGCTGAGAAGCCGCCCTCAGGATTTCCGCCGTAGGAGGTTCGACCGGCAGACGACCCCAGTATAATTAACTCGGCCTTCCCTCCATTCGCAGCCTCTGCCGCATGGGACACACTGAAAGGTGCCGCGAGTAGAATTAAAGTCATCGCTATTTTTTGAATTGCTTTACTATAACGTTCCATCTTCCACCTATACTTTAATTATTATATTTACACATAAAATATAATCTCAATTGTTATCGCATATCTCCCCCTCCGCATAAATTCAACGGGGTTTACAGACACCCCATAAACGTCTTATTAAGCATCAGTTGATTCCTCACCTGAACACCTAAAAATAAGGTCTTATTTTTTTCTTATCTGTCTCGCCACGATTCTTTAGCCAAAAATTATAAGCGCAAGTCCGCGAACTTACTCGCCATCTTGAAGGCGAAGAGATATCGTTCGTATTGGCCTACGGCCAATTATGAAGCATCCCTGCTTCATGTATTAACCCATAGGGTTAATAGCAGCTCACGCAGAGCGCGCAAGCTTAGTCGGATATTCTTTAATCCTTCGCGATTGACAGTGTTATTTCACCCACGCCTTCGACGAAACCGGTGATCCGGTCTCCCGCTACCACGGCACCGACGCCTTCCGGTGTGCCGGTGTAGATCAGGTCACCGGGCTGTAGGTGATAGAACTTCGACAGATGGGCAATGATCTCGCGCACGTTCCAGATCAGCTTGGTGAGCTCGGATTTCTGGCGGGTCTCGCCATTGACGGCAAGCTCGATGACGCCTAAATCGATAATGCCGGTCTGGGATTTCGGCACGATCGGGGAGATAACGGTCGATTCCTCGAAGTCCTTGCCCAAGTCCCAGGGACGGCCGGTTTCGCGGGCTTTCAATTGAAGGTCACGACGTGTCATGTCCAGACCGGCGGCATAGCCAAAGATCAGGTCATCCGCATCGGCTTCGGCGACTTCGAAACCTTCCTTACCGATTGCAACAACGAACTCCATCTCGTAGTGGTAGTTGCCGGTCTGTGGCGGATAGTCAACCTCGCTGCCGGTGGGAATCAGTGTGCTCGGGTGCTTGGTGAAGTAGAACGGCTCCTGAGTACTTTTGTCGACGCTCACACCCATTTCTGCGGCATGGGCATGGTAGTTACGGCCGACGCAGAAGATACGGTGCACCGGGAAGAGCGCATCGGTGCCGGCGATGGCGGTCGTGGTCTGGGGTTTAGCCGGGAAAATCAGTATGCTGTTCATGTCGAGTCTCTCACTTGATGTTACGAAATGTGGGTGTACGCGTTCCTGCCCGGGAATTCTGTCGCGACCAACAGGACAGGAAGCGGCCGGCGTTGTTTGTCAGCACAGGCACTTAAAAGATGCCCAGGTAGCGGTGCAGTGGCGCCTCGTCGGCGGTGATCAGGAAGGCAGGTTCACTACTTGATTCATTGCTGAAGGTGATATCGGTATAGCCCGGCGCCGATAGCGTGTCCTTCTCTCGCCAGCACAGCGCTTCCCCGCCATCAACGCTCATACGGCCGTGACCTTCCACAATGTGATAGATGCAGGCGGTGGTGCGCTTGGGCAAGCGAATGGTCTCGCCGGGGCGCAGCATCAATGCGCCAAAGCCAATGCTCGGGAACAGGCTGGCACCGGTCTCCGGATTAACGTAATCGATGCGCAGTAGATCTTCGCGGTAGTGCTCGGCCATCTCGACCAGGCAAGCCCGGGTTCTGGCCCAGGGATAGCGCAGCATCGGCGCTTTGGTCTCAGTGCGCTGGAAGTTGATGCTCGGCACGACGCCAGCGGCGCTGTATTCGGCGAAGGACTTGTCCCGCGGTAGCGTCTGCTGTTGCGGCGCGCCTTCCATCGCCCAGGAGCCTTCCAGCTGATACATCAGTGGCAGGTCGAGAACATCGAGCCAGACGATAGGCCCGCTGCCCTCGTGATGGTGCTCATGCCACTTACCCGCCGGAGTCAGGATCAGGTCACCTCGCTCCATGCGACAGGGTTCACCGTCGACGGTGGTGTAGGCACCTTCGCCCTCGACGATGATGCGCACCGCATTGGGCGTATGTCGGTGGTTGGGTGCGGTTTCGCCCGGAAGGATCAGCTGCAACCCCATATAGATACTTGGCGTCGCCTGCATGTTGCCAAGACCGTGGCCCGGATTGGCCAGCACCAGCACGCGGCGCTCGGCCTTTTCCATCGGCGTCAACTCGCCGGCCTGTAACAGCAACGGGCGCACCGCATCATAGCTCCAGTTCAGGGCTTGCGTTTTGCGACTCGGGACCTTCGGCGGCAACACCGCGCGCATATTTGGCCACAGCGGTACCAGGTTCTGGCCGGTCAGCTCATCGCGATAAGTCTGTGGCAATTCTTCCAGCGTACCCAGAGCGTGCATATCAGTGTCCTCTTGTTGTAACAGTCAGTGGCTGATCAGGGAAGGTAGTCCGGCTGTTCTGCCGGGGCAGCCTGCAGGAAGGCAGGGTGCTGCTGGCTGTGCTCGTACACGGCCATCACCCGCGGATAGGCTGTGAGGTCACAGCCGAAACGCTGCGCGTTCGCGACCTGCGGTACCAGGCAGCAATCCGCCAGCGTCGGAGTATCGCCAAAGCAGAAGTCGCCATGACCGTAGCGATTGAGCAGTTTCTCGAGGGCCCTGAACCCGTCGGCGACCCAGTGCCGGTACCAGGCATCTTTCTGCTCATCAGTGACGCCCAGCTCACGCTTGAGGTAGCCCAGGATGCGCAGATTATTGATGGGGTGCATGTCGCAGGAAATGAGATTAGCCACCTCCAGCACGCGTGCCTTTTCGACACTGTTCTGCGGAATCAGACGCGGCTCCGGGCAGACATCGTCCAGGTACTGAATAATGGCCAGCGACTGAGTCAGGGACACACCCTTGTCATCCACCAACACTGGCACACCCATGGATGGATTAATCTCGGCGTACTCAGCTGCGCTTTGTTCACCCACCCGGATATTGACGCCCTGGTAGTCGTACTTGATCCCCTTCAGTGCCAGCGCGATGCGCACCCGGTAGGATGTGGAACTGTTGAAGAAACTGTATAGCTGCATGTTAGGCTCCAAAAATATTGTCTGCCGCCGCAATAAAAACGGCGCTTCACCGGCGCTGTATCTTTGACGCGGTCGAAAGATACAGCCCCGAACGACTTGACCTTGTTACTTGGCCTCTATGGCCAGGCGCCTCTTGCCTACACGTCCTATGGTGATGAGCATTGCCAATAGGACGAGCCCTGCGATTCTGGCCACCGGTATCAGGTTCATGCCGCCAAGATCCGGAATCAGAAACAGGATTCCGCCCAGAACGAAAGCGATACGCACACCAGGGCTGCGCTTGTGTCCCAGAAAGCCGACCACGCCAACCGAGACAGCCCAGACTCCAATGAGGGCGCTGACGACCGCCACCGCAATGTCGATGCCATCACCGATCAGCAGCAGCGCCGGCGAGGACACGAACAGGAAAGGCACGATATAGGCGGTCCAGCCCAGGCGCATGGAGGTAAACGCCGTTTTCATCGGGCTGGCCTGGGCGATACTGGCGGCGAAGAAGGCACCAATGGCAATCGGCGGCGTGATCATCGACATCATTCCCATATAGAAAATGAACAGATGCGCAGCGATGGGCTCCACGCCGACCTGGACCAGCGACGGGGCCACGAGCACCGCCAGCAGCATATAGACACCAACGGTGGGCATGCCCATCCCCAGCACAATGCAGACCCCCGCCGAAATGAGCAGCAGCAGAAACAGATTGCCCTGCCCCAGCTCCACCAGGAAATAGGTCAGGCCGAACCCCAGACCGGTGATGTTCAGGATGCCGATAATGAACCCGGCGGCGGCACCGATCATGATGATATCGACAATGGAGTGCCCGGTTTCCGCCAGCGAGTCCCGGATATCCCCGAGGGTCATCCGTTTGCCCTTGTAGCCCCGCGCCACACCGACGCTCAGTGCCCCGAGGGCGCCCCAGAGCGCCGCGGTTTCCGGTCGCGAGTTAAAGAAGAACAGGGCGCCGATAACGGCCGCGAAAGGGACAACGAACACCCACCCCTGGGACAACACCTGGCGCTTGGGCGGAATCAGCTTGGGATCAATGCGCTTGATGTCTTCCTTGGCGGCTTCCAGATCGACCTGAATGTAGAGGGCGGCGTAGTAGAGAATGGCCGGCACCAGCGCGGCCAGCACAACCTGTGCATAGCTGATCTGCAAAAATTCAGCCATCAGAAAGGCCACGGCACCCATCACCGGCGGCATGATCTGCCCCCCCGTCGAGGCCACCGTCTCGATCGCCGCCGCCGTATGCGGCTTGAAGCCGCCCTGCTTCATCATGCGGATGGTGACGACACCGGTGGCAACAATATTGGAGACGACCACACCGGAAATTGAGCCGAACAACGCCGATGCGATTGTTGCGATCTTGCCGGAACCGCCGCGCGAATGGCCCATCAAGGCTAGGGCCAGATCGTTGAAAAAATCGGCGCCGCCGGATCGCAGCAACAGTTGACCGAACAGTACAAACCCGATCACGATCGTTGCCGCGACACTGAGGGTGAGCCCCAGCATGCCGTTGGTATCGATGCCAACATAGACCAGCAGTCGATCGAGCTGAACCTCGCGGGTCTGCAGCGGGCCGGACAGGTTATGCCCCACCAGCGCAAACACCATAAAGCCCAGCACCACCAGCACCAGCGAGAGTCCGACAACGCGTCGCAATCCCTCCAGCACCAGCACAAACAGTATCGCTGAAATCACCAGGGCCGACAGCGGCAGATCAAGCTGTCGCTCCACCAGATCCGGGTACTCCATGGCCAGATACAGGCTGGCAGCGAGACCCAGAGCACCGATCAGGCTATCGACACTGCGGCGCAACAGCGACGCCTGTGGTTTAAGAAACACCAGCGCCAGGCTGGTGCCCAGAATGACGGCAAGGTACTGCTCGGTAAAAATCGACATGCCGGCCCGGCTGAACAGATCGGCTGCATAGGCGATCGCGGCGATGGCAATGAAGGCCCCCAGCAGGGTCCGTATCAATGGCAGCGCGACAGGCTCGCGAACCTGGGAATGATGGCTCATGGGAGGTCCTCCAAAGGCGTTAAGTAATGCTTATTCCTGCCAAAGACCTTTTTCTTTGAAATAGCTCACCGCACCTGGGTGGTATTCAACGCCCGGATACACCTTATGCGGCGCATCTACGGCAAGGTCACGAAATCCGGGAAACAGCTGCACCAGATCGTCCTTGTTTTCCAGCACCGCGCTGACCAGTTGATACACTTTCTCGTCCGATACGCCTTCGCCCACCACCAGCACGTTGTCCCAGGTCACCATGTCCATGGGTGCGTCTATACCGGCACGGTGTGGCGCCGGATTCACGACAGAAAAGTAGAATGCCGGGCGCACCTTCGCCATCGCGGCCAGGGACTGTGCATCATTCGCCACGGGGAGAAACTTGACACCACCAACCGAGGCATCAACTTCGGCGACCTTTGGGCCGCCAACCGCAAAATAGGTGGCATCCAGCCGACCTGATGCCAGGTTGTCCGCAGCACGGATCAGGTCCGGCACCGGTACCTCATCCACATCACTCCAGCCAAGTCCGCCGGTTGCCATCATGGCCGCCATGTGAGAGCGCCCCAGGGGGAAAGCATTCCAGCTTGATGCCACCCGCTTGCCGGACAGGTCTGCGATGCTGTTTATATTGGCGTCCCGGCGTACAAAAATACCGATCGGTTGCGGGCTGATCCGCAGTGCAATCCGCAGGTGACTACGCTTGCGATCGTCGTAATCCGCCTCGCCGCGCGCGGCGATGATCACGTCGTTGATGTCATTGATCGCAAACTCGGCAAGGCCCTGATCGACCGCATCCATCATGGCGCGGTTACCGCTAAACGGCTGCACCACCGCATTCAGGCCCTGTTTCGACCGGGCCACGTTGGCAAAGGAGGTGCTCATCGTGTTCCACACAGACCCCTGGGGCGGGGACGCAAACGACAGCATCTGTGCCGATGCGAGTGCGGAGCAAACCGACAGCGAAAGACCTGCAAATAGGGAAAGGGCTGATTTATTCATCGTTATTCTCAACATTATTTATCGTTATATTGCTGGGTTACCCGTGTTCGTCGAGCGCGTCACTCAATCAACAGAAATACCTGCTCGCCGTCGACACGGGTCATATAAGCCTTGATGTCCTCGGTCAGGGGGTCACACATGGCCTTCCCGCTTTTGATGCAAAAGCGCCCCTGATGCAGCGGACATTCGATTTCACCACCTTCAAGAAAGCCATCACTTAACAAGGCCTGGCCGTGAGTACAGACATTATCGGTCGCGAACACCTCACCCTCGAACTTGTAGAGTGCAATGGGGTGTCCATTTACCGTTATACCGATAACATCGTCATCGGGAATATCATCGAGACTGGCGGCAGTTATCCAGTTATCACTCATGGCGCACCTCAGATCGGGTAAATAAGCGAGTTAAGAATCATGTCGTTATCGAATACGCAGGTACGTGATTCAATTCGCAGCCCATCCGGCGTCTGTCGAATCCGGTCAAGATAGCGGCCGACATTGAAGACCTCGGCGATGCCGTCATTTTTAGTCCGGAACACCGCATAGTTTGCCTGCGACTCAATCCGCCCCGTCGACATGCTTAGAATACGAGGCGCCGCAATCACATGATTCTGCCGATAGGGATCATGAAAAATCGTTTCTGTAATACCGTAGATACGATCCTTCAACATACCTTTACTGCTTAGGGACAGCGCGGCCATCGGCAGGTTACGATCGAAATTCTCCCGCGACTGAACTCGATAGGTGCAGTCGTCGGTGAACATATCCAGCCAGCGATCCCAGTCAGCGGCATCGACAGCAGCGGCATAATCCTGATTGAACTGCATCAGCTGAAAATAGATTTCTATGCTCATTGCCTTATACCCCCATGACCTTGCGCCAGTACTTGTACATCCCGCGAATCAGCGTTTCGGAGACCATGTGGTCGGTATCTTCGATTTCGCGACCGCCCAGTTCCACCAGCGCTCTGTGAAACGGCTTTTGCTCAAAGCCTTCTTGGGAAAATTCGATGACTTCACCATCGTCTGCGGACACAAAGCCGGCAGGCCCAAACAAATTTGCCTGGCACAGACGCCGCTCGGTCATCTCGGGGGTGTCATCCTCATATCCAAAATGTGTCCAGACGAAATCGAATGAACCGTGCCCGTTGGGCTGGATATGACGGGTACTGACGCTGTTGACCTGCTGCTGCAAAATGACACTGGGGAACAGTGTCATCATTACCGCCGTCGGGCCATTCCACCAGGGCTCCACCTCGACATCCAGAAAACGGGGATCGTTCAGCTGCATCGATTCCTTGAAGCTCGAGACACCGGTCGTTTGCTCGTTTTTACCACCCTGCCCCCGCGTTGAAATCATGGCTGCATGGCGGTGATGCCGGTCCATCTTCAGCTCGGAACGGTTGTCTGCGCGCCAAAGGCCGAAAGTAACAAACCAGGTATGCAGCAGGCCCGGATGATAGGGATCCTTGATGTTTTCCATCATCAACTTCCAGTTGCCCGGAATACGCTGATTGTTGTAACCCAACACCTTGAGCTTGCGGCCGTTAAACATGCGATCGAAGTAGGCAAGCATCTCGGGGCCGACGAAGTCCTCGAAAGACTCCACGTCCGGATCAAAGCTGGCGAAAACGACACCCCCACGCCTGGCGACCTGCAACTGGGCCAGCCCGTGCTCCTTGGGATCAAAGTCCTTGGGCATGCCACCCTTTACCGCACCATCCTGTTTAACGCCGCGACGAAAAGGCACCCCCTGCAGATTTCCCTTCAGGTCATAGTTCCACTGGTGGTACGGACAAACGAAGCTCTTTACTTTGCCGTGCTTCTCGCGGCAGAAACGCATCCCCCGATGAGCACAAACGTTTTCGACCACGTTAATTTCACCATCGGCGCCGCGCACCATAATCACGGAGCGTTCACCCACAACTGTGCGCTTGAAATCACCGGCCTCGGGTATCTCAGCCTCAAGCCCGACATAACACCAATGGTCTTTATAAAACAGCTTTTCCAATTCTTGCTTGTGAGTTTCTTCACTCGTGTAAGCCAAGAAAGGGATACGGCTGGTATCGGGCTGATCCCATACGGGTGTAAGCGGAATAAGATTTTCTTTACCCATCTCAATACACTCTCTTATAGTTTTCGATTGTTATTGACAGTATTTAAACGCCACTGGGATAAAACGCATCGGCATAAATATGTTCGATATTGGCACCGCGATTGGTACAAGCCAAAGAAGCCGCCTCCACCATGACCGGCGCGCCAGCCAAATAGATTCGCCAGTCGGCCAGATCTAAAAACTTCTGCGCAATGGCATCGGTGACCAGACCGCGGGTATATTGATTAAGGTCGTTGGTATGATTAAGCGTGATGGTGTAGTTGAAATTGCTAAAGTCTGCTGCAAGGGCTCTCAGATAATTAACACCGTAAAGATCCTCTTGCGTTCGAGCACCAAAAATCAGCTGGATCGGATTGTCCATGCCCGACTCAAGCGCCCCGCGAACAATCGACAGTATCGGCGCCAGCCCGGTCCCGGACGCCACACACAACATGGGGCCGGTATGCTTGCGGCGAAGATAGGACGCCCCCAGAGGACCGTTCACTTTCACAACACTTCCCAGCTCGATGCTATCATCCAGCTTTGATGTAACACGCCCACCCGGCACCAGCCGAATATGAAACTCGAGCTCACCGTCTTCCACCAATCCGGCCATCGAATAGGCCCGGGTACCCTCAGGGCCTCGGAATGTCAAATGGGCGTATTGACCAGGGGAGAACTCCAGCGGCTTGTTGGTCTTCAGACGCAACCGGCGCACATCCGGTGAAAGCGCCTCATAGGCGGTGACCGTGCCCTTGAGGGTTTTGGCTGGATGGATCACGACCTCATCGGGCTCGGGTACTTCAATGGCGCAATCGCTTTCGATCACACTCTGACAGGCAAGCACATATTGACCGTCCAGCGCCAGACGGCCATCGGCGGCCGACGGGCCACTAACATTGCCTTCGATGACCTTGCAGCGACAGGTACCACAGCGGCCGGACAAACAGCTGTACGAAATGGGGATCTCATTGTCACGCAGGATGTCCAGCAGGTTGCTACCCGTGGTTGCGGTGACGGTTTTATTGAGCGGTGTTATGCGAATGTCCATCGTCACTCCGAGAGCAAGCGCCCGTTGTTTGAATTGTGCATCCACTGTAAAACCAGCCAAGATATTCAGACAGCCAATCACCGTGATATTGTATATTCACCTCTGTGATATCTAAGAACGGCGGAAAACAGACATGCTCAGACTTCAGGACATCGATCTCAACCTGCTCGTTGTGTTTCAGCTGATGTATCGGGAGCGCAAGACGGGATTGGTGGCGGAACAGCTGGGATTGACCCAGCCGGCGGTCAGCAACGCACTGGCACGATTGCGAAAGACGCTGAACGACGAGTTGTTCGAGCGTACCGCCAGGGGAATGCGACCCACACCCTTTGCGGACAGCATCGCTGAATCCATAAGTTATGCCTTGAGTACGTTGCAGGACGGCTTGAATCATGAGGAACGTTTCAACCCCACCACCAGCGACCGTAACTTCTGCCTATCGATGACGGATCTGGGGGAGATGTACGTACTGCCGCGGCTGATGACCTACCTGGCAGAACATGCCCCCAACATTACCCTGAATACCGTGCGTAACAGTGGCAATTCGCTCAAAGAGGACATGGAGGTTGGTAGCGTCGATCTTGCTTTTGGCTTGCTGCCCCAGCTAGAGGCCGGCTTTTATCAACGCCGTGTATTTGAGCAGCAGTACGTGTGTCTGATGCGAGAGGGGCATCCCCTGTCCCATCACCCCCTGACCCTGGAAGCGTTTTCCCAAGCCAAGCACATCGTCATTGAAGCGCACGGAACGGGGCACGGGCGTGTCGAAAAGCAGCTGACGAGCAGTGGAATCTCGCGCATTATCCAACTGCGACTGCCTCACTTCATGTCGGCGCCCTATATTGTCAGCGAAACGGACCTTATCGCCACGGTGACGCAAAAGCTTGCACTGCAGACGCAAAAGAGCCTGAATCTGGTGATGAAGCCACACCCCATAGAGATTCCGCCGGCACAGATCAACCTGTTCTGGCATCGTCGCTATCACCAGGATACCGGCAATATCTGGTTGCGAAATCTCATGTTTGATATGTTCTCGGAATGAAAAATAACGCGCCGAGCAATCGCAGCCTCCGCTCGAAGCCGAGAAGGTACAATCGCAGCGCGTTGGTCCCGTTGCGATTAGACAAACGGGACAACTTAGACAAAACGTTGTTAACGCGGTCAACCGCCTTGGGTTGCACAAGGTACTACGCGAGTTCAACGCTGAAATGCGACACTCGTCTAAGCAGCTTGAAGGTATTCCTAGAACACCACCTCAGGCTGCCTGAATCCAAGGTATTTCCTAGGCCTCAGGTTTAATCGCTTCTCAGCCCATCTCACATCCTCATCCGTGATTGTTCGCAGATTCGTACCTTTCTGGATGTACTGGCGTAGCAGGCTGTTAAAATTCTCATTCACCCCACGCTCCCATGACGAATAGGGATGGGCAAAGTAGACATCCGTGTCCAGCGCCTTGGCGATGGCCCGATGCTCAACGAACTCGGCGCCATTATCCGCCGTGATCGTATGCACATGCGCCGCATAGGGATTGAGCATGTCGATGATGGTATCCCGCATATCAGCGGCCCGTTTGGAGTCCACCTTGCGAATCAGATACAGTCGGCTTTTACGCTCTGCCAGCGTGACCAGCGCGCCAGTACCGAGCTTGCCCCAGACTGTATCGACTTCCCAGTCGCCAGATACCGCTCATGGCCCTGACGCAGCGCCTTGCAGAGTGTGCGACCCCGCACCTTGTCGGCCGCCACATAGCGGTAAATTCACTCATGACTGACTGGCATGCCAAGGCGTTTGCCAATGTTGCTGATCTGTTCCGGGCTCCACTGCCAGGAGAGTGCCAACTCCACGTACAGGACAGTCTGCTCCGGTAGACGGTGGAACGATGAACATCTACGGCGCTGGCGGTCACTGCTGGCGAACATCCCTGCGCACGGAGAGCCGATTTCTGGTAGCGTTTCACCTCGGTCAACTGCTGATAGATCATGGTGATACTGCATCTACTTTGGCGAGCTGAAGCGTATCACTGTCAGCAGTTGGCTACCTCTCGCCGTTCAACCATGAGTGTCGCACTTATTATCTGAAATCCCGCTTCATTTCAGGCTTTAGCGAAATACACCGTAGCCTTTTTTCAATATCCAGCTCCCCGATCAATGTACATTCTGTCTGGGGGGAGACTTTGCTGATGCTGCCCTTGGTTCGCCTTTGATAGAGCGGGCTTGCGTGGATAAGCTCCCTAGCCGCCGCGGTTACGCCTATGCGGTCTGCCAACGCGAGCGCTTCATCTTTGTGGGCCTGGGTGTAACGAGTACAATTTTTCTGCATTGGAGCTGCTTGTCTTGCCATGGGACACCTCCCCCCGGTGTCAGGGTAGTTG
>JBLXCH010000087.1:109-13995 GCA_048265065.1 Motiliproteus sp. | reverse complement strand
TGCTCAGTCATTGTGTGAATGACTTGTTGGTAAATAGGAGAGTCTTTACTGGCTACGACCAAGATAGATTTTGGTTGGGAAGAAGCAAACGTGGAGGCAAGAGAAAGCGTCAGGAAGAGCAGTAACGTTCCTGATAAGCGCATTACGTTATTATTGTGCTGTTGCCAGCGTTTACCCATAATAACAATCCGTTGCGAGTTGTTTCCCTTTCTAACGGTTTAAAAATCCATTGTTAGGCGGAGAAGCGCCTTAGTTTCCATGTCGTTGTTAACATCGTATTCTGTGTAGTCATCAAATAAATTCTGAATGATGAATTCGATTTCCGCGGATGGCCCAGAGCCAGCTGCTTGCAGCGATCGAGCATACCTCAAGTCTATCCGGTTGTAGTCAGGAATTTTTTCTGCGCTTTGCCATTCTTGTCGTGATAGTGAGTACCACGCAAGGCTAAAGTCGGAGTCGTTATCAATTTTTTGCGACCAAATAGCGGCGAGGGTATGTTTTGGGACAAAATCCGCAGCATCAAACTCTTTGGTCACACTTTGAGGATAACTCCCCTCAGCTTCGGCAAATCCGTAGGCTAAGTGCACCCAGCTGTCGGTCCAGGGGACAAACCGCCACTGCACTTCTATGCCAGTAGTTGACCAATTCGATTCGTTACGGTATTCACGCACGACTTGATCTAAGGGGTCTTCTGTGGCGCTGACAGTGTTGTTTCTGTATTGCTCGATCGCTTCAGTGACCTTTTCGTGAAAGACTCGAATATCTAGTGCGCTCTGTTGATCAATTGCATGCCAGTTATAACCGAACTCAGCAGTTTGGAGTTTTTCCGGCTGCAAATCAGCATAGGGTCTGGAAACTAAGTCAATGGTTGCTCCGGCAAATGGGTCGAAGTCGGGTGTGTCAGGCAGGTAATAAGTAAATTCTTCATTCGCCTCAAGCAACGACGGGCTGCGGTACGCTTGGCTAATAATCCAGCGGAAGCTATTAAGATCATTCAACTTATAGTTGATACCTAGTCGAGGTGATAATCGGGTGCTGCCAATATCGCTATCTTCTAGCATAGCGCCAAGGTTCATGATCCATTGATTATTAAATGAGTGTTCCCAGTGGCTCGACATTCGATAAAAGGTTTCGTCGACTTTATCGTGGTTTTGCCCAAATAAAATTTCACTTTCTATAATTTCGTGACGCACACCAGCACCAACAATTAAGCGGTTTTTTGCATTCACTTGTTGTGAGAGCTGAGCGCTAATATCGAAACGTTCGCTGATCCCGTCTTGATAACCAACATCGGCATCAAAAGCCGGGTGAGCGCCAATCAGGCTAGCGAGTGCATTTGCCGGAACGGTCAGGAATAGAGTGTGATCGTATTTGAGGTAGTCGTGATAAGCATACACTTCAAATTCGGTATCGGCATCGATAATTCGTTGCCACTTGATACTTTGATAGTTTGAGCTAAAGTCGCGGTCGCCATAACCCTCGGGAGTGTGCGGAGTGCCGACCGCTGTACTGCCTTCGCTATAACCAAGGCTGAAATCAAAACTATCATTAAGCGTTGGTGCGTAACTGCCACGAAAGCTTAATTGGCCGATGTTGGCGCCGTCGTCGACGTCATAAGGGGTTGTTTTCGCCGTATCATCGGTTTTGTAACCATCACCAAAACCATGGTTGTGCAGCAGACCGCCTGATAAGCCGTAATCTATATCGCCTAAGCGCCCACTCGTTTGAAATTGGGTTTGGCGTAAATCGTTATTGCCGAATGTTACCTTTACTCGCTTTTTAGCTCGCTTGAAGGGCTCTTTTGTGACGATATTTATCGAGCCTAAAAAGGCATTGGAGCCTTGCGAAGGAACGTTTGAACCGCGGACAACTTCGATGTGATCAATATCGTCTAAGATGATGCCCAAAGCAGTCCAGTCAACGGTTGAGAGCAGAGGGAGGTATACAGAACGACCATCAACCATGACTTCTAGTCGCCCAGGGTGCTGATCGCCTTGTCCATGACTGACTACTGCAAATTTATTAGCATTAACGTGATACACCTGAAAGCCTGGCACTAAACGCAACACATCAATGATGTTAATTGCGCCCGATGCGCGAATTAATGCTTGGTCAATGATTGTTGTGGCGGCAGGGGTTTCAGACTGGCGCTGCTTGAGTCCGGTAACAGACTGAACTTGGTAGACGGGGCTAAATAAATCGGCCTCGGTTAGGCTGTCCTCGTGAAGTTCTGCAGAAGCAATAGGGGTAAAGCAGAAACAGCATATCAAGCCAAGAGTTGGCTTGGGTGTTTGTTTCAACATGCTGCCACTCCCTCGACTCATTATTAGTATGTTTGAACAACAACTTGAGCAACAAGGTGTTGTTTTTTTTGCCAATTGTACCTTGGAATAGACGGACGGCAACGGTTTGATGGAAGAAACAATGAAATTGTTGGAATTAATGTGTGTGTTGTGTTGTCCAGAGTGGGATTTGTGGCAGAGTATTTGACAAAAATAAAGAATTTGGCAAAAAGAGAGATCAGCTATTGCCGAAAATCATGGTCGCGTTATGCTGGCGGGGCAAACAGAGATAGGAGAGTTTTGTGGCTTTTAGCAATCACCAACGTTTTTTTCCTGAAACCCGATTACGTCGAATGCGCAAAGACGAATTTTCGCGAAAGTTGATGCGTGAAACGACGCTAACCCCTAGCGATCTCATCTATCCTGTTTTTGTTATAGAAGGCCAGAATCAAAAAGAAGCCGTACCTTCTATGCCAGGTGTGGAACGAATGACCATCGATTTACTCGTGGCTGAAGTGAAAGAGCTTCATTCACTGGGCGTTCCTGCTATAGCGTTGTTTCCCGTAACGCCTCTTGAGGCGAAAACACTGTATGCGGAAGAAGCTTACAACCCTACCGGTCTTGCGCAACGAGCAGTGCAGGCGGTAAAAAATGCAGTGCCGGAAATGGGGGTGATTACCGACGTCGCTCTAGATCCGTTTACGACCCATGGCCAAGACGGCATTATTGATGAAAACGGCTATGTATTAAATGATCGAACCGTTGAAACCTTAGTCCGTCAAGCGTTGAGTCATGCTGAAGCGGGCGCTGACATTGTCGCGCCTTCAGACATGATGGACGGCAGAATTGGTTCAATTCGTGATGTGCTTGAAGACGGCGATCATGTGAACACACGAATTTTGGCCTACAGTGCGAAATACGCGTCCAGCTACTATGGGCCTTTCCGTGATGCGGTGGGCTCTGCCGGAAACTTAGGCAAGAGCAATAAGTTCAGTTATCAAATGGACCCTGCCAATACAAACGAAGCCTTGCATGAGGTGGCTCTAGACTTAGCTGAGGGTGCGGATATGGTTATGGTTAAGCCAGGCATGCCGTACTTGGATATTGTTCGTCGTGTTAAGGACGAATTTCAAGTGCCGACGTTTGTGTATCAAGTCAGTGGCGAGTACGCAATGCATATGGCAGCTGTGCAAAATGGTTGGTTAGATGAAGAAGCTGTGATGATGGAGAGCTTAACTTGCATTAGGCGAGCGGGTGCTGATGCTGTACTTACGTATTATGCTAAGCGAGCGGCGCAGTTGCTCAATGGCTAAGCCTGTGGGCAACAATAACGCTGACTAGTTTGTCGATTGTTTTGCTTTATAGGTTGTCACCATAGGTGCATAACCGTCGCGAAAAGTCGGATAGCGTAGTTGATATCCGGTGTTTTTTAAGCGAGCGTTACGACAACGCTTGCTTCCCGTGCGGATTTTTTTAGTCTGCTCTGCGTCTGGGTTGGCAGTGACCCCCAACTGTGTTCTTAGCCAATCAAGTACCTCAGCAAAGGTGCTTGGCTGATCATCACTCGCAAGGTAGCAACTTTCCAAGCTCTGCCCATCTATGGCCAATGTAAGCAGATGGCTGATGACTCCTGCGCAGTCTTCACGATGAATTCGGTTGCTGAAATGTACGGGGGTTTCTGGTGCCATTGCGCCGGCATTAGCCCAGTGCAGCATGCGCTCTCTTTGAGGCCCATAAATCCCACTAAAACGAATGCTGGTAGTGTTGAACGCGGATTCTAGCAAGATGGCTTCGGCGGCGAGCATGGCTTTACCGGAAAAGCTGCTCGGCTTGGTTGGCGAATTCTCATCGACCCATTCACTGTTATTTTGATGATAAACCGACGTGCTAGAGGCAAATAAAATATGTTTTGGGGCGGTTTTCAATAGTGAGAGTCGATTGAGCAAGTGACTTAATCCGTCCACATAAGCACGCTGGTAGGCGTCGCTAGAAAACTCCCCAGGTGTCAGCGTTACCACTACGTAATCAATAGGTTCTGGAAAATGAGGGATTGTAGAGGGGTTTGATAAATCGGCGGCTATACCTTGGATGTACCCAGGTAGCTTGCTTGGGTTGCGGCGTAGCCCTAAGCATTGATGCCCGTCAGCTGTCATTTGCGCTGCTGAGCTAATGGCGAGATCACCACAGCCTGCATAAAGAACCGTTGCCATTCTATAACCCTTTTGAAAACCGTTTATTATGATAACCTTAGCTAACCTTTGGGCTGAAGAATAGGCCTGATTACATCCCTTTTTTGCATCTGGTGCTTGCTATGACATTAACGGAACTGAGATATATCATCGCGTTAGCACAAGAAAAACATTTTGGGCGGGCAGCGGAGCAGTGCTTCGTCAGTCAACCTACGCTAAGTATTGCGGTAAAAAAGTTGGAAGACGAGCTTGGTGTTCCCTTGTTCGAGCGCAGCAAAAATGCGCTTCAGCTGACGCCTATTGGTGCCAGAATCGTCGAACAAGCACAGCGAGTATTGGAAGAAGCTCAAAATATTAAAGAGCTGGCCATGGAGGGTAAAGATCAACTGAAGACGCCTTTACGCCTTGGCGCCATCTATACTATTGGTCCTTATCTCTTTCCTAATTTGATCCCTCGAATTCGTGGTCTAGCACCTGAAATGCCGCTCTACTTAGAAGAAAACTTTACCGAGGTGCTACGAGGAAAACTGCGCCGAGGTGAGCTGGATGCTATTGTTGTTGCTCTACCGTTTGAGGAAACCGACGTTCTTGTCCGCCCTCTCTATGAGGAGCCATTTGTCATGTTATTGCCTCCGGGGCATGACTGGATTGATTTAGACGCTATTGAGCCGGCTGAACTAAAATCGACACGTTTGTTGATGTTAGGAGAAGGCCATTGCTTCCGTGATCAAGTGTTGGAAGCTTGTCCTAGCGTCGCTAAACCCCACGAATCAGACGCGTTGGTCACCGAAGGCAATTCATTAGAAACGATTCGCCATATGGTTGCTTCAGGTTTAGGGGCCAGTGTGGTGCCGTTGTCTGCAGTTACGGGGGCGGCGCAAAGCAATTTGGTTGCAGTAAAACCGTTTAGAGAACCTATGCCTAAGCGGACATTGGCCATCGCCTGGCGAGCTAGCTTTCCACGGCCGAAAGCGATCGATATTCTCATAGACTGTATTCAAAACTGCCATACAGCGGCCGAGCAAAATGTCTCCGCTGAACTCAGCTAGATAATCAAGATGGCTATTGCAAAGTCGCCGCCCCGTACCACAACTCCTTTAAAGTCGTTAGAGCAGATTCCTGTTACGCGGCTGAAAGGAGTGGGGCAAGCCATGGCTGAAAAGCTAGGCAAGTTGGGTTTGGAGACATTGCAAGATCTCTTGTTTCATTTGCCGTTGCGTTATCAAGATAGGACGCGCGTAAAACCAATAGGTGAACTGCGTCCTGGAGAAGAAGTTGTCATTGAAGGCAGCATCCGCCATACCGAGGTGGTGATGGGACGCCGGCGCAGCTTACGGTGCCGTTTCCGTGATAGTACCGGCGAAGTAAGCTTGCGATTTTTCCATTTTTCCAATGCACAAAAGAACGGGTTACAGCCGGGTGTTCAGCTTCGCTGCTTTGGCGAAGCGCGTGTTGGTGCGAGTGGTTTAGAGTTGTATCACCCAGAATATCGACAAGTGGGGGAGGGTAGTGATGCGCCCTTAGAAGATGAGCTGACGCCGATTTATCCGGCTACAGAAGGTCTCACCCAACCACGGATTCGATCATTGTGTTTGCAAGCAGTCGAGTGGCTCCACCAGCAAGGAGGGTTAACCGATTGGCTGCCGGATGATATTCAGCAGCGTTATGGACTAATGAGGCTGAATGAGGCTGTTTTATTTTTGCATCGCCCACCGGTAGAAACCGCAATGGTGGAGCTAACTGAAGACAGAAACCCCGCCCAGAAACGGCTGGCATTTGAAGAGCTTTTAGCTCACCACCTTAGCTTACAGTTACTGCGTCAGAAAAGTCAGCAGCTGGGGGCTCCAGCGCTGAGGGTCGAGTCTTCTTTAAGCGCTGATTTTCTAGCGAGACTAACCTTTGATTTAACGGCTGCGCAACAGCGAGTCTCTGCTGAAATAGCGAATGATTTGGCGCAACCCATTCCTATGCTGCGGCTGGTGCAAGGTGACGTTGGGGCCGGTAAAACGGTGGTCGCTGCATTGGCCGTTTTACAAGCCGTCGCGAATGGCTACCAAGCGGCGGTTATGGCGCCGACAGAAATTCTTGCAGAACAACACTTGCTTAACTTTACGGCGTGGTTTGAACCTTTAGGGATCAAAGTTGATTGGTTAACGGGTCGCTTAAAAGGAAAAAAACGAGAGCAAGCCGTTTCGGCTTTAGCAAACGGGAGCACTCAGGTAATCGTCGGCACCCATGCGCTCTTTCAAGATGGCGTTGAGTTTGCGGATTTGGGTTTGGTCGTCATTGATGAGCAACATCGCTTTGGTGTGCACCAACGTCTGGCTCTTAGGGAAAAAGGGCGTTCAGATCAGCGCTTGCCGCACCAGTTGATCATGACTGCAACACCGATTCCTAGAACCTTGACGATGAGTGCTTATGCGGATTTAGACTGTTCTATTATCGATGAATTGCCTGCTGGACGAATACCGATCAACACTGTGCTTATTGCTGATAGTCGCCGTGATCAAGTTATCGAGCGTGTGCGTTCGGCGTGCCTTGAAGGGCGTCAGGCATACTGGGTTTGTACGTTGATCGAAGAGTCAGAGGCGCTACAGTGTCAGGCAGCAGAAGTGACGGAAGCCTACCTTAAGGAAGCCTTGCCTGATGTGCGCATAGGCTTAATTCATGGCCGCTTAAAAGCGGCAGAGAAAGCCGACTTGATGGCTTCTTTTAAGCGTCATGAAGTCGACTTGTTAGTCGCGACGACGGTCATTGAGGTTGGTGTGGATGTGCCGAACGCCAGCTTGATGATTATTGAAAATCCTGAAAGGCTTGGATTGGCCCAATTGCATCAACTTCGAGGTCGCGTGGGTCGAGGTGATCAAGCCAGCCATTGCGTTTTGATGTACCAGCAACCGCTTTCAATACTGGGTAAAGAACGTTTAGGTGTGATGCGAGAAACCAACGATGGCTTTAAAATCGCAGAAAAAGATTTAGAAATTAGAGGCCCTGGTGAGGTGTTGGGAACGCGGCAAACAGGTGCTTTGCAATTTAGAATAGCGGATTTGCAGCGTGATGCCGATTTGCTAGACAATGTACGTCAAATTGGTGCGTATATTGAAGGTGTGCCGACACACCGAGATGCTATTATTCGCCGCTGGTTAGGGCAAGGAACTCAATACGGCGATGTTTAGTATTGATTATTAAAATTTAACTAAGAATTATCAAAATTGATTTCTGAAAATCATAAAACAATTATTGAATCTCAAATTGGCCGGCCTCCTGTCGGCTGCGTTTCTGTTACCTATGAGAAAAACGGCATTCCCGCAGTGCTTCAAATGCGCTCTGTGGTTGATGATAAGCCTTTTCCAACCCTGTATTGGTTGAGCAGCAAAGACCTTTACCGAGCAGTTGCTCGTATCGAAACCGATGGTTGGGTAAAAAGGTTGGAAGAACAGCTAGCCGAGGATGAAGCGCTTTTAGCCGCCTATCAAGCTTGTCATCGTCGCTATATTGAGCGGCGTTGGCAGCTTATGCTCCCTGAAGATAAAACGTTTATCGAGCAACGAGGCTTTACTGAGTTGTTTGAGCGCTATGGTATTGGTGGCATTTCCCGTTGGGATAAAGTGCGTTGCTTGCATATGCACGTTGCAGATTTTTTGAGTACACCTACCGGGGAAGAGCCAAACGTAATTGGTGCAACAATCGATGCAGAATTTGGTTTAAGTAAGCTGGCATTAACCCAGTAGATTGGGTGGCGCGTTGTCGTCTTGCTGTTTTTCGTAAGCCTGTGCCCACGCCATGAGTTCTTCACTTGTCAGTGGTTTTGAATAAAAGAACCCTTGTGAGTGAGTACAACCCTCAGCCAGTAAGTATTTTTCTTGAAGCACGTTTTCAATTCCTTCGGCGACTACTGTGAGGTTCATCGCGTTTGCCATGGAGAATATGGCGCGGACGATGACGGCATCGTCTTCATCGTAGGGCAATCCTGCAATAAAAGAACGATCAATTTTTATCACGTCTATAGGAAGCAGTTTTAAATAGCTAAGCGAAGAAAACCCTGTGCCGAAGTCGTCCATGGCCAGAGTGACACCGAGCGCTTTGAGTTTGTTTAAGGTGATGAGTGATTGTTCGATGTTTTCGATGATGGCGCTTTCTGTTAATTCAAGTTCTAGCCTTGCGGGGTCAATTGCATAGGTTTTTAGCAATTGATCAACGTCACTCACCAGATTCGGATGGCGTAATTGTCTAGGTGATAAATTAATCGCTAATGATAGGTGAGCTAAGTGACTTTGCTGCCAGACAGCAAGTTGTTTGCAGGCTGCTTGAATAACCCAGTAGCCGATATCAATGATTAAATCGCTTTGTTCTGCGATGTTAATAAAAGCGTTGGGTGAAAGCAGCCCCTTATCAGGGTGTTGCCAACGAATAAGAGCTTCGGCGCCATCAATGTAGCTATGCTGACCGGTGAGTGTTTCCTGTCTAGGATGACGGACCTTGGGTTGGTAAACGAGTGTAAGTTGGTTTTCTTTTATTGCTTGCTGGAGTTCCGTTTGCGTTTCGCGGTTGCGTTTACGTTGTTGTTCTAACTCTTTGGAATAAAAGCAGGTTTGGTTGCGCCCCATTTCTTTAGCTTCATACATTGCGGCATCAGCATGTTGAATTAACGCTTCACTTTGATTGCCGTCACGAGGGTATAGGGCAACCCCAATACTGGCTCCAGCAGAGATCCTTTTGCCATCATCGAAGGCTATTTCTTGGTTGGCAATGCGAATTAGGTCGTTTGCTAAGACTTCAAGTTGTTGTTCGTTTTTAACGTCAGTAGTAATCGCCGTGAATTCATCACCGCTTAATCTGAAGATGTAGTCACTTTTTCTCAGGCGGGATTTAAAGCGTTCAGCAATTGACGTTAAAAAAAGATCACCAGCTGTGTGTCCGTGGGTATCGTTAATCCATTTGAAATTATCTAAATCGATAAATAACAAGCCAAACCGTTTTTTGTGGCGATGAGAATTTTGAATCTCACGGCTAAGGGATTCCATAAAGTAAGTACGGTTTGGTAGCGTGGTCAGCGCATCAAAGTAAGCCATTTGGTGTAGCTGTTCTTCAGCTTCCTTTTTCTCAGTGATGTCTGTGACAACGCAGACATAACAAACAAAGTGGTTATCATGGATCACTTCGTTGAGTCGTAGCCAGGCAGGAACCAAACGGCCATCGATTGTTTCTAAGACAATTTCACCGGTCCACTCCCGTATGTTCGTAATCTCATCCCATAGGTGTACGAGTGTTTGATCTTTACGAATAAAAAAGCTTGGGTGACGATAAAGCAGTGCGTTTTCATTTTGCCCAGAAATCTTTTCGTAGGCGTTATTAACATCAGTGATACGGAACTGAGCATCGGCAACGACGACAGCTTCGCTCATGGATTCAATAGCTTGCTGGGCAATTTGGAGCGACTGTATGGGGCGTAACAAGGCTTGGCGAAGCGCGGCAAAAAGTAAAGCAAGAATAAGTAAACTGACGATGGTCAGTTGGATTAACTCCATTGATAGCGCTTGCTTCAATGAGTCATTAATCTTCCCTGCCTGATAAATTATTTCTACTTCACCAATACGCGTTTTATCGTTGAATATAGGGTAAATGTAGCGTTTTTGCTCATCAACTGGGAGGGGTGTTACTTGTTCGTTCAGTAAGGGGATAACCGTGTCGTCTTCGAGTTTGTAGTAGCCTAAAAGTTGCTGCTTGAAGGAGTCTCTGATGACTATTTCGATAATGTTTTCTGAGCGCATTTCAGCTTCAAGAATGGCCGCGGTGACCTGCGCAGAAAAGGTGACTTCTTCTGGGGTGATGTATTCGTTCCAAACGCTGGGCTTTACGGATTCGGCGATCCGTACAGCCGCTTGTTTAGCTTCAACGACGGATTGTTCTCGAAGCTCCATGCGCAAATGTTCATACCGCCAGGCGATAAAAGGCGTCATTACAATCATTAATGTAATGGCGAGAACACTGAAAAGCTTCTTAGATAGAGGCGGCTGCATCGACTTTTTTCATGCTATTACTCTACCTTTATTGTAGGCCAGATCTAGAGCCATAGTTTGTTATTGTATTTTTAGGTGTAGCTGGTAGTCGGTAAGGTGTACTGGCGTGTGCTTAAGGAGTGGTCAATAAAGCCGGCATCTTTGCCGGCTTTTCATTAACCTTGAAGACGGTGATATTTATCCATGAGCTGATCTTCTGTTTCCTCATGATCGGGGTCTTTAGGAATACAGTCTACAGGACAAACCTCTACACACTGTGGCGTATCATAATGGCCAACGCACTCGGTGCATTTGCTTGGGTCTATTTCGTAAATTTCATCGCCTGGAGCTATCGCCTCGTTAGGGCACTCAGGTTCACATACATCACAGTTGATGCATTCGTCTGTTATGATCAAGGACATGGGGGTACCTCGTAATCAATCCTATCGTTGTTAGCCGTCATACATTGTGACGAGCTTGCTGTCTTTGTTTTTTAATCGGTATTCTTTTTTTGTTGTAATGCGTTGGCGACCATAGGATGCACAAATTGAGTGACATCGCCGTTGAGCGCCGCTATCTCTCTTATTAATGTAGAGGAGATGTAGCTATATTTCTCTGACGGTGTCAGAAAAACAGTTTCTATATCCGGTGAAAGTGCCCGGTTCATATTGGCTAGCTGAAACTCATACTCAAAGTCGGAGACGGCTCGCAGTCCGCGTAACACTACATTGGCATTATTCGTTTCAGCAAAATCAATTAACAAGCCGGAAAATCCAATAACTTCAATGTTATCTAAGTGGCTGATAACTTCTTTCGCCAGAGCAATTCGCTCATCCAGTGCAAATAGAGGTGCTTTTTTTGTACTAGCTGCAACCGCTACTATTACTTTGTCAAAAATTCGGCTGGCACGTTCAATCAGGTCTGTATGACCATGGGTAATGGGGTCAAAAGTGCCAGGATATACTACGATATTCATAAAAACTTCCGGTCAGTTTTGCCGTGAATTACCTACCGTTTGAGGGCGGGGATTCTAGACGAAAGCGGCGAGCTGCACAAATTTTATTCACTCGAAGCCGCGTTCTAGCGGTGTTTGATATGTTTTATTGTGAGCTTTCAACCGGTTGGTATTTAAATAGGTAGCTTGTCAGCTGCCCTGCTGTTTTTTCTTTTTTGAGTACCCAGTTTACTGGCGTGGTTAGTGGTTGGATTTCTTTCTCGGCTTCAATATAAATTAGACATCCATCTTTTAACCACTGGTTGTCATCCAGTAATACGCACACCTCCGGCAAGAGCCCTTGGCGAAAAGGCGGGTCGATGAAAACTAGGTCAACTGGCGAGCTGGGTGGTGTGGTTAACCATTTCAAGGCATCTGTTTGCACACATAAACCATTCTCAGCACTAAGTGTATTAAGGTGTTCTTTAATAAACTGGGCCGCTGAGGTGTCTTTTTCGATAAAGGTGACGTTTTTAGCACCTCGTGAAAGCGCTTCTAACCCGAGCGCGCCACTTCCTGCAAAGAGGTCGATGCATTGCGCGCCATGGATATCCATTTGCAACCAATTAAAAACTGTTTCGCGTACACGGTCGGTTGTAGGCCGTAACCCGGGAATATCCGCAAACGCTAACTTTCTGCCACGCCAGCTGCCGCCGATGATCCGCAGTTTTTGCCTGCCTGTCGATACAGGTTTGTTGAGTCGTTTTTGTCTGGGTTTGTTCAAGGCTGCGAAATCCAGTAAAAATCTTCATTAGAGAGCAGTTTTGATGCCCGATCTTTTATCGTATCAGGGTCAAGAGAACGTAGCTCGTTAACTAGCAGGGGTAAGTAGTTTAACGGCAGTTGATAGCGGGCGACCAAGTCCGTTCGGTCAAGTAGTCCCTCAGGTTGATCTTGTAGTGCTTCTATTGCGCTGACGAGCTCAGTGATGTGAGCGTCGATGTCGGCAGCGCTGAGTTGATCTATTCGCTGACGTAGGGAACCAAGCAATGCCTTTGCGGGCATTTGTTGGCTTGCAATTAAGAGTAGGCCTGCGCCGTGATGGGATTGCCAATCAGAGACTTCTGAGGGTAAGAGTGCTTGTTGAATAAACTCTATAGCCGCTCGTTCAAGAATGCTGTCAGGGTCATCTTGGCCTTGCGTGATTCGCGCGACAATCGCAGCTGCGTCTTTGGGTTGCTTAAGCACTTTGGTCGGGTAGGGCCAGCGCATTTGCTGCTCAGGCGGCTCTGTAGAATCGGGTAATGTTGCTAGTGTGTTAGTAAGCAGTGTAATCCAGCTAGCTGCGTTTGGGCCTACATAGCTGATGGTTAGTTGTTGGCGATTAAATAATTGCTTTTGATAGCTGTTGGTATTGTTGTCAGTCGCTGTTAATTGAATACCAAGCAACGGTGCCAGTTGAATTAAGGGGCTGGGGCTCGAATTTTGTTGAATATAGCGCGTTGCTTGCAGCCGCTGGCCGGTCGAAAATTGCTCGTGCAAGCTGAAGTCGTCAATCAACCAGTGGAGCAGTTCTGTCAGCTGCTTGTTGGTTAGCAGTGCATCTGCATTTAACTGCAATTCTAGTCGGTCATTGAGCAGCCGCAGACTAATGGGGGGCCAGCCGCTTTGACGATCGAGGGACTGTTCTTGCAAACGCTGGGTAATTAGTTGGTAGAGTAACTGTGGTTTGAATTCGCTGGAGTGGCCATTGTTGGGCAGCGAAAAACTCAGGCGTAGTCGACCTATGTCCTCTTTTTGTTCAATAAAATAAACAGGCTGGCCCGCGGCATCTGCTTGCTCAATAGTGGGCAGAGGGTCTGGCCCTGTGGTTGCCAGCACCGCAATCACCAGCGTCGTCACCACAATAATGATGTTCAGCTGTTTGCGACTGAATAGTGCTTTGTTAAACATGCATTGTATCCGATGAATTTTGTTTGGCCTATGCCAAGGCTCGGGACAAAATGGTAAGCTTGAAAACTAATTTTGTCACATGCCATTAGGGATAACAGCAGATTAATGATTCTGCTTTGCTGATGGCTTCTATGAGACACCGCTTTTTTATTTGTCCTATTGGTTGGAAAGATTAATTCATGAATGAACTCATTAATGCACTGGGCGGCCCTGAAATGTTCCCCTACGTGGCCGGCGGCGTTGCGTTGGTTGTTGTGCTTGTTGGTATTTATTGGTTAACAAAGGATGCAGGACCGCAGCCTGTAGAGCACTCTGAAGCAAAATCTGAAGAAAAGCCTGAAGAGAGTTCAAAGTCAGCAGAGAAAGTTGCGACTGAAGAACAGACTAATCAGGACATTGGCCAAGCAGAACAGTTGCAAGCGGCTGAGGTTGCTTCTGATACTGTCGAGCCAGAGCCAGAGCCAGAGCCAGAGCCAGAGCCAGAGCCAGAGCCAGAGCCAGAGCCAGAGCCAGAGCCAGAGCCAGAGCC